>NZ_CP029495.1:3831649-4150953 GCF_003325475.1 Chromobacterium phragmitis
TCCGGCCTTGACCCGCTTCATGTCCTCAATGACGCGCGCACCCTGATCCAGCGCGGCGCCCAGGGCGGGGGCCTGCGGCAATCCGGCGAAGGCCAGCTCGGGATCGAGAGCGGCGAGAGCCCGGCGCGCGCTGGCGCAGACGTCGGCCGCAGCGGTGAAGTCGGCCGGCCCCATCACCTTGCCGTTGCGGATGCGGCGAAAGTAGGCACGGGTGGAGTTCAGGTATTGGGACGCGGCTTCGTTGCCGTCCAGCCGGCCTTCGGCGGCCAGCTCCTCCAGCAGTCCGGTCAGCAGGCGGCAAGCCTGCTCGGCTTGCAGGTAGCGCTGTTCTTGCGCGCGGCGCTCCTGTTGGCCGGGTTTGGGGGCTGCGGTTTTCTTCTTGCGCTCGGCCATGGCGTTTCCTTGTTCTGTGGAGCGCGATTCTAACGGCGAGGAGCCGGCGCGTCTAATGCAGCTGAAAGCGGGCCAGGCATTCGAAACTGGCGGGCAGCGAGACTTCGACGAAGTCGTGGAGGCAAAACAGGGTGAGCCTGCCGCCGTACACGGCGCCGGTGTCCAGATGCATCACGTTGTCGTACAACACCGCGTGGGGCTGGGGCGTGTGGCCAACCAGCATCAAGTCAACGCCGGCGACGGTCCCGCCTCCGCCGTTCAGCGCGCGGTCGCGCGCCCACAGCAGCACGTCGTAGTCTCGCTCGCTGGGATTGTCCGCCTCCAGTTTGGCGGCCAGCGTGGTCCAGTCGTTGTCCGGGCAGTCGGCGTGGACCACGCCTATCTTGCCGCCCTCGACGTCGATTTCCAGCGCCAGCGGCAAGTGGGAAAGGGCGGCGAGACAGGCGTCGCGCTCGGCTGGCCCAAGATCGGCCAGCCAGCGGCCGCCGTTGCGCAGATGGCGCTCCTGGTCTGCCTGCGGATTGCGCATCGCGTCCAGCGCCATCTGCTCGTGATTGCCGCGCACGGCGTGGAACCAGGGCTGCGCCAGCCACTCGCCGGCCATATGGCTGTCCGGGCCGCGATCCACCAGATCGCCGACCGACAGCAGCCGGTCGCGGGCGGGATCGAAGGCGATGATCTTGAGCAGGCGGCTCAACTGGGAGAAGCAGCCGTGGATGTCGCCGACCACCCAGTCCCGGCCTTGCGTGTTGCGCGGCAGCTTCTTGATCATCATCGCGGCAAGCTCTCCGTCCGTTTCGGCTTAGCGGGCCATCCAGTCTCGGCAGAATTCATCGCGGAAACGCAGCAGCCATTCCAGCTTGCGTTCCGCCATTATCCGTCCGGCCTCGGTCTGCATCATGCCGGGCAATTTGGCTAGCTTGACGTCGATATGGTCTATTGCCCATGCCTGATCGTCCGGACCTCGATGTTCCGCCAGGGGGTCCAGCGGGTGGGCGAGCGCCCGGCCCATGCGGCCCGACACGTAGAACATGCGTGCCAGTCCCACCGGGCCCAGCGCGTCCATCCGGTCGGCGTCCTGGACGATCTTGGCCTCCAGCGTGCGCGGAGGGATGGCGGCGGAGTAGCTATGGGCCTCGATGGCATGGGCGAGATTGTCCAGCTGCGCGCCGCCCAGTCCGCTGCCGGCCAGTAGTTCGCGCGCGCGTTCGGCTGACCAGCGCGAGGCTTGCTGGCGTTGCGGATGGTTCTTGGGAAGATTGACCAGGTCGTGCAAATAGCTGCCGGCCATGACGACGACGGGATCGGCTTCCGGGTAATGCGCCAGCAGTTTGCGGGCTACGGCCCAAACGCGGTGGAGGTGGCTGAGGTCGTGCGCGCCGTCATTGTCGGGTGGCTGGCTTTCCAGCACGGCGATCAGCTTTTGCTGCCATTCGGCTTGTTGTTGCGGGGTCATGCTCTGCGGGTCCTGATGAATGCGCCGCGCCGGCCGTGCCGACGGGAGCGCAGTTGTCCGGCGCCGTCCGCGTGGGGGCGGCAAGAGGGGAATGGCGCGCCATCCCTCTCTGTATTTTATCATCGGCGGCGGGGAATGCCGGGCTTGGCGAGTCTCAGCTCGGGTTGGGCTTGATCATTTCCCATTGCGACAAGCGATACCTTGCCTGGTGGCGCAGAAGCAGGGAAATGAGGGCCAGATCGCGGCGGTCTGCGTTGTTGAAGCCCAGCCGTCCGTCCGGGGAGAGCTTCTGGGCAGCGGAGAGCAATTGGCTGGCTATGCCTTGCCGGCGGGCGGGCGGCGTCACTTGGAGCTCCGCCACTTCGCCATTTGCGGACATCAGCAGCGAGCCCAGCATGGCGCCATCTTGATCTACGGTCAGCCAGCGCAACTCAGGCGCGACGCGCAGCAGGGACTCGCGGCGGTTGGGCACGGCCGGCGGGTAGGCCAGATTGTCCGGCGCTGGCCAGTCCGCGGGATCGAAGCCTGCGCGGACATGGATCGGCCAGGGGCGGCGAGGCCGGATTTCGGCCTGGATCTGGAAGCAGTCCAGCTGCCGCAGCGGAACGAAACCCAGCGCGGCGTAAGCCTGCAGCGCCCGCTGGTTGCCCTCTATCACTTCCAGCCTTTGGCGGCGGATGCCGCGGGCGGACAGGAGCCGGCCGACCATGCCGGCCATGTCGGTCAGCGCGCGGCGGCGGCGGGCGCGGGGGGCGATGCCTGCCGCAATGCAGTAGCCTTCGGTTTCGCCATCGATCGAGGGTGCGGCGGATAGCCAGAAGCCTGCCAGCTCGCCATCCAGCCACGCGCCCGCGCTCAGTTCCGGCGCCCACCCCCGCCGCTGCAGCATGGCGCGCAGCTGTGCCGGACTGGGCTGCGCCGGCACCACGTAGTCGCTGAAAGCTTCCAGAAAGCAGGCGTGGATATCGTCCGGGGCCAGGTTGGCGAGGGAGGCGATCTTCATCCCGCGACGGGCTCCGGCGCGGTGGCGATGATGGAGAGGTTTTTTTCGACGAAAGCGGCTTCCTCGCCGACTGGCGCGACATAGGACAGGATTTCCCGCGCGCGGTCCTCGCCGGCCAGGCGCAGCAGCGTCCAAGCGGCCAGGTACTGCGAAGCCATGCAGCCGCCGGCGGTGGCGATGTTGCCGACGGCGCGGAAGGCGCGGGGAGCGACCTCGACGCCACGCTCTTCCAGGATGGGCCGCGTCAGGGCATCGGTACAGGCGATGCCGTCGGACAGCAGCCCCAATTTGTGCAGCACCAGCGCGCCTGAGCATTGAGCCCCGATCAGTTGCCGGGCGGGATCCAGCCGCAGCTGGCTCATGATGACGTCGTCTTCAATCCAGTCGCGAGTGCGCCAGCCGCTGCCAATCAGCACCGCGTCGGCGCGGTAGGCGTAAGACAGGTCTTCCTGTCGCTGCAGGCGGGTGCCGCTGCGGGATTGCACGACGGGGACGGGCGAACAGATGCGAACGCTCCAGCCGTGCGGGACCATGCGGCCGAGTACGCCGGCGGCGATCAGTGAGTCGAGTTCATTGAAGCTGTCCAGCGTGACGATGGCGATGTCCATGAACGGTATCCGTGTGCGAACAAACGGATATGATGTTCGAGTGGCGGCGCGCGGTCAATCGCATCGGAAGGGAGCGGCTGGCCAGCCCGCGGGAGGGCGGGACTGGGGATGGTCAGTCTTCCAGCCAGATCAGCGAGGCCATGCGGCCGGTGACGCCGTCGCGGCGGTAGGAGAAGAAGCGGCCGCGGTCTATCACGGTGCAGAAGTCGCCGCCGTAGACGCGCGCGACGCCCAGCTTTTCCAGCCGCAGCCTGGCCAGGGCATAGATGTCGGTCAGGTATTTGCCGTCGCCGATGTCGACGAAGGCTGCGGCGGCGGCCGGATCTTTGGCCAGGAAGGCCTGGCGGACTTCGGCGCCGACTTCGAAGGCGTCGGGGCCGATGGCCGGGCCCAGCCAGGCCATCAGCCGCGCTGGCGGCTCGCTCATCGCGGCGACGGCGGCTTCGATCACGCCGCCGCACAGTCCGCGCCAGCCGGCGTGGGCGGCGGCCACCGCGCGGCCTTGCTCGTCGCACAGCAGCACCGGCAGGCAGTCGGCGGTCATGACCGCGCAGACGACGCCCGGCTCGCGGGCGAAGCTGGCGTCGGCATCGGGCGCGGCGTCGCCGACGGTTGCCGCGTCGACCACAACGATGCCGTGCACCTGGTTGAGCCATGCCGGCTCGGCGGGCAGCTCGTCTCGCAGCCGCGCGCGGTTGACCGCCACGGCCTCCGGATCGTCGCCGACATGCGCGCCCAGGTTCAGGCTGGCGTAGGGCGGCTGGCTGGCGCCGCCGTTGCGCGTGGTCGCCAGCGTGCGGACCCGGGCGGGGGCGGGCCAGTCGGCCTCGATCCAGTCCTTATCGGGCATAGATCACCTCGACGTCGCCGTCATCATCGTCGTCATCGTCCCAATCTTCGTCATCCTCGCCATCGCCATGGGCGAAGGTTTCGTCGTCCGCCGCCGCGCCGTCGCCGCGCAGCAGGCCCAGCAGGGCGCGGAAGTCGTCCGGCAGCGGCGCTTTCCAGCTGCGTTCTTCGCCGGAGGCGGGATGAATCAGCGCCAGCGCGAAAGCGTGTAGCGCCTGGCGGCCCAGCGCCCTGACGCCGGCGGCGATGTCTTCATCCATCTTGTGGCGCGGATTGCCATACACCGGGTCGCCGGCCAACGGATGTCCGGCTTCGCGCATGTGGACGCGAATCTGGTGGGTGCGGCCGGTTTCCAGCTTGCACTCGATGTGCGAGTGGCTGGCGAAGCGTTCCAGTACGCGGATATGGGTGATGGCCGGCTTGCCGCCGAACTTCAGCACAGCCATTTTCAGGCGGTTGTTCGCGTCGCGGCCGATATTGGCGTCTATGGTGCCGTCAAAGGGCACCACGCCGTCGGCGATGG
Source organism: Chromobacterium phragmitis (assembly GCF_003325475.1). Classification (NCBI taxonomy): domain Bacteria; kingdom Pseudomonadati; phylum Pseudomonadota; class Betaproteobacteria; order Neisseriales; family Chromobacteriaceae; genus Chromobacterium; species Chromobacterium phragmitis. Next base: position 3,836,482 of record NZ_CP029495.1, read on the forward strand.
CGCGGTAGACGCGCTTGACGGTGCGCGCCTGCATCTGGCGCACCAGCTCGGTTTGCGCCGGCACGGTCTTGGCCACCACCATCAGGCCGGAGGTGTCCTTGTCCAGCCGGTGGACGATGCCGGCGCGTGGTACGTTGGCCAGCGCCGGGCAGTGGTGCAGCAGGCCGTTGAGCAAGGTGCCGCTCCAGTTGCCGGCGGCGGGGTGCACCACCAGGCCGGCAGGCTTGTTGATCACCAGGATGTGGTCGTCCTCGAACACGATGGACAGATCCATCGGCTCCGGCTGGAAGGCCATTTCTTCATTGGTGAGCTGCAGCGTGACTTCCAGCTTCTCGCCGCCCAGCATCTTGGTCTTGGGCGCGACCGCCTGGCCGTCCACCTTCACCAGCCCGTCTTTGACCCATTGAGTCAGCCGGCTGCGTGAGTAATCGGGCAGCAGCTTGGCCAGCGCGGCGTCAAGCCGTTCGCCGCATAGCGAAAGCGGCACCTCAAGAAGTTGCGTGGTGGATACCTCGTTTTCCGAGATGTCGCTATAATCGTCCGGGTCAATGTAAGGATCAGTCATGAAAAGATACGTTGTTGCAGCTATGTTGGTGATGGTGGGGCTTGCCGGGTGTGCAACCACGGAAACCTACGACGAAACGCGCGGTTGGACCGTGGAGAAGCTCTATTCGGAAGCCCACGATGAGTTGAACAGCGGGAATTATACCCGCGCAGTCAAGCTGTATGAAACGCTGGAAGCGCGTTTCCCCTACGGCCGCTACGCGCAGCAGGCCCAAATGGACCTGGCCTATACCCATTACAAGGACGGCGAGCCCGAGTTGGCCATCGCTTCCGCCGATCGCTTCATCAAGCTGCATCCCACGCATCCCAACCTTGATTACATCTATTATCTGAAGGGTTTGGTGTATTACAACGATGATTCGGGCCTGCTCGCCAAATGGGCCGGCCAGGACATGAGCGAGCGGGATCCGCGCGCCGCGCGCGAGGCCTTCGCCGCCTTCCGCGAGCTGACAACCCGCTTCCCCAATAGCACTTACGCCCCGGACGCCAAGGCGAAGATGATTCGCCTGGTGGACGCGCTGGGCGGCAACGAGATGCACGTGGCGCGCTACTACATGAAGCGCGGCGCCTATCTGGCCGCGGCGAACCGAGCCCAGGGCGTGGTCAAGGATTATGCCAACACCAAGTACCCGGAAGAGGCGCTGGCCATCATGGTGGCGGCTTACGACAAGCTGCAGTTGCCGCAGCTGCGCGACGACGCCCACCGGGTGCTGGCGCTGAACTACCCGCAGAGCCAGTATCTGAACAAGCCGTGGATGGTCGAAGAGATGCCGTGGTGGAAACTATGGAAGTAAGCCGTCCTGCAAGGTGAGCGCAAGCAGCCCGTCGAATTGCGGCGGGCTGTTTTGTTGTTTTTGGAAATTAAAGGCTGGCGATGCGCGCCCGGCAGGCCTGGGCGTCGGCCATGACCCGGGCGAACAACTCAGCGACGCTGGGCACGTCGTCTATCAGTCCTTGAGCCTGGCCGATCAATTGCACGCCTTTTTCATGGTTTCCCTCCTGTATCGCCAGGCGGATGGATTCGGTGGCGGCGCCGAACAGCGCAAGCTGGCGCAGCGCTTGCGGCTGGCTGAGCATGCCGCCTATCGCCACTTTCATCACCGGCATGCCCATGCGCCGCGCCATTTGGCTGGCGCGGAAAGCTGCTGGCAGCAGGCCCAGCGGCTTGCGGCAGGCGCGGCGGGAGGCGGGGGTGTCCATCATCCGGCACCACAGTCCGTCGAAATTTTTCGAGTAAAGCGTGTCCGCCGCGCCGCGCTGCAGCACCATCTCTTTGGTGGCGGCGTGCACCGGGCTTTCGCGCGTCATCGCCAGGCGCGAGCCCATGGCCACCGCGTCGGCGCCCAGCGCCAGGGCGGCGATCAGGCCGGCGCCGTCGGCGAAGCCGCCCGCCGCGACAATGGGCAGCGCGCTTGCGCGGCGGATGGCGGGGGTCAGCACCAGCGAGGTGACGCTGCCGCCGTGGGCCGCAGCTTCGTGGCCGGTGACCAGCAAGGCGTCCGCGCCGCATTTTTCGGCTGATTTGGCGTGCTTTTCCGTCACCACGGTGGCCAGCACCTTGCCGCCATAGGCGTGCGCGGCTTTGGCTATCCAGTCGCCTTTGCCGAGCGAGTAATTGATCACCGGCGCCCGCTCCTTCAGCGCGACTTGGGCGTTGTCGGCGGCGCCGGGCATCATCAGCGTGCAGCCGATGCCGAACGGCTTGTCGGTCAGTTCGCGGATGCGGCGGATGGCGGAGCGGGTCTGTTCGGCGTTCAGCGGGCCGGTGGCGAGTATGCCCAGGCCGCCGGCATTGCTGACCGCGGCGACCAGTTCCGGCGTGGCGATGTAGCTCATGCCGGGACAGAGCAAGGGGTGCTGGATGCCGAATAGGCGGGTAATGGCGGTTTGCATGGCGCTTGGGGTGGGCTGGTTGGGAAGTTCGCTGTATTGTTGATGTATTTGTCCTGAAATTCAAACGAATGTTTAATTTATGGCGTTGATCATCGTGTTGATGGGCTGGCTGTACGCGGTGCTGATGCTGGCCGTGGGCCAGCGCAGCGTGGCGGCTGGCGCGGCGGTGTTTTTCTTTCTGGGCGCGCTGCCGGTCTGGTTTGTCGCGTGGGTGGTACGCAATCGGCTGCGCAGGCGCCGCCAGGCGCTGGAAGACGAGGGAAAGGCTTGAGTTGCGGCGTTCTACGATGCTAGAATCTCGTGTTCCCTGCCGTCGTGGCGGGGAATTTCAATCCAAACTACGCACATCCGCGCCAAAGGGTGCCTGAGCGGCCTGTTCGCTTCGGGTTGTCTGCGCGGATGGAGGCTTAACCCTTTTAGGAGTTTTTGCATGTCCACCAACGTTACCATGCGTCAAATGCTTGAGGCCGGCGTTCATTTCGGCCACCAAACCCGTTTCTGGAACCCGAAGATGGCTCAGTACATCTTTGGCAGCCGCAACAAGATCCACATCATCAACCTGGAAAAGACTCTGCCGCTGTTCATCAGCGCCCAGGATTATGTGCGTCGTCTGGCCGCCAACAAGGGTACCGTAATGTTTGTTGGTACCAAGCGTCAGGCGCGTGAGATCGTCCGTGAAGAAGCTGCCCGCGCTGGCATGCCGTTTGTTGATCACCGCTGGCTCGGCGGCATGCTGACCAACTACAAGACCGTGAAGCAGTCCATCAAGCGTCTTGAAGAGAAGCGTGCCATCCTGGAAGGCGCTGACACCGGTTACAACAAGAAAGAGCTGTTGGACCTGCAACGCGAAGTTGACAAGCTGGAACGCTCGCTGGGCGGTATCAAGGATATGAAGGGCCTGCCGGACGCCATCTTCGTTATCGATACTGGCTACCAGAAGGGCACCATTGTCGAAGCCAAGAAACTGGGTATCCCGGTGATCGGCGTTGTTGATACCAACAACTCCCCGGACGGCATCGATTACGTGGTTCCGGGCAACGACGACTCCTCCCGCGCCATCCGCCTGTACGCTCGCGGCATCGCCGATGCGGTACTGGAAGGTCGTGCGCACTCTCTGCAAGAGATCGTCGCCGCTGCTGAAACGGCCCAGGCCGAATAAGCGGAAAAGGGGCGAAAGCCCCTTTTTTTGGACCCGAACATTCACGTAATCTAAATCATTCAGGAGTAGCAAGATGGCGGAAATCACCGCAAAAATGGTTTCGGATCTGCGCGTGGCCACCGGCCTCGGCATGATGGAGTGCAAGAAGGCGCTGGTTGAAGCTGATGGCGACGCGGCCAAGGCTGAAGAAATTCTGCGCATCAAGTCCGGCAACAAGGCTTCCAAGATGGCTGGCCGCTTGGCCGCCGAAGGCATCATCGGCTCCCACGTGGAAGCCGGCGTTGGCGCCCTGGTTGAAGTGAACTGCGAAACCGACTTCGTCGCCAAGGATCCGACCTTCCTGGCTCTGGCCGCCGCCGCCGCCAAGGCCGCCGTCATCGCCAATCCGGCCGATGTCGAAGCGCTGTCCGCAGTGGAAGTCGACGGCGTGTCCGTGGAAGACATCCGCAAGGCTGCCATCGCCAAGCTGGGCGAGAACATGACCATCCGTCGCTTCGTTCGCTACCAGACCGAAGGCGCGATCGCCACCTACCTGCACGGTGCCAAGATCGGCGTGATCGTCGACTATGCCGGCGCCGAGCAAGTGGGCAAGGATGTAGCCATGCACATCGCCGCTTCCAAGCCGATCTGCGTGTCCAAGGACCAGGTTTCTTCCGAAACCCTGGATCAAGAGCGCAAGATCTACAGCGCGCAGGCTGCCGAGTCCGGCAAGCCGGCCGACATCGTCGCCAAGATGGTAGAAGGCCGCATCAACAAGTTCCTGGCTGAGGTGACCCTGCTGGGCCAGCCTTTCGTCAAGAACCCGGATGTGACCGTCGAGAAGCTGCTGGCCGAGCAAAAAGCCTCGGTCAAGGCATTCGCCATGTTCGTTGTGGGCGAAGGCATCGAGAAGAAAGTAGTAGACTACGCAGCTGAAGTGGCTGCGGCTGCCAAGCTGTAAGTTTCGACTTACCGCTTTACCAACGGCACCCTGCCTGCAGGGTGCCGTTTTGCAAATTGAACACATCATAACCGCCAATCCGAGGACATCATGAGCCAAGTTCCCGCCTATAAACGCATCCTGTTGAAACTTTCCGGCGAAGCCCTGATGGGGGATGACAGCTATGGCATCAACCGCTCGACCATCGAGCAGATCGTGGGTCAGATCAAGGAGGTGGTGGGCCTGGGCGTTGAAGTGGGCATCGTGATCGGCGGCGGCAACATCTTCCGCGGCGTCGCGCCGGCTGCGGCGGGCATGGATCGGGCCACCGCCGACTACATGGGCATGATGGCTACCGTGATGAACGCGCTGGCGCTGAAGGACGCGATGACCAAGGCGGGCCTGATCGCCCGCGTGCAGTCGGCGCTGACCATGCAGCAGATCGCTGAGCCCTATGTGCGCGGCAAGGCCATGCAGTACCTGGAGGAGGGCAAGGTGGTGATCTTCGCCGCCGGCACCGGCAACCCCTTCTTCACCACCGATACCGCCGCGGCGCTGCGCGGCATGGAAATGAACGTCGACATCATGCTGAAGGCTACCAAGGTGGATGGCGTGTACACCGACGATCCGAAAAAGAATCCTGACGCAGTGCGTTACCAGAGCGTGACGTTCGACGAAGCCATCTCTCGCAATCTGAAAGTGATGGACGCCACCGCCTTCGCGTTGTGCCGCGACCAGCATCTGAACATCAAGGTGTTCAGCATCTTCAAGAACGGCGCGCTGCGCCGCGTCGTGCTTGGCGAAGACGAAGGCACGCTGGTACACTGCTGAGTTTGAAAATTGCTGAGGGCGAAAACGGCAATGACGGCCGTTTTCGCCTTGTCATTTGAAGTATTCCGGGAGTGCGACATGATTAACGAGATCAAAAAATCCGCCGAACAAAAAATGCAGAAATCGCTGGAAGCGTTCAAGAACGACCTGGCCAAGGTTCGTACCGGACGCGCCCACACTGGCATTCTGGATCATGTCATGGTCGACTATTACGGCAGCGACGTGCCGGTCAATCAAGTGGCCAACGTCACCCTGATCGATGCCCGCACCATCGGCGTTCAGCCGTGGGAAAAGCCGATGCTGGCCAAGATTGAAAAGGCCATCCGCGATTCCGACCTGGGCTTGAATCCGGCCTCCATGGGCGAGATCATCCGCGTGCCGATGCCGATGCTGACCGAAGAGCGCCGCAAGGATCTGATCAAAGTGGTGCGCGGCGAGGCCGAGGGCGCCCGCGTGGCCGTGCGCAACATCCGTCGCGATTCCAACACCGAATTCAAGAATCTGTTGAAGGACAAGGCCATCACCGAGGACGACGAGCGCCGCGGACAGGATGAGATTCAGAAGCTGACCGACAAGTACACCGCCGAAATCGACAAGATGCTGGCCGCCAAAGAAACCGATCTGCTTGCGGTATAAGGGGCGGACTTTGTTTTCCGGTTCTTTGAATCCGATGCCGGAGGGGAGCGAGCCGCCCCGGCATGTGGCCATCATCATGGATGGCAACGGCCGCTGGGCCAAGAAGCGTTTCCTGCCGCGCGTGGCCGGCCACAAACGCGGCCTGGACGCCGTTCGCGAGGTGGTGAAGGCCTGCAAGGACATGGGCGTCGGCTACCTGACCCTGTTCGCGTTCTCTACCGAGAACTGGCGTCGTCCGCAGGAGGAAGTGACCTTCCTGATGGACTTGTTCCTGCGCGCGCTCGAGCACGAAGTGGCCAAGCTCCACAACAACAATATCCGCTTGAAGGTGTTGGGCTCGCGCGAGCGCTTCAGCGCCGAGCTGTCCGAGCGCATCGCCCGGGCCGAGGCCAAGACCGCAGACAATGACGGGCTGGTGCTGACCATCGCGGCGGACTATGGCGGCCGCTGGGACATCGTTCATGCGGTGAACAAGCTGATCGCCAGCGGCGAGAGAGAAATCACCGAGGCCATGCTGGGCGAGCACCTGGGCATGGAGTGGGCGCCGGAGCCTGATCTGTTCATTCGCACCGGCGGCGAGCAGCGCATCAGCAATTTCTTGCTGTGGCAGCTGGCGTATTCCGAGCTGTATTTCACCGATCTGCTGTGGCCCGATTTCGATCGCGCGGCGCTGGAGCAGGCGATAACCTCCTATTGGCAGCGTGAGCGCCGCTTTGGCCGCACCAGCGAGCAATTGCCCGAGCACCTGCGCCGAGACAAGCCCTGACTTCATGCTGATAACGCGAATTCTGACCGCGCTCGTACTTTTGCCGCTGATGCTGGCGGCGCTGTTTCTGTTTCCCGCCGCCGCTTGGGCGGGTTTTTCCTGGTTGATCGTGATTCTGGCCTTGTGGGAATACACCCGCATGGTCAGAATGCCCTTGCCGCAGCAGGCGTGCTATCTTGCGCTGTCTTCGCTGCTGGCCGCGGCCGCCTGGTTCGGTCATTGGCGGATGCAAGGTTTTGAGCACGCGGCCGTGCTGGCCTTGTGGCTGCTGCTGGTGCCGGCTTGGCTGGCCAAGCGCTGGGCGATTCCGTCCGGCGCGCCTGCCTGGCTATTGGGCTGGGTGCTGATGCTGCCGGCCTGGTTCGCTTTCCTGGAATGGCGTCCCAATGCTTCTGCGCATGACGCGCTGGCCCTGCTGGCCGTGATGGGATTGGTGTGGGTGGCCGACATCGCTGCCTACTTCTCCGGCAAGGCCTTCGGACGCCGCAAGCTGGCGCCGGCCATCAGTCCGGGCAAGAGCTGGGAGGGCGTTTACGGCGCGGTGGTGTGCGTGGCCTTGTACGTGGCGCTGGTCGACCATTTCGGCTGGCTGGACATCAAGTTGCCGCTGTGGGGGCTGTTGTTGCTGGCCTTGCCGCTGACCGCGGTGAGTGTGTGCGGCGATTTGCTGGAGTCCTGGTTCAAGCGTTCGGCCGGGGTCAAGGATAGCAGCCGGCTGTTGCCGGGCCATGGCGGCGTCTACGACCGAATAGACAGCCTGATCGCCGTGCTGGCGGTCAGCAACGCCCTGCGCGCGCTGGGCGGCATGTAATTCTGGAAAATATTGCCATGACCAAACCTCAGGGTATTGCCGTACTGGGGGCGACCGGCAGCGTGGGCTGCAATACGCTGGACGTGATCGCCCGTCATCCCGAGCGCTATCGCGTGGTGGCGCTGAGCGCTCATCGCCAGCTCGACAAGCTGTTCGAGTTGGCGCTCCGTTTTCATCCCGAATATCTGGCAGTGCCCGACGCCGACGCGGCGGCCAGCTTGCGCGCCCGGCTGGCGGACGCCGGCCTTCGCGCCGAGGTGATGCATGGGCCCGGCGCCTTGGCGCAGATCGCCGCGTTGCCCGAGGTGGATGCGGTGATGGCTGCCATCGTCGGCGCGGCGGGGCTGCCGTCCGCCCTGGCCGCCGCGCGCGCCGGCAAACGCATTTTGCTGGCAAACAAGGAGTCGCTGGTCGTCGCCGGACGTTTGTTCATGGACGCGGTGCGCGCCAGCGGTTCGGCATTGCTGCCGGTGGATAGCGAGCACAGCGCGATCTTCCAGTCGCTGCCTGCCGGTTACGCTGGCGACGCGGCCGCCGCCGGCGTGCGCAAAATCATTCTCACCGCATCCGGCGGCCCTTTCCGCAGCCGCGCGGCGGCTGAGCTGGCCCATGTCACGCCGGACGACGCTTGCCGCCATCCCAACTGGAGCATGGGGCGCAAGATTTCGGTCGATTCCGCCACCCTGATGAACAAGGGGCTGGAGGTGATCGAGGCGCGCTGGCTGTTCAATGTCCAGCCTGGCCAGATCGACGTGGTGGTGCATCCGCAAAGCGTGATTCACTCCATGGTGCAATACCGCGACGGATCGGTGATGGCCCAGCTGGGTTCGCCCGACATGCGCACGCCGATCGCCTGCGCGCTGGCCTGGCCGGAACGGATAGACGCGGGCGTCGCGCCGCTGGATTTTTTCTCCATGGGCGACCTGACCTTCGAAAAGCCCGATCTGGAACGTTTTCCTTGTTTGAAGCTGGCTTTCGACGCGCTGGAGGCCGGGGGCGACGCGCCGGCGGTGCTGAACGCGGCCAATGAGGTGGCGGTGGCCGCGTTCCTCGCCGGCAAGCTGCGCTTTGTCGATATTCCGCGCGTGGTCGAGGCCACGCTGGCAGGCGTGTCGTGCGCCGCTAGCGATGATCTCGATGGCTTGCTGAGTCGCGACGGGGAGGCCAGGCGCTTCGCCGAGGGCAAGGTGGCCGCATGTTGACGCTGCTGGCTTTTCTGGCCGCCATCGGCCTGTTGGTGACATTCCATGAATTGGGCCACTACTGGGTGGCCAAGCTGTGCGGCGTGCGGGTGCTGCGTTTTTCCATAGGCTTCGGCTCGCCGTTGCTGCGGTTTCGCCCCAAGGAAACGGAGTGGGTGGTCTGTCCGATTCCGCTGGGTGGCTATGTGAAGATGCTGGATGAGCGCGAGGGATTTGTCGATCCCGCCGAGCGCTCGCGCGCCTTCAACAACCAGCATGTGCTCAAGCGCATGGCCATCGTCGTGGCCGGCCCGTTGGCCAACCTGCTGCTGGCGGTGTTCCTGTACTGGGGCGTGATCGCCCAGGGCGTGCCGCAGCTGCGTCCGCTGGTGGGCACCGTCATTGAGCAGACGCCGGCCGCGGCCGCCGGCTTCAAGGAAGGCGACCGCATCCTGAGCGTGGCGGGCGACAAAGTGGCTAGCTGGCAGGATGTGCGCCTCTCCATCGTCGAGGCGGCGATGTCCGCTCCGCGGGTGGCGATGGAGGTGCAAGATGCGTCCGGCGCCAGAAAGCAGCGGACGATCGATGCGGGCCCTTTCGGCGAAAAGGCGCAGCAGGCGCTGCAACAGGGCGATCCCGGCCTGTCGCCCGCGCGTTTCTTGCTGGAAGTGGGCGCGTTGGAGGAGAAGGGCGTCGCGGCCAAGGCGGGACTCAAGGTGGGCGACAAGCTGCAGGCTGTGAATGGGGTAATGCTGCGAAGCTGGGAAGAGTGGGTGCACCTGGTGCGCAATAGTCCTGGCAAGGATTTGACCTTGCGCGTGGAGCGCGAAGGCAAGTCTCTGGACATCAAGCTGCGGCCGCAGGCCGTGACCCAGAACGACGAAGTGGTCGGCCGCATAGGCGTGGGGCCGGTGCCCGATCGCGCCTGGAGCGGCAAGCTGGCCTTCACGCAGCATTACAACGCGATCGGCGCTTTCGCCGCGGCGTGGGCCAAAACCGGCGAGACTGCCTGGATGAGCGTCAAGTTCCTCGGCAATATGCTGATAGGCCGAGCCTCCCTGAACAACCTGTCGGGGCCGCTGACCATCGCCAATGTGGCGGGGCAGACCGCGCGCGAGGGTTTGACGCCGTATCTGGAATTCCTGGCCTTGATCAGTGTCAGCATAGGGGTGCTGAATCTGCTTCCCATACCGGTTCTGGATGGGGGCCACTTAATGTATTATGTCGCGGAGCTGGTCAGAGGTAAGCCCGTCAGCGAGCGGGCGCAATTGCTCGGACAAAAGATTGGTTTCATATTGCTGGCGTCTTTGATGGCTTTTGCCATGCTGAACGATTTCAGCCGCCTATTTGGGGGTTAATACACACCTATGAAATTGAAGCGACTCGCAGTAGCCGCAATGGGCCTGACCATGGCCTCGGTTGCCATGGCTGCAGATCCGTTTGTGATCAAGGATATTCGCGTTGAAGGCCTGCAGCGTACCGAGCCGGGCACGGTCTTCAACTACCTGCCGGTCAAGGTGGGCGACACATTCACCGACGCCAAGGGCAAGGAGGCGATCAAGGCCTTGTTCGGCACCGGCTTCTTCAACGACGTGCGGGTGGAAAGCCGCGGCGCCACGCTGATCGTCACCGTGGCCGAGCGCCCGGTGATCACCCAGCTCAACATCAACGGCGCCAAGGAATTCAGCAAGGATCAGCTGAAAAAGGCGCTGAAGGACAACGGCTTCGCCGAGTCGCTGATCTTCGACCAAGCGCTGCTCGACGGCGCGGTCCAGGAGTTGAAGCGCCAGTATTACAGCCGCGGCAAGTATTCGGTTGAGATCACGCCCGCCGTCACCAAGCTGGAACGCAACCGCGTGGCGGTGACGCTGGACATCAACGAAGGCGTGACCGCGCGCATCAAGGAAATCCGCATCGTCGGCGCCAGCGCGTTCTCGCAGTCCAAGCTGCTGGACGAATTCAGCCTGACCACCGGCGGCTGGATGTCCTGGATCACCAAGGACGACCAGTACTCCAAGCAGAAGTTGACCGGCGATCTGGAAAAGCTGAAGGCTTTCTACCAGAACCAGGGCTATATGGAGTTCGGCATCGACTCTTCCCAGGTGTCGATCAGCGCCGACAAGAAGGACATGTTCCTGATCATCAACGTGCACGAGGGCAAGAAGTACACGGTGTCCGACGTGCGCCTGGCCGGCGACCTGAAGGTGCCGGAGGCGGAGTTGCGCCAATTGCTGCAGGTGAAGCGCGGCGATACCTTCAACAACGAGAAGGTGACCGAGTCGGTGAAGGCGCTGAGCGACCGGCTGGGCAACGAGGGCTACGCCTTCGCCAACGTCAACGTGCTGCCGGACATCGACCGGGAGAAGCAGACCGCCGCCTTCACTTTCTTCGTCGATCCGGGCCGCAAGACCTATGTCCGCCGCGTCAACGTGGCCGGCAACAGCAAAACCCGAGACGAAGTGATCCGCCGCGAGCTGCGCCAATTGGAGGGCGCGCCGTACAACGCCGCCAACGTCAAGCGCAGCAAGGAGCGGTTGGAGTTGCTGGGCTATTTCGAGGACGTCAACGTCGAGACCCCGGCGGTGACCGACGCGCCGGACCAGGTGGACATGAACATCAGCCTGAAGGAACGCTCCACCGGCAGCATCTCGGGCAGCCTGGGCTATGTGCAGGGCGAGGGCCTGGTGCTGGGCGCCAACATCTCACAGAGCAATATCTTCGGCTCCGGCAAGTACATGTCGCTGGGCATGTCCACCGGCAAGGTAAACAAGAACTACTCGCTGTCGTTCACGGATCCCTACTTCACGCCGGACGGCGTCAGCCTGGGTTACGACCTGTACAATCGCGTCTACAACCCGGACGCCACCTCGATCTCCGCCTACAAGACCAGCACCACTGGCGCCGACGTGCGATTCGGCGTGCCGATCACCGAGTACGACCGAATCAACTTCACGCTGGGCGCAGAGCAGACCAGCATCACCACTTACGACAACAGTCCTCAGCAGTACAAGGACTTCGTCAACAAGTACGGCAGCAAGAACAACACCGTGCTGGGCACCGTGGGCTGGGGCCGCGATACCCGCGACAGCGCGCTGTGGCCGACGCGCGGCGCCAGCATCCGCGTCAACGCCGACTTCGGCCTGCCGGGCGGCACCTTGCAGTACTACAGCCTGACGCATCAGCAGACCTGGTTCTTCCCGCTGTCCAAGGACTTCACGCTGATGCTGAACGGCGAGTTGGGCTATGCTGACGGCTATGGCAAGACCAAGGAGCTGCCGTTCTTCAAGAACTTCTACCTGGGCGGCTTGGGCTCGGTTCGCGGTTACGATAGCAGCAGCATCGGTCCGCGCGACTCCAGCGACAACTATATCGGCGGCAACCGCAAAGCGGTGGCCAACGCCGAAATCTTGTTCCCTTTCCCGGGAATGAAGGACAACAAGTCGCTGCGCGCCAGCCTGTTCTTCGACGCCGGCACACTGTGGAACACCAACTGGAAGGATACGCCGAGCTCCGCCAGCGACGGTCTCCGTTACTCGGCGGGTCTGGCGCTGACCTGGCTGTCGCCGATGGGCCCGATGAAATTCAGTATCGCCAATCCGCTGAAGAAAGAGACCGGCGACAAGCTGCAGCGCTTCCAGTTCCAGCTGGGCGCCGCGTTCTAACCTTACGGGATGAGATCATGAAAGCATGGAAATGGTGGCTGGCGGCGTTGAGCGTGGCGGCGCTGCCCGCGCACGCCGCCGACTTCAAGCTGGGCTTCGTCAACATCGAGCGCATCTATCGCGAGGCGGGCGCGTCCATCGCCATCTACAAGAAGCTGGACAAGGAGTTCGCCGGCCGCCGCGACGAATTGAAGAAGATGGAGACGCGGGCCAAGGATTTGGAGTCCCAGTTGGCCAAGAACAGCCTGTCGCCGGATGATCGCAAGCGATTCGAGCGCGAGTACGCGAGCCTGGATCGCGATTATCGCGCCAAGTCGCGAGAGCTGGCCGAGGACTACAACCAGCGCCGCAACGAGGAGTTCGCCGGCGTGACCGAGCGGGCCAACCGCATGGTCAAGGACATCGCCCAGCGCGAGAACTATGATCTGATTCTGCAAGATGCGGTGTACATCAATCCCAAGTTCGATCTGACGCCGCAAGTGCTGAAAGAGCTGGACAAGTAATCGTCAACCGTTACCGGAGTAAGCCGACCCCGGGTCGGCTTTGTTTTTGATGTCCTACACACTCGCATACATTGTTGAGCAACTGGGCGGCGAGCTGCGCGGCCCGGATCTCGCCGTCGCCAGGCTGGCTCCGCTGGAAAGCGCGGCGGCTGCCGAGATCGCCTTCGTCGCCAGCGCCAAGTTCCGTCGCCAGATGCTGGCAAGCTCGGCTGGCGCGCTGATCGTCACCGAGGCGCTGGCGGCCGAGTTGCCGGAGCGATCGTTGATCGTGGCCGCCGATCCCTATCTCTATTTCGCGCGGCTGGCCACCTTGTTCCATCCGCCGAAAGCGCCGCGCGCCGGCATCCATCCCAGCGCGGCGGTGGGCGAGGGCTGCAGCATCGCGGCCAGCAGCGAGATCGCGGCCAACGCCACCATCGGCGACAACGTCGTCATCGGCGAGCGTTGCCGCATCCTGCCCGGCGTGGTGGTGGGCGACGGCTGCCGGATCGGCGACGACGTCACGCTTTACCCCAACGTCACCGTCTACCATGGCTGCGTGATCGGCAACCGCGTCGGCGTGCACTCCGGCAGCGTGATCGGCGGCGATGGCTTCGGCCTGGCCTGGGACAAGGACCATTGGTTCAAGATTCCGCAAACCGGCCGCGTGGTGTTGGAGGATGACGTCGAGATCGGCGCCAACACCACGGTGGACCGCGGCGCGCTGGTTGACACCGTGATCCGCAAGGGCGCCAAGATAGACAATCTGGTGCAGATTGCCCATAACGTGGAAATCGGCGAGCATACCGCCATTGCCGGCTGCGTCGGCATCGCCGGCAGCACCAAGATAGGCGCGCGCTGCACCGTGGGCGGCGCGGCGATGTTCGTCGGCCACATCGAAGTGGCGGACCGCACTCATATCGGCGGCGGCACCCTGGTGTCGAAATCGATCAAGGAGGCCGGCACTTACGCGTCCTCCTACCCATTGCAAAGCATGAAGGACTGGCTGTCCAACGCTGTCCACGTGCGCCATCTGGATGATTTCGCCAAGCGCGTGAAGCAGCTTGAGCGGGAACTGGAAACACTGAAAAAATCGAAGGAAGAACCTCATGAGTGAACACGCTGTCTCGATCGATGTCCGCGAGATCATGCGCTGCCTGCCGCATCGTTATCCGTTCCTGCTGGTTGACCGCGTCACCGAGCTGGAGCCCAATGTGCGCATAAAGGCGCTGAAGAACGTCACCATCAACGAGCCGTTCTTCGTCGGCCATTTTGAGCAATATCCGGTGATGCCGGGCGTGCTGATCATCGAGGCGCTGGCCCAGGCCGCAGGCATCCTGGCGATCAAGAGCCAGGGCGAGCGTTCGGAGAACGAGCTGTACTTCTTTGTCGGCATCGACAATGCCCGCTTCAAGCGCCAGGTGGTGCCGGGCGACCAACTGGTGTTCGAAGTGTCGCAGATGACCGTCAAGCGCGGCATCGGCAAGTACGCCGCCCGCGCGCTGGTGGACGGCCAGGTGGCCTGCGAGGCCGAAATCATGTGCGCCCGCCGCGAGGTGTGAACATGGCCATCCATCCGACCGCAATCGTAGACCCGAAGGCGCGGATCGCCGACGACGTCGAAATCGGCGCGTATTCCATCATCGGCCCGAACGTCAGCATCGGCGCCGGCAGCTGGGTGGGCCCGCACGTGGTGATCGAAGGCCATACCAGCATCGGCAAAAACAACCGCATCTTTCAGTTCTGCTCGCTGGGCGCGATTCCGCAGGACCTGAAGTACGCCGGCGAGCCGACGCGGCTGGAAATCGGCGACAACAACACCATCCGCGAATTTTGCACCTTCAATACCGGCACGGTGCAGGACGGCGGCGTCACTCGCATCGGCAGCGACAACTGGATCATGGCCTATGTGCACATCGCGCATGATTGCCAGGTCGGCAACCACATCATCTTGGCCAATAACGCCACTTTGGCTGGCCATGTCCGTCTCGGCGACTGGGTGTTCCTGGGCGGCTTCACCAGCGTGCATCAGTTCGTCATCGTCGGCGAGCACGCGATGACGGCGTTCGCCAGCGCCGTGGCGCAGGACATTCCGGCCTACGTGACGGCGCACGGCAACCGCGCGGTGCCGTCCGGCATCAACGCCGAAGGGATGAAGCGCCGCGGATTCACGCCCGAGCAGATTCGGCGCGTGCGCAACGCTTACAAAACCCTGTACCGCCAGGGTTTGAGTTACGACGAAGCCAAGGCCGCCATTCTGGCCGAGGCCGGCGAAGGCCATGCCGAGCTGGAGCCGTTCGTGCGTTTCTTTGATCAATCGGCGCGAGGCATCATCCGCTGAGCTTATGGGCGATCAACTGTTCAAGCGCAAGGGGGCCTTGAAGGTTGCCATGGTGGCTGGAGAGGCTTCCGGCGACCTGCTGGCCGCCCATCTGATGGACGCGCTGCGCGCGCACCGCAGCGATATCGAATTCGCCGGCATCGGCGGCCCGCGGATGGAGGCCAGGGGCTTCCGCAGCATGGTGCCGCAGGAGAAGCTGGCGGTGCGCGGCTATTCCGAGGTGCTGAAAAGCCTGCCCGAGTTGCTGAAGATCCGCCGCCAATTGCGCGAGCAGCTGTTGGCGGAGCGGCCGGATGTATTCATAGGCGTGGATGCGCCCGATTTCAATCTGGGCCTGGAGGCCGGGCTGAAGAAGGGCGGCATTCCCACCGTGCACTACGTCAGCCCGTCGATCTGGGCCTGGCGGCCGGAGCGCATCCAGAAGATAGGCCGCGCGGCCAACCATGTGCTGTGCCTGTTTCCGATGGAGCCGCCGCTGTATCGCCAGGCCGGGGTGCCGGTGACCTATGTCGGCCATCCTTTGGCCAGCGAGATTCCGCTGGAGCCTGACCGGGAGGCGATGCGCGACCAGCTGGGATTGCCGCAGAACGTGCCGGTGTTCACGCTGATGCCGGGCAGCCGCCAGAGCGAGCTGGAGTACATGGCACCGATCTATCTGGACACGGCGCGCCTGCTGCTGAGGCAGTATCCGGACGCTCAATTCCTGGTGCCGCTGGCTACCCGCGCCACCATGGATCAGTTCGAGCTGATGCTGTACCGCTGCAAGGCGCGCGACCTGCCTATCCGTAGGCTGTTCGGCCATGCGCAAATGGCGACTATCGCCAGCGACGTGGTGCTGGTCACCAGCGGCACGGCGACGCTGGAGGTGGCGCTGACCAAGCGGCCGATGGTGATCAGCTACAAGCTGTCCGCCTTCACCTATCGGCTGGTCAAGCGCAAGATCCGGCTGCCGTACGTCGGCTTGCCCAATATCCTGTGCGGCCGATTCGTGGTGCCGGAGCTGCTGCAGAAGCAAGCCACGCCGCAGAAGCTGGCGGAAGAGATGCAGCGTTTGTTCACAGACGCGAATGCCCGCGCCGACATGAACAAGGCCTTCACCGAGCTGCACTTGTCGCTGCGGCAGGACACGGCCAATCGCGCGGCGCGCGCGGTGCTGGAAGTGGCGCGATGCCATTAGGCCGACGGCATGTCGCCGGGGTGGACGAGGCGGGCCGGGGGCCGTTGGCCGGCGTCGTGTTCGCCGCGGCGGTCATCCTTGACCCCGACAAGCCCATCGCGGGCTTGGCCGACTCCAAGGTGCTGAGCGAGGCCAAGCGCGACGCGCTGGCTGAGTTGATCAAGCGCGACGCGCTGGCCTGGTGCATCGCCAGCGCCAGCGTCGACGAAATCGACAAGCTCAACATTCTGCACGCCACCATGCTGGCCATGACGCGGGCGGTGGAGGGTTTGCCGACGCGTCCAGATCTGGCGCAGATAGACGGCAACCGCGTGCCCAAGCACTTACCGGTGCCGGGGGAGGCCATCGTCAAGGGCGACGCCAAGGTGGCGGCCATCTCCGCAGCGTCCATCCTGGCCAAGACCGCGCGCGACGCGGAGCTGGTGGCGCTGGACGCGCTGCATCCGCAGTACGGTTTCGCCCGCCACAAGGGCTATCCTACCGCCGAGCACCTGGCCGCCATCGAAGCTCACGGCGTGTTGCCGGCGCACCGCAAGACCTTCGGCCCGGTCAAGGCCTGGCTGGCCAGCCATCAGGGAAGCCTGTTCTGACATGGCGGAGCAAGACGGCAAGCGCTGTTTCCCGCCGGTGGCGGATGGCCGGACCCGGCTGTTGATCCTGGGATCGCTGCCTGGCGACGCGTCGTTGGCCGCCGGCCAGTATTACGCTCACCCGCGCAATCAGTTCTGGCGTCTGCTGGGCGAGTTGTTGGGCAAGGATTTGCCCCCGTTGCCTTATGAGGCGCGCCTGGCAGCTTTGCGCGAGTCCGGCGTGGGCCTGTGGGACGTTGTGGCGCAGGCGAGCCGCAAGGGCAGCCTGGACGCCGACTTGCGCGATATCCGGCATAACGATTTGAGCGACTTCGCCGCCAGCCTGCCGTCGTTGCGGGCGGTGGCTTTCAACGGCGCGGCAGCCGCCAGGGCGGAAACGCAGCTGGCTGGTCTGGACCTTGCCGTTGCGCGTTTGCCTTCGTCCAGTCCGGCGCATACGTTGGCTTACGAGGCAAAACTTGCGGTCTGGCGCCAATTGGAACGATATTTAGACTTGTCAGCGTAATTTCGCACCCAGCCGGAGGGTTGCCGATGAACCGTTATTGCATCTGGTTTGTCACCACGGACGACAGCGTGATGCGTCGCGCGGAAGTCGCCATCAATGGCGTGATCCACAGCCATCAGGTGCTGGAGGAGATCGAAGGGCAATTGGCGGGGGAGTGCGGTTTGAGCCAGGTGATGATAGTCGACTGGAAGCGCTTCGAAACGCCTGAACAGGACGGCGGCCGGCTGGTTCGGGTGGCCTGATGTCCGGACGGATGCCCGACCTTGGCCGCGTCTTCGGCCGGACGTCCAGCATGCAGCCTGTCCTGGGCCGCCGCTAATCCACTTCGCAGCGCAGATGTCCTTGCGCGACGCAGGCCTGCCTGGTGGCGTGAAATTGGGCGATCACCTGAGCGATCTGCTGGGCCGGCGCGCAACTGGACTGCACCGCTTGCTGCTCCAGCTCCAGGCAGCGCCGGGCCAAGCTGGCGAACCCCAGCGTCACCGCGCCTCCCTTCAAGCCGTGGGCCAGATGGAACAAACTTTCCCTGTCAGGCTGCTGCTGATTGGATTGCAGCTGACGGATAGACTCCTGATGGCCGGCGAAGTATTGCTCCACCAATTGGCGGTATTGCGCCTCCGACAGCAATTCGATGAAGTCCGATATGGTCCGCGCGTCAAGCGCGGGCTCTTCTCTGGCCTGAGGCGCGGCGCTGGCTTCCGGCGGGTACAACTTTTGCAGGACAGCCAGCAATTGGTCGCGGCCCAGGGGTTTTGTCAGGAAATCATCCAGCCCTTGGCTCAGCATTTGCTGGCGCGTTTCGGGAAAGGCGTCCGCCGTCAACGCGATGATGGGCATCTTGGGCGTCTGCGCTTCGGCGCGCAGCCGGCGCGCGGTTTCCGCGCCATCCATGCCGGGCATGTGCAAATCCATCAGCACCAGATCGAATGGTTGTCCGGCGGCCAGGCTCAATGCCTCGAGTCCATCGGAGGCCAGCGTGGGCTGTTGATTCAAACGCTCAAGCAGGGCTTGCAGATACTTGCGATTCACTGCGTTGTCGTCCACCACCAGGATGCGCAGCGGCCGGCCCAGCGCGGCGTGGTAGGCGGCGGGTTCGATCGTTTCCGGCGGCGCCTCGGGGGCGGGGATGACCCGCAGCGGCAAGGTCAGCTGAAAACAGCTGCCTTGTCCCGGCACGCTGTTGACCGAAATGCCGCCGCCCATCAGCAGGGCCAGGCTTTGCGAGATTTCCAGCCCCAACCCGCTGCCTCCGAACTGGCGGGCGGTGGAACCGTCTCCCTGAGAGAAGCGCTTGAATAGTTTGGCGATGGTGGCTTGGTCCATGCCAATGCCGGTGTCTGTCACCACCAGCAAGAGCTGGGCGGTGCCGGGGAGCTCTCCCGGTGACGAAGAGGCGTGGATGGTGACGCCGCCATGTTCTGTGAATTTGACGGCGTTGCTCAGCAAGTTGAGCAAAATCTGCCGCAGCCGGGTGGGGTCCAGTTCCACCCACTCAGGGATCGCCGAGGCCATCTCCAGGCTCAGCATCAGTCCCTTTGCCTGAGCCTGGGCGCTCATCAGATTGGAAATCTGCCGCAGCAGGTAGGCCAGGTTGCAGGTGACGGGGGCGAGCTCCAGCTTGCCGGACTCAAGCTTGCTGGCGTCCAGCACGTCGTTCAGCAACAGCAGCAAGTGACGCGCGGATTCCTCCGCTGTGCGAATGTAATTGGCCTGGCTGGCGCTGGGATGGCTGTCCGCCAGCAGCGCCAGCATGCCCAGCACGCCGTTTAGCGGGGTCCGGATTTCATGGCTCATATTGGCGAGAAAGGCGCTTTTGGCGAGACTGCCTGCTTCTGCCTGGCGACGAGCCTCCTCCAGGCTGCCGGTCAGGGTTTCCAGCGCCAGCCTGCGCTTGTCCAACTGGCGGAGCTGCCGGATAACCGTGAAGCCGAAGCCGAAGATCAGCACCCATTCGAAAGCCATCAGCCAGTTGCTGACGGCGATGTATTGCTGCATGGTGCGGTTGCGATTGTCCACCTGCTGGGCGCCTGCTTGGTTGGCCTGCAGCGACAAGTCGTGCAGGCCGCCGGCCAGCGAGGCCGCTATCCTCTCCAGCCTGCCCAACCGCGCGGGGTCGTGGGCAGAGGCGTTGGCGCTGAAATAGGCGTCGCCCTGGCGAATGAAGGCATCCAGCCGACTTTGCATCGCCAGATACAGGGGTTGGTCCTGCAGCAGAGTGCGATATTCGCCGCCGCGGATGATGCCGATGCGGCTGACGAAAATGTCGTAGCGCTGCTGTAGCTGGTCCGGCGTGATTTGTTGATGCTGGGCCTCGTGCAGCGCGCTTTGCAGATGCAGATTCTCCGCCTCCAGCTGGAAATAGGCCCAGATGATGTTGTCGTCCTGGTACAGCACGGCGCTGGTCAATACTTGCGACTGGCGATGCTGAATGTAGGCGACGCCGGCGAACACGCAAACCAGAGTGGCGCCAATGGCGACCAGCATGCGCCAAGAGGTGGATTGGCCTTTTGCCTGGGTCATGGCCTCACTCCACCTGCAGCGATTTCAACTGCCAGGCCGAGCGACTATAGAACACTTCGGAGCGCAGCGCCGGCTGGCTGTCGTAGGGGTAAACGATGAACAGCGGTCCTTTGTCCCGCACGGACATCGGTTTGCCGTTGAGCAGCCAAGCCAGCACCACTTGGTAGCGAGCGGCATCCTCCAGCGGGATGTCGGTCTTGTAATCGTTGAGGGCAATGGCGCGCAGCGTGCGGCCTTTGGCGCCGACCAGCGTCAGCACATCCTGCAGGTAAGGGCCGGTGAAACGGCTGACTCCTGGCAGCCAGGGGGTGCGGGTGGCGATGGTGTGCTGGGGCAGCCGCGAGAGCATGGCCATGTCGAACGCCGCGTCGTTGCCTTGGTTCTTATTGCTGATCTGCCCGCTGATGGTCAGCACCACCTTGCCGGCTGGTTTTGCCAACAATGGGCTCTCGGCCTGGCTTGGGCAGGCGGCGAAGAGCAGCAACAGCGATAAGGCTCGGATGAGGGAGGGCATGGCGGATTCCTGTGCTTGGCATCGTCAACGGCTATCGGAAAGGTCGGCGGGGGCTGGCTGGCGGAAAGCGCCGCGGTGCTTCAACAGCCAACGACGGAAACTCTCGGCGTCTATCGGTGGCGAAATGAAAGAGCCCTGGGCGATTTCCACGCCCAGCTCTTGGCACAGCCTCCATTCCGAATCGGTGGCCACGCCTTCGGCGACGACATCCAGGGCAAGCTGGCGGCCCAGTTCGGCGCTGGCGCGGACAATGGAGAGATTGGTGGGGTTGCGGGCGGCATCGATGACGAAACCCTTGTCTATTTTCAACTCGGTAAAGGGAATGCGCGAAAGCCGATCCATGCTGGCGAAGCCTGTGCCGAAATCGTCTATCGCCAGCCTGGAGCCTTTCAGCCGCAAGCGGGTCAGCAGCTCCAGCGCTCGGGTGGGATTGGCCATCAGGCCCGTTTCCGTTACTTCCACGGTCAGGCGGCTGAACGGGAAGCCGCTGTTGTTGAGAATGCGTTCGAATTGGGAAACCAGGGCGATGTCATTCAGCGACTCGACAGAGAGATTGATCGACATGAAAAGCGGCTTTTCGCTGGGAAGCCGGTCCATGGTGGCAGCCGCCTGGCGCAACAGCTGCAAGGTCAACTCGGTGATCAGGCTGGACTGCTCCGCCAACTGGATGAATTGTTGCGGGCCGATCAAACCCAGCCTGGGGTGTTGCCAGCGAGCCAGAATCTCCACGGATCGGATTTCGCCGCTGTCCACTGCGACCTGAGGTTGGAAGAAGGGGCGGATTTCTCCCTTGTCTAGCCCGGAGCGCAGTTCGTCTTCGCTGGGCAGGGACATGGCGCTCGGCAGTTGCTGCGCCTCGGGCGGAGGCTGGTCGATCAGGCGTTGCAGCATCAGATGGTTGATGGGCTTGGGCAGCACGCCTGCCAGCCACAGGTCGTACATGCGGGCAAGCTCAGCCACTGATTCCAGCACCCGTTCGTCGAAGCCGCTCGAGATCAGCAGCTTGCCGCGGAATGCGCGCTCGCCCAGATGGCGGACAAACTCGATGCCGTCCATGCGCGGCATGTCGAGGTCGCAGAAGATCACATCGAATAGCCGGTCGCCGGCATCCAGTTGAATCAGCGCGTCCAGCCCATCGCAGGCGACCACCACGCCCTCATAGCCAAGTCGTTGCAACACCATCACGAGAAACTGCTGCGATACGGCATCGTCGTCTACGACCAGTATCTGGTGCATCGCTTCTCCCATGGCGGCGCGCGCCATACGGTGTGGATGCTGCAATTATAGTGTCGGCCTGTTTGGCGGGGGCGCGGGACTGGGCTGGCGATCAGTTGGCCTGGCCGATTTCCAGCAGGTTGATCTTGCCGTTGGCGTCCAGGTGGAACTTGAAGTAGGTGTTGAAGTCGCCCCAGCGGTCGCTATGGAAGCCTCCATAAATGTCCAGTCCCTGATTTTCCACCCGGTCTATGCTGGTGAAGCGCTCGTGGCCTATCGCATGCTCGCTGAATTTGAGGAAGTTGGCGGGCAAGCCGTCGTCGGTCATGGTCGCTTCCGGATGGAACTGAGCCATCCAGGCGTCGTGGTCGCCATCCTGAAGCGCCTCAATCGCCAGCCTCACCGCCGGCTGGGTGAGCATTTCCAGATTCATGAAATTTCTCCTTGGCGCGAAAGCTTCCCGCCGGTTGGCGCCGGATGACGGGCCAAGACTGCTCGGCGATGTCTTTCCGGCTTTGCGGCTGGCGGCGACGGGAACGGTCCCGGTGACGTTGCATGGCATGCGGCCAGGCCTGGCGCGCAGGCTGATGTCCATTGCCCTGCTGGCGGAGGGCGGGCGCGGAGAGCAGCCATGCCTGTGGCGGGAACCACAGTACGCTATAGCCAAAGCGAGGGGCGATTGCAAAGAGGAGTTTGACCCTGATCGTGCCGGGAGCGCGGTTTGCCGCTACAATGTCGGCCTTGTTGAATAGACACCAACCGTACTGGATTTTTATGTTGCGCATTTCCGAACTGAAGTTGCCCTTGGACCATACGCCGGAGGAGCTGGCGTCCGCCATTTCCGATTTTTTGAAAGTGCCAGCGGCCGACGTTCGAAGCTTTACTGTGTTCAAACGCAGCTACGACGCGCGCAAGGGCGTGATGAGCCTGGTTTACATCATCGATGTCGATGTGGCCAATGAAGACAAGCTGTTCGCCCGCTTCAAGGGCGATCGCCGGGTAGCGTCCACTCCGGATACCAACTACTACTATGTCGCCCAGGCGCCGGAAAATCTCAAATCCCGGCCCGTTGTCGTCGGCTTCGGCCCCTGCGGCATTTTCGCCGCGCTGATCCTGGCCCAGATGGGCTTCAAGCCCATCGTGCTGGAGCGCGGCAAGGAAGTGCGCCAGCGCACCAAGGACACCTGGGGCCTGTGGCGCAAGAGCGAGCTCAATACCGAGTCCAATGTGCAATACGGCGAGGGCGGCGCCGGCACCTTCTCCGACGGCAAACTGTACAGCCAGATCAAGGACCCGCGCCATTTGGGCCGCAAGGTGCTGACCGAGTTCGTCAAGGCCGGCGCGCCGGAGGAAATCCTTTACCTGGCCCGTCCGCACATCGGCACTTTCCGCCTGGTTTCCATGGTGGAGAACATGCGCGCCGAAATCATCGAGCTGGGCGGCGAAATCCGTTTCGAGCAGCGCGTGGACGACCTGATCCTGGACGGCGATCGCGTGCGCGGCGTCAAGCTGGCGGATGGCGGCGAAGTGCTGAGCGACCACGTGGTGCTGGCGCTCGGCCACAGCGCGCGCGACACCTTCCAGATGCTGGAGAGGCGCGGCGTCTACATGGAAGCCAAACCGTTTTCGGTAGGCGTCCGCATCGAGCATCCGCAATCGCTGATCGACCAGGCGCGCTGGGGCAAGTACGCCGGCCATCCGCTATTGGGCGCGGCGGACTACAAGCTGGTGCACCACGCCGGCAACGGCCGCGCGGTGTACAGCTTCTGCATGTGCCCGGGCGGCACCGTGGTGGCGGCCACTTCGGAAGAGAAGCGCGTGGTCACCAACGGCATGAGCCAGTATTCGCGTAATGAGCGCAACGCCAACTCCGGCTTCGTGGTCAGCATCTCGCCGGAAGTCGACTATCCGGGCGGCCCGCTGGCCGGCCTGGACTTCCAGCGAGAGCTGGAAAGCAAGGCGTATGAATTGGGCGGCGGCGGTTACTTCGCCCCGGCCCAGTTGCTGGGCGATTTCATGGCCGGCAAGGCGTCCACCCAGCTGGGCAGCGTGGAACCGTCTTACAAGCCGGGCGTGACCATGACCGATCTCGCGCGCATCCTGCCGGATTTCTGCGTGGAGGCGATGCGCGAGGCGATACCGCACTTCGCCCGCCAGATCCGCGGCTACGATCTGCACGACGCGGTGCTGACCGGCCTGGAAACCCGCACCAGTTCGCCGCTGCGCATCACCCGCGGCGACGATGGCCAGAGCCTGAACATCAAGGGCCTGTTCCCGGCGGGTGAGGGCGCGGGCTACGCCGGCGGCATTCTGTCGGCGGGTGTGGACGGCATCAAGGTGGCGGAGGCGGTGGCCAAGGCGATGTTGGCAGGCTAAAGCCTCCGGCCCGCGCGGTTTTCATCGAGAACGCCGCGCAATCTTCATCCTCGCGTCAAACGATTGGCATCTTGCTTGGGCAAGATGCCTTTTTTCGTTTGGGAGAGGCGAATGGACCGCAGGAATTTTCTCAAGGCAGCCGTAGCCGGCGGCGGAGCGCTGTTGGGCGGCGGGGGCATTGCCGGCCCGTCCTTGATCGTGCCGGACCGTCAGAGGCCGCAAGTGGCATCCGGCATCCAGATCGGCGATGTGGGCGCTGACAAGGCGATTATCTGGGCGCGCGCCGACCGCACGGCGCGCATGCTGGTGGAGTGGGATGTCAGCGAGCGCTTCGCCGATCCTCGCAAGCTGCGCGGGCCGTGGGCCACCGAGGCCACCGATTTCACCACCCGCATCGATCTGAGCGGCTTGCCGGCCGGCGAGCAGCTGTTCGTCCGCGTGCGCTACGAGGACGCCGCTTCGCCGCGGGCGCTGTCCGAGTCGCTGCTGGGCCGTTTCCGCACGGCACCGCGGCAGCCGCGCGACTTGCGCTTCGTCTGGTCCGGCGACACCGCCGGCCAGGGCTTCGGCATCAATCCGGATTGGGGCGGCATGCGCATCTATGAAACCATGCGCCGGCAGCAGCCGGATTTCTTCGTCCACTGCGGCGACACCATCTACGCCGACGGTCCGATGGCCGCCGAAATGACGGTGGAAGAAGGGAAAATATGGCGCAACCTGATCACGCCGGAAGTGAGCAAGGTGGCGGAGACGCTGGACGAATACCGCGGCCGCTATCGCTACAACCTGCTGGATGACAATGTGCGGCGGTTCGCCGCCGAAGTGCCGCAGATCTGGCAATGGGACGACCACGAGGTGGTCAATAACTGGTCGGGCAGCAAGAATCTGGCCGACGACGCCCGCTACCTTGAGAAGAGCATAGGCGTGCTGCAGGCCCGCGCGACGCGCGCTTTCATGGAGTACGCGCCGCTGCGCCATTACGGCGATCGCGACAGCGAGCGGGTATACCGCCGGCTGCCGCAGGGGCCGCTGCTGGACGTGTTCGTGGTGGACATGCGCAGTTATCGCGACCCCAACGGCGCCAATTTGCAAGCGGAGGGCGAGCCGGGCGGCAGCTTCATGGGGCGGGAGCAGCTGCAATGGCTGCTGGAGGGGCTGAAGTCGTCGCGCGCGGTGTGGAAGGCGGTGATGGCGGACATGCCGCTGGCGCTGCTGGTGGGAGACGGCAAGAACGCCGACGGCGGCCCGCGTTGGGAGGCGATGGCCAACGGCGATCCCGGGCAGCCGCGCGGGCGCGAGCTGGAGCTGGCTTGGCTGTTGCGGGAGATCAAGCGCCAGGGCATCCGCAACGTGGTCTGGTTCACCGCCGATGTCCATTACACCGCGGCTCACCATTATCACCCGGAACGGGCGGCGTTCGCCGATTTCAATCCGTTCTGGGAGTTTGTGTCCGGCCCGCTCAATGCGGGAACGTTCGGGCCGAATGCGCTGGATATGACCTTCGGCCCCAGAGTCGTGTATCAGAAAGCGCCGCCTGCGCAGAATGTCTCGCCGCTGGCGGGGCTGCAGTTTTTCGGCCAGGTGGATATTGATGCGCGCACGCGAGAAATGGTGGTCCGATTGAAGGATGCGGCTGGTGGAATCTTGTTTGTCCAGGCGCTGAGGCCTGATTGAAATCGATGTGATTCGGGCATTTATTTCTCATGACGACAATGCGTGATTTGGTGATTTTATATTTCAATAGGGTATTCTGCGTATTTACAAAATTATTGTTAACAGTTATTGCAATTAATGAATGAGCGGGAGTAGGATTTTTGAACCGCATGGCGTGATCCGTTCGGTTAATCAACAAGATAGGGTATGGAAGCATATTGCATCGCAATATATTTCATTGCGCCTTTAAAGGTATCGGCTTGATTTTCATGGAAGGGTAAGATTATGCAACTGACCAGATTGGTGCTGTCCGTAGCAGTGGCGTCCGCTTTCTTTCACCCGCCGGTTATGGCTGCGGATACGGTGCCGCAGTATAGCGATGTACTGTTCTCCGACATGTCGCCGGATAATGAGTCGACTATCCAGAAGATAGTCACATCCAGCAGTTTCTTTCAGCCATGGGCGAATCTCGCGCACTTCATGGGTTATGGTTGGGTGGGCGGCAATACCAACCAGAACACGTTGGTAGGCAAGGAGTTTGAATATCGCCGCATCGACACCATGCTGGACAATCTGTCGATGCCGGATAATAAATACCGCTACATGATGAACGCCAGGTACGACCCTAACGGACCAGGCGGCTATTGGGCGGACAAGCGATTCCGCATCGCCTTCTCCAATATCCAGTGGATGATGGAGCCGGACGACATGAAGCTGGACGCCCCGCAGTTGTATAACAAAAAGCCGATCAAAGTCGTGACCGTGCTGCTGGAGAACTATGGCAATGAAACCGACACCGGCGTGGCAAACCTGAAGTACGACTCCACCGTCAGTTGGTCGAAGGCGGACAAGATCGCCGTGAGCGGCAAGGTGACTGTCACCAACAAGTGGAGCGCCGGCCTGCCGCTGATCGGCGGCGCGGAGTCGTCGGTTGCGGTGGAGATCGCCTCTGGCGCGGACTGGACCACAACCAACGGCACCAGCACCACCACGTCGCAGACGGCGGAGTACCGCGCGGTGCTGCCAGCCAAGAGCAAGCGGCTGATCACCCTGACCTTGTTCGAACAGAAAGCGAACATTCCCTACAGTTCCCGAATGTTCATGACCTACGACGCCGAGCTGTACAACTTCTTGCGCTACAGCGACAACGCGCTCAACGGGCATCCTTCCAACCGACCGTTCTATCTGGCCAAGTTTGGGGGCAAGGACGGTTTGAACGGCGCGCAGGACCTGCTGTCGCAATATCTGAACCCCGCCACGTCCAAGTGGGATTGGCCGTGGGCAGTGAATCAATACAGCAAGAGCACGATAGAAAACACGATAGGGGCCATCTCCAAGCGCAAGTTCAAGCAGCAATTCACCGGCGTGTTCACCGCGGTGGATTCCACCGGTTATACCATCAGCGCAGGTCCGGTGGAGCCGCTGGAGGCCAAGTCGGCGGCATTGAGCGCCCCGAGCGCGCGCAGCGCCACCGCGCAGGTGGGGCTGCAGTACAGGGTATTGGGAGATCTGAACGATGTCTCCGGCAAGGTGAAGAATCTGCGCTTCAGCTTTGGCAAGGGGCAAGCGAAACCTTCCGCAGCGACGCCGTTCCGTTGATTGAGTCCGCTAT
The DNA here is from genome assembly GCF_003325475.1 of Chromobacterium phragmitis. Lineage (NCBI taxonomy): Bacteria > Pseudomonadati > Pseudomonadota > Betaproteobacteria > Neisseriales > Chromobacteriaceae > Chromobacterium > Chromobacterium phragmitis. The sequence continues at coordinate 3,863,889 of NZ_CP029495.1, forward strand.
GTGAGCAAGCATGTCCGGGCATTTTGGGATGCCCGGACATTTTTGATATTCGCAGGCACTCAATCGGCTTGCGGGGTTTCCCGTCTCCGAGAAAGGCAAGCCATAAAAGCGTAATCACGCCATTGACACCGGCATGGTTCTGGCCTAGATAAAATCATGTCGTCACAATGACAATACAGCCGGCTGCATTGGTGATCAGCCGGCATCCGCGACCGCGCATGGCTCCATGCGCCGCGCCTTCTGCAATGGTATTCGTGGCCTGACTGTTCGTCCTTTCCAGGAGCAAGTCAATGGTGCGAATCGCGTCTCCCATTTCCGAAATCAAGGAGCATTACGAAATTGTGGTGATCGGCTCCGGCTACGGCGGCGGCATCGCCGCGTCGAGGATGGCGCGCGCCGGCCGCTCGGTCTGTTTGCTGGAGCGCGGCAAGGAAATCATTCCCGGCGAATATCCGGACACGCTGGCGGAGGCGACCGAGGAATTCCAGGTCCACCATCCCGATGGCCACCTGGGCTCCCGCACCGGCCTGTACGATCTTCACGTCAACGCGCAGCAGAATGTGATCGTCGGCTGCGGCCTGGGCGGCACCTCGCTGATCAACGCCAACGTCTCGCTGCAGCCGGAGCCGCAGGTGTTCGAGGACCCGCGCTGGCCGGAGGGCGTGCGCGATCATGTGGACACGCTGCTGAAGGAGGGCTACGCGCGGGCGCAGCAGATGCTGAAGCCCACGCCGTATCCGGACAGCGCGCCCACATTGCCCAAGCTGCAGGCCAACCAGAAGTCCGGCGAACGCATCCAGGCCAAGCATGCCTTCTACCGGCCGCCGATCAACGTCACTTTCGAAAAGCTGCCGAACGATCTCAACCACGTCGGCGTCGAACAGAAACCCTGTAATTATTGCGGCGACTGCGTGTCCGGCTGCAACAACCATGCCAAGAACACCACGCTGATGAACTATCTGCCGGACGCCTGCAACCACGGCGCGGAGATATTCTGCCAGGCGTCGGTGCGCTACCTGGAACGGGACGGCGACGGCTGGATCGTCCATTTCCAGTACGTCGGGACCGGGAGGGAGAAATTCGACGCGCCGACGTTGTTCGTCAAGGCGGACATCGTCATCCTGTCCGCCGGCACGCTGGGCTCCACCGAAATCCTGCTGCGCTCCCGCGCCGAGGGCCTGTCGCTGTCCGACCAACTGGGCATGCACATGAGCGGCAACGGCGACATCCTCGGCTTCGGCTACAACAACGGCGACAAGATCAACGGCATCGGTTTCGGCACGCACTCGGCCAAGGAGATCGGCCCGGTCGGCCCCTGTATCACCTCCATCATCGACATGCGCGACGAGAGCGGCTGGCGCCGGCGCATGGTGATAGAGGAGGGCTCCATTCCCGGCGCCATCGGCGGCATGATGGTGCCGGCGATGGCCGCGGCGTCGGCCGAGCTGGGCCAGCCTTCGGAAAGCGGCGCGCTGGCCAAGATCAAGTACGCGGCCAGGGAAGTGGAAAGCGCGCTGCGCGGCCCCTATCACGGCGCGATGAACCGGCTGCAGACCTATCTGATCATGAGCCACGACAACGGCGCCGGCCGGATGGTCTTGGATGATCACGACCAGTTGAGGCTGGACTGGCCGGACGTGGGCGAGCAGCCCAACTTCAAGATCGGCAACGACAGGCTGCAGGAGGCCACCCGGGCTTTGGGCGGCATCTATGTGCGCAACCCGATCTGGACCGATCTGTTCAAGCACAGCCTGATCACCGTGCACCCGCTGGGCGGCTGCGTGATGGGCGAGGACGCCGGCCAGGGCGTGGTCAACCACAAGGGCCAGGCGTTCAGCGGAACGAGCGGGCGCGATGTCTATCCCGGCTTGTACGTGACCGACGGCTCGGTGATTCCCACCTCGCTGGCGGTGAACCCGCTGTTCACCATCTCGGCGGTCAGCGAGCGGGCGATGGCGCTGCTGGCCGCGGACCGCGGCTGGACGATCGACTACACGCTGCCGTCGGCGCCCAGCCGGCTCCAGCCGCAGTCGGACAAGCCGGGCATCGAATTCACCGAGACGATGAAGGGCTTCTTCTCCACCGCCCACCGCCAGCCGGCGGGCACCGATCTGGCCGCGTACGAGGCGGCGGCCCAGGCCGGCCGGGACGCCGGTTCGGCCATGGGCTTCACCGTCACGGTGGCGTCCGACGATCTGGACCGGCTGATTTCCGACCCTAGCCATCCGGCCACCATTGTCGGCACGCTGAATGCGCCGGCCTTGTCGGCGCTGCCGCTGACGGTCAGCCATGGCGTGTTCAACCTGTTCGAGGAGTATCCGCAGCAGGTGGGCGAGCGCCACATGAATTACAAGATGCGCTTGAGCGCCGAGGATGGGGCCGAGTACTTCTTCAGCGCATTCAAGTCGGTGCCCAGCGATCATGGCCCGCTCAAGATCTGGGCTGATACCAGCACCTTGTACGTGACGGTGTACCGGGGCGTGGACGACGGCGGCGAGGTGGTCGGCAGCGGCGTGCTGCACATCGAGCCGGCCGACTTCGCCCGGCAGATGACCACGATGAAGGTGCTCAACGTCTCCAGCGAGGCCGAGCGGTTGAAGCAGCTGGCCCGTTTCGGCGAGTATTTCGCCGGCGTGCTGTGGGAGAGCTACGGCGGCGTGCTGGCGCCGAATGTCTACTTCAATCCGGACGCGCCGCCGCGCAAGAAGCGCCCGCTCAACGTCGGCGCGCCGGAGGTGGCGTTCTTCCCGACCGACGACGGCGTCAACTTGCGGCTCACCCGCTACAACGGCGGCGGCAAGGGGCCGGTGATGCTGGTGCATGGTCTGGGCGTGGGGTCGAACATCTTCTCCACCGACACCATCTCCACCAATCTGCTGGAGTACCTGTACCAGCACGGCTACGACGTGTGGCTGCTGGACTTCCGCGTCAGCATCCTGCTGGAAGCCAGCAAGCAGCAGTGGGACGGCGACCAGGTGGCGCGTTACGACTATCCGGCGGCGATCCGGACGATACGGGCAGCCACCGGCGCGGCCGATGTGCAGTGCGTGGTGCATTGCTACGGCGCCACTACTTTCTTCATGTCCATGCTGGCCGGGCTGGAGGGGGTGAGATCGGTGGTGTGCTCGCAGATCGCCGCCGACATCGTGGTGCCGGCCGCCACCCAGGTGAAGACCGGCCTGCATCTGCCGACGGTGCTGGACAAGCTTGGCGTGCAATCGCTGACCGCCTATACCGCGTCCGACTCCAACTGGTTCGAGAAACTGTACGACACCGCGCTGAAGGGCTATGCGCTGGCGGAGGCGCAGGGCTATTGCAACAACCCGGTCTGCCACCGCATCACCTTCATGTACGCGCCGCTGTACCGTCACGAAACCCTGAACGAGACCTTGCACGACAATCTGCAGGAGCTGTTCGGCATCGCCAATATGCGGACGATGGAGCATCTGGCGCGTATGTGCCGCGAGGGGAGGCTGGTGGCGTTCGACGGCGCGGACATCTACATGCCGCACTTCGACCGGCTGCGGCTGCCCATCCTGTTCATCAGCGGCGGGCAGAACGAGTGCTACCTGCCGGAAAGCACCGAGCGCACGTACGACAAGCTGGTGGAGCGTTTCGGGCCGGAGCGCTACAGCCGGCTGGTGGTGCCGGGCTACGGCCATATCGACTGCATGTTCGGCAAGAACGCGGCGGCCGATGTCTACCCGGCCATCGTCGCCCACCTGGACAAGACCGCAGGCGGCTGAGGCGACAACGCCGGGGCCGCGGTCCGGTCCCGGCCGGTCCCGGCCATTCGACGCCGTCTTCACAAGGACATCTTCATGGACAAGACTCGTTGCGCGGAATGTGGCTTGCGCTGGTTCCAGCGCTTCATCTGGATCGGCATCGCCATCAATATGGTGTTCGCCATCCCGGCGCTGTTCTGGCCGGACTTCCTGAACAGCAGCTTCGGCCTGCCCAGCCAGGCGGTGTACCCGTGGCTGCAGAACGCCGGCATGCTGTTGGTGGCGGTCAGCCTGTTTTACGCGCCGGCCGGCGTCAACGCCGCGCGCTATCCGGTGTATTCCTGGCTGTGCGTGCTGTCCCGGCTGATCGCGGTGGCGTTTTGGATCTACCTGATCCAGACCTCAGGCTATCCGGACGCCTTCAAGCCCTTGCTGTACGCCGACGCCGCGATGTTCGCGATCCTGGGCGCGCTGCTGTATGCCGGCCTGCCGGCGGAGCAAAGGCCTTGGCCGTTGATCCGCGCCGGCCTGCGCGGCTTGTGGCGTTGCCTGGCCAAGTGTTTTTCCGGCGCCCGCCGCAAGATCGCCATCGTTGTCGTGCTGGTGTTGGCCTTCATCGGCTACGAGGCCTGGGCCAATCTGTTGCGCGAAGTGCCGCAGCCGCCGCTGGCGTCCGACGTGGACCACTTCAAGTACGCGGCGATAGGCCTGGGGCCGGACGCGCGCATTCCCTTGTACGTGTTTTCGGTGCTGCCGCAGGTGTGCGCGCAGCGCATGCCCAAGCTGGGCACTGGCTGGCAGGCCTTCGGCTTCGTCTACGAGGGCGGGCATGATCTGCCGATCGGCCTGGCCAAGCGGCAGATAGGCTATCCGTCGGTGGAGCCTAATTGCGCGTTGTGCCATACCGGCCAGTACCGCAAGAGCGCCGACGACGTGCCGATGCCGGTGCCCACCGCGCCGGCGGCGTTGTTGAATCTGGAGTCGTTCCAGTGGTTCTTGTACGACTGCGCCGGCGATCCAGACTTCAGCGCCAAAGTGATGAGCGCCATCGACCAGCGCTACGACCTGGGCGTGGTGGAAAAGCTGTTCTACCGCTTCCTGATCGTGCCGGCCACGCAAAAGGCCTTTCTCAAGCAGAAGCAGCAGTACGCCTGGCAGAAGCTGAGGCCGGTGCAGGGACCGGGCCGCACCGATACCTTCAATCCCACCAAGATGGCGGTGTTCGGCTTCCCGGACGACTCCACCATCGGCACTGTCGATCTGCCGCAGATCTGGAACCAGAAACCGCGGGAGTCGCTGTACCTGCACTGGGACGGCAACAACAACGACATCAAGGAGCGCAACTACGCGGCGGCGATGGCGGTGGGCGCGACGCCGCAGTCGGTGCTGCCGGCCGAGTTCAAGCGCGTGACCGACTGGCTGTTGATACATCCTTCGCCCAAGTGGCCGTTCGGCGGCCTGGACCAGGTGCGCGCGCATCGCGGCCAGGCGCTGTGGGAGAAGAATTGCGCCAGCTGCCACGATTTCGGCAAGACCGACACCGGGCAGGTGACGGTAGGCCTGGATGAACTGGGCACCGATCCCTACCGCGTCAACTCCTTCACCGTCGGCCTAGTGGACAAATTCCACGAGTTCAAGAAGCCGCCGTTCGATTTCGGCGCCTACCGCAAGACGCAGAGCTACAGCAACACGCCGACCGACGGCATCTGGTTGCGCGCGCCTTACCTGCACAATGGCTCGGTGCCGACATTGTGGGATCTGCTGCAGAGGCCGGACAAGCGGCCCAAGGCCTTTTATCGCGGCTCCAGCGTGTTCGACACCCGCAATGTCGGCTTCAGCACCGCCGGTCCGGAGACCAAGGGCGGCGGCTATTTCAAGTTCGACACCCGTTTGCCGGGCAACCACAACACCGGCCACGAGTACGGAACCGATCTGCCCGACAGCGAGAAGTGGGACCTGATCGAGTACATGAAAACCTTGTGAGCCGGAATGGCCGGAGAGCGAGCGGAGGCGGAACATGAGCATGTTCGACGATTGGCGCAAGCGGGTAGAGGATGACCTCGCCGGCGCGCAGCAGGCGCTGGAGCAGAAGCAGCAGCTGTTCGAGCGGCTAAAGCAGGTGCATCAACAGGCGCTGGACCTGATAGACAGCGGCTCCACCGCGCCGGTGGACATTCCCTGGGAGTTCGCCCATGGCCTGTCCATCCTGGAGGGCGTGGTCGAGGGCCGGCATTTGCCGTCCACCGAGGCGGAACTGCCCACGCGGGTGATGGACGACGGCACCTTGCTGGGCTGCCGCAAATGGGAACTGCTGGACCCATTGTGGGGCGAGGCGCTGGTGGAGTGGTTTGAGCACTTGCTGAGCCGCGCGCCATGGGCCGGCAAGCCGAACCATGTGGCGATGCCGGACAAGGTCAGCCTCAACATCGCCGGCGATTGGGGCACGGGCGACTACATCGCCGCCAAGGTGGCCAAGGCGATGAGCGCGTTGCCGGCCGACTACTCCGTGCATCTGGGGGATGTCTACTACGCCGGCTCCGGCCCTGACGAGCTGCGCGACTTCGCCGCCTGGCCGGCTGGCGCGCACGGGCAGTTCACGCTCAACTCAAACCACGAGATGTACAACGGCGCGTTCGGCTACTTCAAGGAGTTGGGCCTGCGCTTTCCGCTGCAGCAGGGCACCAGTTACTTCAGCCTGTACAACCACAACTGGCTGATACTGGGATTGGACACCGCCTATTGGTCGGAAAAGTTCAATCTTTACATGGACGGCGCGTTGGGCGACGCGCAAACCGCTTGGCTGAAAGCCGTGGCGGCCGGTTGGCAAGGCAGGATCATGCTGCTGTCCCATCATCAGGGCTATTCGATAGACGGCGGCGCCAAAACCCCGCTTTACGACGAAGTGACGGCCGCGCTGGGGCGAGAGCCGGACTACTGGTACTGGGGGCATTTGCACAATGTGATCTGCTACGCGCCGCAAGGCGGCATGCGCGGGCGCTGCGTGGGCCACGGCGCGATTCCCTACGGCCCGGCCAAGGTTCTCCAGGGCAAACCGCAGGTGGCGTGGTCGGAGGACCGTTCGGCGGACGACAGCCAATACCCGGAGCGGGTGCTGAATGGCTTCGTGCGACTGGAGCTGAACGGCGATTCGATCACGGAAATCTTCTACGACGAAAACGGCGGCAAGCGTTGGACGCCATCCTGACGGCCGGCCAGGCAAGGTCGCCCGCGGCGCGCGCAATGGAGGAATGAACGGGAAGGCACTCGCCGGCTACCCGGCAAAGACAAAGGCTGCTTTTCGTGAGGCAGCCTTTGTCATGGTTTGGCCGGCGCGCTTATTGAGGAAAGGCCGGGCAGGTGCTGGGCAGCGCGGCGGTGGAGATGCCCTCGCAACTGTTGCGGAAGGTCAGCGCGCCGTCGCGGTCGGTGGACAGTTCCCAGACCGTATCGTAGTCCTCATAGCTCCAGGCGGGAATGCGGGCGGCGGCTTTGGGGTCCTGGTAGACCACGCCGAATAGGTATTTGACCGCTTTTTCGATGTGGGCGTGCTCCCAGCCCACCAGGATGGCCGAACCCGCGGCGGGGCGTTTGAAATAGGGCGAGTCGCGGTCGAACAGCGCCATCGCCAGGTCCGCCGCATCTTCCCACTGGAACGGCGCCAACGTCAGCGGCAGCCGGTACTGGATGGCGAAAGGCGCGACCGTCAGCGAGGGCCGGATGTAGGAGCAAGCCGCGCCGCAGTCGATGATGTTGCCGGGATCGGAGGTGTACACGTAATCCGGCTTGCGGCCGATCTTGTCCAGCAGGATGCGGTTGGCGCCCAGCGCCCGCCACTGCCCCTGGCAGACGTAGTTGCCGTTTTCGAAACTCCCGCCTGGGTGCGCCTCCACGTGCCTGACCAGCAAGGCGGTTTGCGAAGTGTAGGGTCGCAGCGTGGCGGGCGGCTTCGCCTTGATCGTGACCGGCGTTTGCGGACAGGCCGAGCGCGGAGGGAGGGCGATGTCGGGGTAGGCGGACACCTTGGCGATCTGGTCGGGATAGGCGGATAGCTTTAATGCGCCGGCCTGGCCTGAGGCCACCAGGTAGCTGCGGCCGTCCGCGGGCGGCACGGCGCCGGTCAAGGCCTTGGCTACGGTTGTCCGCAAGGGTTCTGGCATCGCCATCACGTAGATGCCGCGCGGCTGGGTGGCCTGCAGCTGCTGGACGAAATAGGCCGGGGAGTTGTAATCCGACGGGCCGCCGGCATTCAGCCGGACCACTTTCACCGGCTGGTAATTGAGGAGCGCGTAGGGCTGTATGCTCTCCAGCGGCGTCATGTCCGCGCCGTCAGCGGACAGGGTCAGCGCATAGACCTGCTTGAGCTGGCCCAGCTTGCCGGCGGTCAGGCTGGTGAGCAGCTGGCCGAAGCGCAGCGAGTGGTTCAGACCGGCAGGCGTCAGGTTGTTGTCCGCGCCGCGCTCGAAGGCGGGGACCAGCACGAAGTTCCAGTCGTTGGCGTTCAGGGGGGGCTGGGCGGCGCGCGCCGCGAAGCCGGCCATCAGGCCGCACAAGGCCAGCATCAAGCATCGCATTCTCATGGCAAAGCTCCTGGAAAGCATGGGGCGCCGCGGACGGACCGCGGCGCGAAGGGGATCAGGGGGTGAAGAACTGCCGCCGTTGGTGCTGCTCCTGGTGCATGGGGAACATCACCGAGTAGAACTCGGTCCAGCCGCCCATCCTGACCCGGACCAGGTTGTAGCGCTCCGGATCTTGTCCGGCCGCCTGGTAAGTGGCGGGGTCGGCGCAGGTGAGCGTGACCAGGTTGGAACCGGTTTCGCCTTGCGCGTAAGCGCGGACGAAGCGTTTGAGCGCGTCCAGCGGAAAGTCCTCCGCGATGTTCATGTCCACCGGCGACGCGTTGGACAGCCCGTACTCGATGGCGTCTACCCGCCAGCTGCGCAGCGCCTGGTTCATGTTGCGGAAAGCCGGAGCGGGGGGCAGGTCTTGCGGGGCGGGCGCCGGAGACAGGTCGGAGGCGATGGGCATGCCATTGCGGCGGCCGTCCGCGCTGGCGCCGAAGGACAAGCCGTCGCCGACGTAGCCCTCGAACGTGCCGATGCCCGGCGTGACGACGAATTCGAACGCGCCGTAGTTCTGGGCGATGCCGTCCAGTGCGGGCTTCAGCGCGGGGTGGGGATGGCGGATGGCGTCCACGCACAAGCCCACCAGGTTTTCCATCAACCAGGCGCCCAGCGCGTCCACCTCGGGATGGCCGCTGCCCCACTTGGGCAGCGCCAGCGCGGCGTCCCTCCACTCCTGGTACTTGAGCGCGCGGGCGGCGGCGTCAGCGGGACCCATCAACTGGTTCTGATAGGGCTCGATCAGCGCGTAGCCCCAGTCGTTGACCAGGCAGTCCACCAGCTCGGGCAATGTGGCGATGGCGCTGTCGCGGTCGTAAACCAATTTCTTGATCGCGTACAGAGAGTCGATGGTGTTCGACACTCCCACGCACAGCGGCGCGATCATGTGGAAGCGCGCGCCGGCGTCGGTGAGGTCGCGCCCGGATTCGATGCAGCCGTCTATCAGCGTGGACAGCATCGGACTGGGGCAGATGCCGGCCAGGTTGCCGTAATTGCCCAGGATGACGTTGTAGGTCTGGAGCACCAGCCACTCCAGTTGGCTGAGGAACTGCCGCTGCAGCGCTTCGAAACTATCCAGCGCGGACGCGGGCGGCGAGCGGAAGGTTTGCTTCAGCCCGCGCAGGTAGACAGGCCCGGCTTCGCCGTAGGCCGCCCCCTGGTTCAGCGCCTGCTCCAGCGCCGACAGCGGCGCGACATTGGCGAAGGCGAACTCGGTGGCGCCCGCCAGCATGGGCTCGTAGCAGCCGTCCGCCGCGTAGTCGCGCGCCCAGCGCAGGCTGACTTGAGAGCCGGAGCGGCGCAGCGCTTCGCACAGCCTGTCGTCCTGATAGAGGATGGGATGGGCGCCGCCCGCCAGCAGCGATGCCGCCGCCGCGTCCAGCGCCTCCTGCGGCATGTCCTTGTAGACGCGCAGCGACAGGGTGGGCGCGTTGACCGGGATGCGCCGAGCCGCCTTCAGGCACAGCAGGGTGACCGGGTTGACGCCGCCAGTCGGCTCCGCGTCGTCGTTGGCCACGTAGCCGCCCACGGTGATTTGCTGCACCCACTGGTTGATGCCGCCGCCTTGCGGGAAGTTGCCGCCCAGGCCGCAGACCGCGGTGGTGCCGTAGTTGACATAATCGGTGATGTCGGCGCGATTGACGAAGGCGTTTTCGCCTATCTTCAGCCACAGGCAGTCGATGATTTCCTGGGCGCGGGCCTCGTCGACGGGGTGGTCGCGCAGCAGCGGCCAGAGAATCTGGTCCAGCCGGCCCAGCGAGGTCAGCTCGCCCAGCAGGTGCAGACAGCAATGGAAGGAGTAGATCAGCTGGACGCCGTCATGGAAGCTGGCCGGCTTGTCCGTCGCCAGCCGGAGCAGCCTTTGCGCGATCTCTCGCATATTGGCGGCGTCGTCCGGATGGCCGGCGCGCTCGGCCGCCCGCTCGGCCAGCGCGGCCCAGTTGCGCAGGTAGGCTTGCGCGCCTTCCAGCGACCAGATCGCCGATTGATAGAAGTCCGCCTGCTTGGCGGACAGGCCCGGCAGGGACTGGCGCGCGCGAAGGTCGTCCAGCAAGCCGCCCAGGCCTTGCTCCACCAGCTTCTGGTAGTCCGGCACCACGTGGCCCATCGCCGACCATTCGTTCAGCTCCGCCTTTAGCCAGGCGGAAACCGTTTCCTCCTCGCTCAGATAGGGCACCACCTCCTTGCCGCGGCCCAGCGTGAAGTCCGGAATCACGCCCACCAGCAATTCCTTGGGATGGATGCGCAGCAACTGGCCCTGCCGGGCCGGCTCGGAATCGGGCGAGGACAGCAGCTCGGCCAGCGTTTTCCGGTTTGCCAAACCCTTGCGCAGCTGGGCCGGCGCGGTCAGCACGGGCACCTCTCCAGGGGCTGCCAGCGCGGACAGATGGGGCAGCCTGGGGAAGGGGCGGCGACGCAGCCAGCCGTCGTTCCAGTGGGAGAAGGCGCGCCCCAGCAGCGACAACAGCCGCGGCGATGGCGGGTCGCCCGGCAGGTAGCGGCCATCCGCCATTTGGTGCAGATAGTCCTGGGCGTTGTAGAACATGTAGCCGTTGGCGCTGCGGACCTGCCAATGAGGATCCTCTTCGGCGGCCATGCGGCCATCGGCGGCGGAAACGCCCAGTTCGGCGGCCGCAGGCACGTACCAGTAGCCGCCGGATACGCCTTGGACCAGGTCCATCAGCCGGTCTATCGGACGCTCCGGCATTTCGCCCATCAGCCGGTGCAGGATTTTCTCGAAGCGCGGCTGCTGGTTGCAGAAGGCGACGAACATCAATCCCTGTTCGCGGGCGGGGTGGCCGGCCTGTTCGCCGAAAGGCAGCGCCTGACGCAGCAGCTTCCGGTTGTCGCCGTCCTCGTCGAGGAAGTGGGCGCGGTGGATGTGGGCATCGCCGGGCCCTTGCGGCAGCACAGCGCCGGCGGGATTGCGGCCCAGCATCGCGTCTTCGGCGTCAGGCGCCAGCGCCGCGATGGCCTTCCAATCAAACAGGAATTTCTGGGTGAAACCGAAGGCCGCGCCGCGATAGGGGCCGTCCAGCAGGATGTCTTCGGCCATGCTGACCGGGTCGGACGGGTTGGTGATGCCGTCCAGGTAGCGGCCGCCTATCACCCGGCCATCCGCGCGTTTGCCAACGGCCAGGATTTCCACCCGGCTGGCCAGCGCTTCCAGCTTCGCGCGGAAGTCCGCGAGCAGCCGTTCCGCGATGGCGATATCGGGCGTTTTCAGAAACAGGAACACGTCGCCGCCGCTGTCGCGAAGCTTGGGAGAGTGGTCGAGCACGCGGCGGCTGACCGGGATCTCCCGGTTTTCCCAGCGCCCCCACAGTTCCGGCGAGAAGGCGGCGACGAGGCCGCTGGGCTGCGGAGCCTGGTCCGCCGCCTGGGCCAGCTCGCGGACCAGCGCCAGCACGGCGTCGCGGGAGGCGGCGTCCTGCTGCCTCAGATACAGCGTGGCGGTCTGGCCGAACAGCGCGCGCATGGGCAGGCCGCGCTGCGCGCCCTTGATGATGTCGATGAACATGTCGTGCTCCTCCGGAGGGAAGGAAAAAGGCGCGGCCAGGATGCCGCGCCCGTCGGTAAAGCGCCTAGCCGCGGCCCCTGTCGCGGCGTTGGCCGCTCCATTGCTGGTAGCGTCGCCAGATGTAGCGGTGGTAGTCGGAGCTGGTGTCCAGCTGCGGCATCGCGTGATGGCTGCCGCCGTTGTCATCCGCCACCGGCTGGCGGGACAGCATGGAGGCTTGCAGCCGCTGCAGATGGGTGGCCCGGTCGGGGAAGGGGCTGCCGCCGGGAGAGGTCGGCGCGGCGACGCCCAGCAGCGGATCGTCGGCGCGCGGCGCGGCGAGGGTCAGCGCGCCGCCGATGTCGCGTGCGGCGGCGTCGCGGGCTGTCAGCGGCTTGATCTGCGGCCAGCGCGTCTGCAAGGTCTTCAGCGTCGAGGTGTGGTCAAGCGGGGTGTCGCCCGCGGGCAGGCGGAACACGGTGCCGGCCTGGATCCGGGGCGAAACCAGCACGGTGGGCACGCGCGGTCCGAAGCGGTTGAAGGCGAAGCCGAATTCGCCGATGGAAGCGTCGGGCGCGCAGGCGGTCCAGGGCGGCGCCACGTGGTCGTAACAGCCGCCGTGCTCGTCGTAGGTGATGATGAGCAGCGTTTGGTTCCAGGCGTCGGCGTTGGAGCGGACCGCGTAGTAGACGTCGCGTATCAGCCGTTCGCCGGCGGATACGTCGGAAACCGGATGCTGGTCGTTCTGTTCCGGACCGGACCAACAGGGTTCCAGAAAGGTGAAGGCCGGCAGCTTGCCGGCGCGGGCGTCGTCGACGAAGTTGCTGAACAGGCCGAAATGGGATTCATCGGCGTCGGTGGTGTCCGGGAAGTTGTGGCGCGTCAAGGGCGGCGCGTTGTAGCCGTAGATGCGCCAGTCCAGTCCCGCGTCGCTCATCCGGCCGAAGATGCTGGGACAGGTGAACGAATGGCTGTGGTCGTCCATATGGCCTTGCGAGGTGGCGGCCAGCGCGAAGGCGCGGTTGGGCATGGTTTCGGTGGGCACGGAGCCGAACCATTGGTCGCATACCGCATAGCCGCGCGCCAGGGCGGACAGGATGGGCAGCGTTTCCGGCGAGTAGCAGCCCATGATCCAGTTCGCTTGGGCGCCTGGGATGATTTCGTCGGGCCGCTCCCGGCTTTCCCAGCCCAGCGTATAGGCGAAATCCTTGGCGAACCCGGTGTTGGCGGCTTGCGGCGGCTCGCTTGGCGCGTTGATGGAGCCGAACAGCTGGGAGTTGGTGGCCTTGTAGCCTTCGCCGGGGTCGGCGCCGGGCATGTAGTAGGCATGCGGCGTATCCGGACGGATGCGGAATACCGGCGCCTCGTTGCCATTGGCGTCCATATTGTATTCGCTGCCGCTCAGGCCGTCGAAAGGCTGGCCGTCTCGCGGAGGGGTGTCGGCGTATAGATAGCCCAGCATATGGTCGAACGAGCGGTTTTCCAGCATCAGTACCACGACGTGCTCAATGGCGCCGAGTTGATTGGGCATGGCGGCGTTCCTTTCAGCGTTGCGTTGCGGGAATGGCTTGCCTGGGCGATGTTGGCGCGGATGAGACGGGCGTGCTGTGGCGCAGGGAACCGGATGAGGCAGTCGCTTGAGGCGAAGCGCTTCCTTCTTCGCTTGCGGCTACGTAGAATTTCATATGGGTTTAATTGGCTATTTGAATTGCCAATATCATTTATGGCGTGTGCCTTGAGTGATAGACCATGCGGAATGGGGGGACAAGAACGGAGAAGGCGAGGGAGAGGGCGCGGCGGCGCGCCCTGAGGGCGGAGCGGGTCAGGCGGGGTCTAGCGCGCAGACTTTGCCCGTGCCGGCGAAACCGCCGTACAGCTTCATTTGGTCAGGCGTTTTGCGGGAGATGTAAAAGCTGTCGGGCAGCGACTTGCCAGCCAACGGCTTCGGCCAGGTCAACAGTCCCTTCTCATCCATATAGCCCTGGAAGCGCTCGTCGCCGCGCGCGATTTCCACTGTCTGCGTGCGGCGGTCGAAACGGAACAGTATCTGGTCCTCGCAGTGGTAGCTGGCCTGGATGCGCTGCGGCGGCTGGCAGGCGCACAGCGCGAGGGCAAGCAGGCAAGCGGACAGGCGGGCGGGTGAGAGCATGGCGGGACTTTCGTGCGAAACGGTGCGGAAGGGGCACACTATACCACGGCTCGCGCTTCGGCCCGGCGAGCGGGCATGGCCGGCGTTTTCCCAGTCCTGGCGCGGGTTTGCGCGGGCGCTTGATATGTGACTATTGCATATTTACTTTATTTTACAGTTAACCGGCTGGCAAATTTCCAGTTATGCCCATTATCTTGCGGGTTCGGTCAGACAATCGGCGGCAGGAATAAAACAACAAGCCGATTGCGCCTCTTCGCTGACAAAGGAGAACCCATGGAGGAGTTGGTCAACGCCATCAATGGCGTGGTTTGGAGTCCGGCGCTGATTTATCTGTGCCTGGGCGTGGGACTGTATTTTTCGCTGCGCACTCGCTTTCTGCAGATGCGGCATTTCAAGGAAATGCTGCGCTTGATGTTCAACCGCGAGAGCAGCAGCGCCGGCGTGTCGTCGTTCCAGGCGCTGGCGATGACGCTGGCGGGGCGGGTGGGGACCGGCAATATCGCCGGCGTGGCCACCGCCATCACCTTCGGCGGGCCGGGCGCGATGTTCTGGATGTGGCTGGTGGCCTTCCTCGGCGCCAGCTCCGCCTTCGTCGAGTCCACGTTGGGCCAGGTGTACAAGGAGAAGATAGACGGCCAGTACCGCGGCGGTCCGGCTTTCTACATCGAGAAGGGCTTGGGCATGAAGTGGTATGCCTGGCTGTTCGCGCTGACCACCGTGGTGGCCACCGGCGTGATGCTGCCCGGCATCCAGGCCAATTCCATCGCCAATTCGATGCAGTCGGCCTTCGGCATCGCGCCCACGGTGACGGCCGCCGTGCTGGCCATCATGCTGGGCTTCATCATTTTCGGCGGCGTCAAGCGCATCGCGGTGTTCGCGGGGGCGGTGGTGCCTTTCATGGCGCTGGGCTACATCATCGTGGCCTGCGTGGTGATCGCGCTCAACATCGAGCAGCTGCCGGGCGTGGTGGCGCTGATCTTCAAGAGCGCCTTCGGTTTTGAGGCGGGCATGGGCGCGGTGCTGGGCTTCGCCATCCAGTGGGGCGTCAAGCGCGGGATCTATTCCAACGAAGCCGGCCAGGGCACCGGCCCGCACGCGTCCAGCGCGGCGGCGGTCAGCCACCCGGCCAAGCAGGGCCTGGTGCAAGCGTTCTCGGTGTACATCGACACCCTGTTCGTCTGTTCCGCCACCGCCTTCATGCTGTTGATCACCGGCCAGTACAATGTGCAGGGGCCGGACGGCGCGGCGCTGTACACCGGCATCGCCGGCGTGGCCGCCGGTCCTGGCTATGTGCAGACCGCGATGGAGAGCATCATGCCTGGCTTCGGCTCGATATTCGTCGCGCTGGCGCTGTTCTTCTTCGCCTTCACCACCATCATCGCGTACTACTACATCGCCGAAACCAACGTCGCCTTCATCAACCGCAAGATGAAGCGCCCCTGGCTGGTGTTCGTTTTGAAGGTGGGTTTGATGGCGGCCACCGTCTACGGCACGGTGAAGACGGCGGACCTGGCCTGGGGCCTGGGCGACATCGGCGTCGGCCTGATGGCCTGGCTCAACATCATCGCCATCATCATGATGCAAAAGCCGGCCCTGGCCTGCCTGCGCGATTACGAGTCGCAGAAAGCGCAAGGGCTGGACCCGGTGTTCCACCCGGAAAAGCTGGGCATCGTCAATGCCGCCTACTGGACGGGCCGCCGCGCCGAGGACAATCTGGCGGCTGAGCATTCCCCGCCGCGGCCGGAAGGCAAGCCTGCTTCGGCCAAATCCGGCTAAGCCAGCCATATTCCTGCCAAAACGCCCGCTCCGCGGGCGTTTTTCATTTCGGGCATGGCGCTTGCTTGGCTGGTCGCGATCCATCAAGCGGATGTCGCCATGCCACCTTCCGACACTTTGCGGCTGCTGCTGGTCAACGACACCGACCGGCCGATGCGGCAACTGGGCGACGCCTTCTCCAGCGCCGGCTACCTGGTCGTTGCCCAGGCGGACGGCGCGGCCGAGCTACTGCGGCTGGCGGAGTCATCGAGGCCGGACATCATCATCGTCGATACCGAATCTCCCACCAGAGACACGCTGGAGCAACTGGCGCTGATGGATCAGTCCGCTCCGAGGCCGGTGGTGATGTTCGCCGAGCATGGCGGCATGCCCGCCATCCAGGCCGCGCTGCGCGCCGGCGTCACCGCTTATATCGTCGATCACGTCGCGCCGTCGCGGCTGGCGCCCATCATCGACACCGCGCGGGTCCAGTTCGAGGAGGACGCCCGGTTGAAACGCAAGCTGGCGGATGCGGAACGGCAATTGGCGGAGCGCAAGCTGATCGAGCGCGCCAAGGGCATCCTGATGCGACGCCGCCAGATCAGCGAGGAGGAAGCTTACGCGCTGCTGCGCGGCCAGGCGATGAAGTCCGGCATGCGGCTGGCCGAGCTGTCCCGTCAACTGATCCACTCCAGCGAGCTGCTGGGCTGAGAGGCCATGATGCGAACCGATATCCGTTTCGAAGACAAACGCCTGGCGCGGGTCCGCGTCGGCTTTCTGCCGCTGACCGATTGCGCGCCGCTGGCCGTGGCTTGCCATTTGGGCCTGGATCGTCTGAATGGCCTGTTGTTGGAGCCCGTGCGGCAACCGTCATGGAGCGCGCTGCGCGACAGGCTGCAGGCGGGGCAGCTGGAGGCCGCCCACGCGTTGTACGGCATGGCCTGCGGCATGCAGCTGGGGCTGGGCGGGCCGCAGTGCGACATGGCGTTGCTGCTGACGCTGAACCGAAACGGACAGGGCATCAGCCTGAGCCCGGCGTTGGCGGATGCCTGGAAGAGCGGAGAAAGCCTGGCCGGCATTGCCCATCGGCTCGGCCGTCCGCTGCGGCTGGCGCACACCTTTCCCACCGGCACCCATGCGATGTGGCTGTATTACTGGCTGGCGGCGCAGGGCCTGCACCCGCTGCGCGATGTCCGCTGCGTGGTGATTCCGCCGCCGCAGATGGGCGCGGCGATGCGGGAGCGGGTGCTGGACGGCTTTTGCGCCGGCGAGCCCTGGCATGCGGTGAATGAGGAACAAGGGTGCTCCCGACTGGTGGCGGACAGCGCGTCCATCTGGCCGGATCATCCGGAAAAAGCGCTGTTGTGCCGCGGCGAACTGGCGGAGCGGCAGCCTCAGCTTGCCGGCGCGTTGATCGAAACGCTGTTGCTGGCCTGCCACTGGCTGGATCAGGCGGAAAACCAGGAGCAAGCGGCGGCCTGGCTGGCCGGAGAAGACTGGCTGGGGGTGCCTGCGCGGCTGATCCTGCGCCACTGGCAGGCGCATCCATTGCAGGCCGCGCCGCTGCGTTTTTTCGACGATGGCAGGGTCAATCCGCCGCGGCCGGCGGATGCCCTGTGGTTTGCGCGGCAATTTCGGCGCTGGGGTTTGTGGCAGGGCGATGGGGAGGTTGAGATCGCGCAGGCATTGTGCCGGACCGATCTGTATCGTCAGGCGGCCGAGCGTTGCGGAGTGGCCGAGCTGGATGGGCATGGCTATGCCAGCCGCTTGATGGACGGCCAGGCCTGGCCGCCGGCCGGGCTGGCCATGCCCAAAAGCGGTGCGGATTCAGCGTTTGCGCACTGATGCGGTGCAGCATTTGAGCCCGTTTGGGCGGAAAATCAGTTTTCTCAGTTGGCACGAGGTTTGCGTAGCTTGGGCAGGCTGGCGCAATGGCGCGCCGGCAGACATGTAGGCAAGCGCCAACGTAGGTGATTGCCCTTAGGGACAACGGCGTCCTCTCCTGTTTTGATACGGGAGAGGACGCCGTTTTGTTTTGACGATCTGCATGCGAATTATTTCGCGTGCCGGGAGCGATCATGGACCGTACCTTCTGGCAGGCCGGGCACCGGCCCACCCTGATTTCCGCCTTTCTGTACTTCGATCTGAGCTTCATGGTGTGGTATCTGCTGGGGCCGCTGCAGGTGCCCATCGCCGCCGCGCTGCAGCTATCCGCCCAGCAGCGAGGCTTCGTTGTGGCCACGCCCATCCTGGCCGGCGCGCTGCTGCGGCCGCTGATGGGCCTGCTGGTGGACCGCATCGGCGCCAAGCGGGCCGGCCTGCTGGGGCAGGTTGTGGTGGTCGCCGCGCTGTTCGGCGCGTGGGCGCTGGACGTGTCCAGCCTGGCGGGACTGCTGTCGCTTGGCGCGCTGCTGGGGGTGGCCGGGGCCTCTTTCGCCGCCGCTCTGCCGCTGGCCTCGCGCTGGTATCCGCCGCGCCACCAGGGCACGGCGATGGGCATTGCCGGAGCAGGCAATTCCGGCACCGTGCTGGCGGCGCTGTTCGCGCCGGCGCTGGCCGCTGCCTACGGCTGGCAGAACGTGTTCGGCCTGGCGTGCCTGCCGCTGCTGCTGGCGCTGCTGGTTTATGCCTTTTGCGCGCGGGAGGCGCCTTCCGCGCCGCCGCCCAAGCGGGTCGCCGACTATCTGGCGGTGCTGCGGGAGCGGGACGCCTGGTGCTTCATGTTTTTTTACGCGATGACTTTCGGCGGATTCTCCGGCTTCGCCAGCGCCTTACCCGGCTATTTTCACGACCAGTTCGGTTTCGACGCCAAAACCGCCGGCCTTTACACCGCCGCCTGCGTGTTCGCCGGCTCGGCGATGCGGCCCTTGGGCGGCATGCTGGCCGATAGGCTAGGCGGCACCCGCTCTCTGTCGGGGGTATACCTGGCCTGCGCGTTGCTGATAGGCGCGGCCGCGCAGAACGCCGGCGGCCCGGCCTGGGCGCTGTGGCTGTTCGTCGCCGCCATGTTGTGCCTGGGCGCGGGCAACGGCGCGGTGTTCCAGCTGGTACCGCTGCGCTTCGGCCGCGAGCTGGGGGTGATGACCGGGTTGGTGGGCATGGCCGGCGGCATCGGCGGCTTCGCGCTGGCGGCCGGCCTGGGCGTGGTCAAGCAGGCGAGCGGCGGCTACGGGCCGGGCCTGTGGCTGTTCGCCGTGCTGAGCTTGCTGGCCTGGCTGGGGCTGGCCGGCGTGCAGCGGCAATGGCGCAACGATTGGGCGGCCGCCGCCGCCCGGGTGTGAACAGGCTGCAAGGAGATCGATATGGACATGGCCGAGCTGAAAAAACAGGCCAGGCAAAAGCTGGTGGTGGTGGGCAACGGCATGGCCGGCATGCGCGCGCTGGAGGAACTGCTGTCGCTGGCGCCGGCGCTGTACGACATCACGGTGTTCGGGGCCGAGCCCCATCCCAACTACAACCGCATTCTGCTGTCGCCGGTGCTGGCCGGCGAACAGGCGTTCGAGGACATCATCCTCAATCCGCTTGACTGGTACGCGGAGCATGGCATCACGCTGCATATGGACAAGCGGGTGAGCGCGATAGATCGCGCGCGGCGCGAAGTCACGGCCGAGGACGGCACCGTCGCCGGCTACGACCGGCTGCTGCTGGCCACGGGCTCGTCGCCGGTGATGCTGCCGATACCGGGCAGGGAGCTGGCAGGCGTGATCGGCTACCGCGACATCGCCGACACCGAGTACATGATTGCCGCGGCGGCCCAGGGCGGACAGGCGCTGGTGATTGGCGGCGGCCTGCTGGGGCTGGAGGCGGCCAACGGGCTCAGGCTGCGCGGCATGGAGGTGACGGTGGCGCATCTGGCCGACTGGCTGTTGGAGCGCCAGCTGGACCGCCAGGCCGGCGAGCTGCTGCGCCGGGCGCTGGAGGCGCGCGGCATCCGTTTCCTGCTGGGGCGGCAAACCGCCGCGCTGCTGGACGACGGCCGGGGGCGGGTGCGGGCGGCCCGCTTCAGCGACGGCGAGGAGGTTCCGGCCGGGCTGGTGGTGATGGCGGTGGGCATCCGCCCCAACGCCGCGCTGGCCGAGGCCGCCGGCCTGCATTGCAGCCGCGGCGTGGCGGTGGACGACACCTTGCAGACTTCGGACCCGCGCATCTACGCCGTCGGCGAGTGCGCCAGCCACCGCGGCGTGGCTTATGGGCTGGTGGCGCCGCTGTTCGAGCAGGCCAAGGTATGCGCCAACCATCTGGCGCGGCTGGGCATCGCCCGTTATCAGGGCTCGGTATCGTCCACCAAGCTGAAGGTGACCGGCATCGACCTGTTCTCCGCCGGCGACTTCATGGGCGGCGACGGCTGCGACGAGATCGTGCTCTCCGATCTGGCCGGCGGCGTCTACAAGAAGTTGGTGTTGCGCGGCGACAAGCTGGCCGGCGTCTGCCTGTACGGCGACACCAGCGACGGCGCCTGGTATTTCAAGCTGCTGCGCGAGGGCCGCGGCGTGGCCGACCTGCGCGACACGCTGATGTTCGGCGAATCCGCCATCGGCGATGTCGGCGTGCAAGGCCAGAGCCGCGCCGCCGCGATGAAGGACGAAGACGAAGTCTGCGGCTGCAACGGCGTGTGCAAGGGGACCATCGTCAAGGCGATCCAGGACCAGGGCCTGTTCACGCTGGACGAAGTGAAGAAGCACACCAAGGCGGCCAGTTCCTGCGGCTCCTGCTCCGGCCTGGTGGAGCAGATCCTGATGAGCGTGGTGGGCTCCAGCTTCCAGGAAACGCCCAAGACCAAGGCGGTGTGCGGCTGCACCGGCCACAGCCACGCCGAGCTGCGCAAGGCGATACGCGATCACCATCTGCTGACCCATGCCGAAGTGTTCCACTTTCTGGAGTGGCGCACGCCCAACGGCTGCGCCAGCTGCAGGCCGGCGATCAACTACTACCTGCTGTCCACCTGGCCGCACGAGGCGGCGGACGATCCGCAGAGCCGCTTCATCAACGAGCGGGCGCACGCCAACATCCAGAAAGACGGCACCTTCTCGGTGATTCCGCAGATGAAGGGCGGCGTGACCACCGCCGACGAGCTGCGCCGCATCGCCGATGTCGCCGACAAATACCGGGTGAAGATGCTCAAGGTCACCGGCGGCCAGCGCATCGATTTGTTGGGAATCAAGAAAGAAGACCTAGTCGATGTCTGGCGGGATCTGGGCATGAAGTCCGGCCACGGCTACGGCAAGTCCATCCGCACGGTGAAGACCTGCGTCGGCAGCGAGTTCTGCCGCTTCGGCACCCAGAACAGCACCCAGATGGGGATAGACCTGGAAACCATGCTGGCCAATATGTGGAGCCCGCACAAGGTCAAGCTGGCGGTATCCGGCTGCCCGCGCAACTGCGCCGAGGCCGGCATCAAGGACGTGGGCGTGATCGCGGTGGAGTCGGGCTGGGAATTGTATGTGGGCGGCAACGGCGGCATCAAGACCGAGGTGGCGCAATTCCTGTGCAAAGTGAGGACGGCGGAAGAGGTGAAGGAATACAGCGGCGCCTTTCTGCAGCTGTACCGCGAGGAGGCCTATTACCTGGACCGCACCGTCCATTACATCGCCCGCGTCGGCCTGGACTACATCAAGGCCCGCGTGGTGGACGACGCCGACAACCGCCGCGCGCTGCATCAGCGGCTGCTGTTTTCCTTGCAGGGCCTGCCCGACCCGTGGGCGGCGCGAGTTGCCGGCGCGCAGAAACGCGAGTTCATTCCCATCGCGGTGGAAGCCTAGGAGAGCGGCATGAATCGAGAAAACTGGGTGAAAGTGTGCGCGCTGGACGATATTCCGGCGCAAGGCAGCCGCGTGTTGGCGCGGGAGGGCGGCGACATCGCGCTGTTCCGCACCCACGACGATCAGGTGTTCGCGCTGTTGGACCGCTGCCCGCACAAGGGCGGCCCGCTCAGCCAGGGCATGGTGCACGGCCGCGCGGTGGCCTGTCCGCTGCACGGCTGGAGCATAGACTTGGCCAGCGGGGAGGCGCAGGCGCCGGACCACGGCTGCGCGCGCCGCTTTTCCGCCCGGCTGGAAAACGGCGCGGTGTGGCTGGCCCTGTAGCGGGGAGGGGGAGCGATGGCCAAGACGGAAACCCGGTCCACCTGCTGCTATTGCGGCGTCGGCTGCGGCGTGTTGATAGAAAGCGAGAATGGCCGCATCACCGGCGTGCGAGGCGATCCGGACCATCCGGCCAATTACGGCCGGCTATGCAGCAAGGGCCTCCATCTGGCGGCCAGCGCCGCCAGCGACAGCGGCCGCGCCTTGTTTCCCGAGATGCGGATGGACAGAGGGACGGCGCGCCGGCGCGTCGGCTGGGCCCCGGCGCTGGATGCGGCGGCAGACCGTTTCGCCGACATCATCCGCCGCCATGGCCCGGACGCGGTGGCGTTTTACGCGTCCGGTCAGCTGTTGACCGAGGATTACTATCTGTTCAACAAGCTGGCCAAGGGCGTGGCTGGCACCAACAATATCGACACCAATTCCCGGCTATGCATGTCCAGCGCCGTCACCGCCTACAAGATGGCCTTCGGCGCGGACGGCCCGCCCACCTGTTACCAAGACCTGGAATCCGCCGGCTGCGTGCTGTTCGCCGGCAGCAATATGGCCTACGCCCACCCGGTGCTGTTCCGCCGGCTGGAAGACGCCCGGCGGGATTGGCCCGACGCGCGCTGGATCGTCGTCGACCCGCGCCGCACCGACACCGCGGCGATGGCCGATTTGCACCTGCAGATCCAGCCCGGCACCGACGTGGCGCTGTTCCACGGCATGCTGCACCACCTGGTTTGGGAAGGGCTGATCGACGAGAGCTACATCGCCGCCCATGCCGAGGGCTTCGACGCGCTCAAGCGCATGGTCCGCGACTACACGCCCAAAATGGCGGCGGAGATTTGCGGCGTGCGCGCCGAGGACATCGTCACCGCCGCCGAATGGTTCGGCCGCAGCCCGGCCAGCCTGTCGCTGTACTGCATGGGCCTGAACCAGTCCAGCCAGGGCACGGCCAAGAACCTGGCGCTGATCAATCTGCACTTGGCGACGGGGCAGATCGGCCGGCCGGGCGCCGGGCCGTTTTCGCTGACCGGCCAGCCCAACGCGATGGGCGGGCGCGAGGTGGGCGGCATGGCCACCATGCTGGCCGCGCACCGCGACATCGCCAATCCCGAGCACCGGCGCGAAGTGGCCGCGCACTGGGGCGTGCCGGAGAACAGGCTGTCGCCGCGCCCTGGCCTGCCGGCGGTGGAAATGTTCGAGGCGCTGGCAAAGGGCGACATCAAGGCGGTATGGATCGTCTGCACCAACCCGGCGCATTCGATGCCGGACCTGCCGCGCGTGCGCGAGGCTTTGGGCCGGGCGGAGCTGGTGGTGGTGCAGGACGCCTTTGCCAATACCGACACCGCCGCCTTCGCCGACATCCTGCTGCCGGCAGCCAGCTGGGGCGAGAAAGAGGGCACGGTCACCAATTCAGAACGCCGCGTCAGCCGGGTGCGGGCGGCTGCCCAGCCGCCGGGCGAGGCGCGGGCGGACGGCTGGATCGCAGCCGAGTTTGGCCGGCGGCTGGCGGCGCGGCTGCACCCGGGCGAGGCCGACCATTTCGCCTACGTCCATGCCGGCCAAGTGTTCGACGAGCACCGCGCGCTGACCGTGGGCCGCGATCTGGACATGGGCGGCCTGGATTACGCGCTGTTGGATGAAAAGGGCCCGCAGCAGTGGCCGCTGCCGGCCGGCCAGGCAGCGGGCCAGGCGCGGCGCTACGAGGACGGCGTGTTCGCCACCGACAGCGGCCGCGCGCGTTTTCACGCCATCGACTACCAACCGCCTGCGGACAAGATATCGGCCCATTATCCGTTCAGGCTGATCAGCGGCCGCCTGCGCGACCAGTGGCACGGCATGAGCCGCACCGGGCGCGTGCCCGGCCTGTTCGCCCATAGCCCGGAACCGGAGCTGCGCATGCACCCTGAGGACGCCGAGCGGCGGAATTTGCGCGATGGCGACCTGGTGCGCGTCGCCAGCAAGCGCGGCCACCTGGCATTGCCGCTGAAAACCGACGCCGATCTGGCTCGGGGCTGCGTGTTCATCGCCATGCACTGGTGCCGGCAATTCCTCAACAGCGGCGGCGGCAACGAAGTGGCCGCCTCGGCGGTGGACGGCCTGTCGTTCCAGCCAGAGCTGAAGCACGCGGCGGTGAAAGTGGAAAAAGCCGAACTGCCATGGCGGGTGCTGGCCGCGCTGCGCCATCCGGATTTGCCGGCCTTACAGGCGAGGCTGGCGCCCTTGTTGGGAGAGATGGCCTATGCGGCTGTTTCATTGGCGGCGCCGGACGCGCTGCTGCTGCGCGCCGCCGACGCGTCGCCCCGGCCGGAATGGCTGGCCCGGCTGCTGGCCGAGCTGGCGCTGACGCCTGGCCCGGATACGCTGGAGTACCGGGACGAACGGCGCGGCGTGCTCAAGCGGGTCGCCTGGCGCGGCGACAGCCTGCGGGGCTTGGTCTTCGCCGGCGGCGGCCACACCGAGCGCGAGGCGGGCGAGCGGCTGTTGCAATGGTTGCTGGGTGGCGAGCCATGGCCAGGTGCCAAGCTGGCGGCCTTCGCGCCGCGGCAAGGGCCGGAGAGGAAGCAGGATCGCCTGGTGTGCCAGTGCAAGCAGGTGGGCGAGGCGGCGATACGCGCGGAGTTGGAGCGGGGGCTAAGCTTGACGGCGCTGAAGGCGGAACTGGGTTGCGGCACGGTTTGCGGCTCTTGCGGGCCGGAATTGGCAAGGCTGGCCGCGGACTGCGGCCAATTGGCCTGAGGCCGGCTTCGGTTTTGATTGAGACGAGTTCCGTAGTTTTACTGACAGGAGGGCCAGCGGCGGCAGGGAGGCGGAGGCGCTATATATCCGATGGCGTTTCAAAAAATGCCATTCGATTATAACGCAACGAAAGGACTTTCCATGGCATCCGCAGCAAATGCAGGACAGCTTGGCAACCTCCCCGGCGTCACCTCCATGGGCATGGGTTATGACGTGAACGGACTGTACGCCAGCCCGGAAAGCCTGCTTGGCCAGCCCTTGTTCGATTTCGGCAGCGAGCTGGACACCATCGAGATCGAAAACCGCAGCTACACCTTCCCGCGCGTGATGCACGTCCATACCTATTTCCATTCCGACTTCAAGCAGGATGTCAGCAAGGAAATCGAAGAATATCGGGAAAAAATGGGCCAGCACGTGGGCGTCTCCGGCCGCTACAAGCTGTTCAGCGCTTCGCTGAATGTGGACTTCACCACCACCGACCAGCAACTGACCGAAATCACCTACAGCGCCACCCGCGAATCCCATGTGCTGTGGTACATCAGCCTGCCGGGCGCGGCTTCGCTGCGCGCCATGCTGCGCCGCGATTTCCGCGACGACCTGAACAATCCCAATATGCCGGCCATGGAGCTGTTCAGGCGCTACGGCCCGTATTACGTGTCCGAGGCCGCGGTGGGCGGCCGGCTGGACTACAGCGCGGCGAGCAAAACCTTGAAGATGGAGAGCAGCGAATCGTTGTCCACCACTGCCGAAATGTCCTACAAGGCGCTGGTGGGCGAGATCAAGATCGAGCACGGCTCGGAAATGGAGAAGCAGGTCAACAGTTTCCGCAGCAACTCCACCATCCGCCTCACCGCCACCGGCGGCAAGCCGGGCATGACCGACCGCATCCTGCATGGCCCGGATTCTCAGCTGGCGTTCTCGCAATGGGCGGAATCGTTGCTCGACTACGCGACGCTGATGGACTTTTCCACCGAAAGCCTGCAGCCGATCTGGGCGCTGGCAGACAAGCCCGAGCGCCGCGCCGAGCTGGAGGATGCCTTCCCCGAGTTCATGAAGCAGTCGCAGCAGTCCATCCCCAAGGTGGACAAGGTGCTGCTGATGGACGCGCGGCCGCCGATGGTGAAGGCCGGGGAGGACAGCGGCTCCGGCGCGTCGGAAGATCTGGCGGTGTTCAATCCCAGCACCTCCAACGGCTACAAGATGGTGGGCCAGTTCGGCCAGCGCAACCACGCCAGCGTGGCGGATGGCCATGCGCCCATTTTCAAGGATCTGTTCGATCTGGGCGTGCTGAAAGCGCCGGTGGGCTGGCAGCGGGTGTGGGACGACGCCGGCTCCGGCAAGTCCAAGGACTACGCGTGCTGGCGCGCCATTCCGCCGCAGGGCTACCGGACGCTGGGCGATGTGATGATGCTGGCCACCAGCGGTTATAACCCGCCCAATCTGCCGGACTATGTCTGCGTGCATCAAAGCCTGTGCGCGGACGTGCAGACGCTGCAAAACCGAGTGTGGTGGGATAAGGGCACCGGCGCGCGCAAGGATGTCAGCCTGTGGCAGCCGGGCGCGGGGGGCGCGGTGGCGTCGTCTTGCTTCGTCGGCGTGCCGAATTACAACAACCCGCCCAATGCCGGCGACATCGAGCGCCTGCGCGGCAGCGTCGCATGCGTGAAGACCAGCGCGATCGCGTCCACGCAGGAGATGAAGACCGTGCTCAGCCAGCATCAGGGCATGGAAGCGTTGATGGCCAAGCTGTGATCCAGGCCTGACCGGGCAAAAACAAGGCTGCCATCCGGCAGCCTTGTTTTATCTCACAGTCTGCGCCAGGCGGGACGCGATCAGTTGAAGCGGTAGTCCACCGTCACGCCCACCGTGCGCGGCGCGCCTATCACTCCCAGGTTGTTGCCGCGGGCGGGGATCTGGGCGTAGAGCACGCCTTGGTTGGTCAGGTTGTTCACATAGGCGCGCACCCCCCAGCGGGCGTCTTCGTAACCGGTGTTCAGATTGACCACGGTGTAGTCGCCGGCGGCTCGGCTCGGATCATTGGTGATGTCGGAGTAGTAGGCTCCGACGCGGTTGAGGCTGCCGCCAATATAGAAGTTGCGCGGCAGGCGCTGCTTGAAGCCCAGGTTGACGGTCAGGTGGGGAGCATAGTTGAACTGTTTGCCCTGGATGCCGGGGTTGGCGGCGTCGGCGCCGGTCACCTTGGTGTCCAGCAGGCCGATGCCGGCGCTGAGGGTCAGCTTGGGGGTGACGCGGGCTTTGCCTTCCAGCTCCAGGCCATAGCTTTTCCCCTTGGGAATATTGGTGAAGCGCGAACCCAGGATGGCCTGATAGCCGGTGTATTGGTTGAAGAAGGCGTTGGCGTTGAGGCTGACGCGCTCATCCAGGAAGGAGGAGCGGCTGCTCAACTCATAGGCGGTGACTTCTTCCTTGTTGAAGGTGTAGTACTTGTTGTCGTTGTCCAGCCCGGAGCCGCCGGCGTTGTAGCCCTTGCGCGCGGACAGGCCCAGCGTGGTGGTGGGGCTGTGCTTGTAGCTCAGACCGGCCTTGGGCAGGAACAGGGTCTCGCCAAGGTCGTAGCTGGCTTGGGCTTCGTAGCTCTGTCCGGGCCCCAGGGTGGTGTTGCGGCGCTGCGTCTCGCGTTCCGCGCGGCCGCCCAGGTTCAGGCTCCATTTGTCGCTTAGCGCCAGCGTGGCTTCTCCATAAATAGCTTCGGTCTTGAGCCTGTCTTTGGCCGCCACGCGCGGCGAGGCGTTCATGTCCTGATCGCGGCCGTAATAGTAGACGCCGAGCAAGCCGCTCAGCTTGCCGTTCTGAGGCGCGTAGGCCAGGCGGGCCTCGGCGGTGTTGCTCTTCTCGTCCAGCCTCATGCTGAAGGCGGGCGTGTCGGAATCCTTGAACGCGCTGACGTTGTCGGCGTGGCCCAGCAGCAGGTGGGCGCTCCAGGCGTCGTTGATCTGGTATTGCAGATCGGCGCTGACGGTATTGTTGAACGAGTCCTGATAACGGGCTTCGGTCGACAGGCGATGATACTGGTAGTCGAAGTAGTTGCCGTCGACATAGTTCAGGTATTCGCCTTTGTTCTTGCGATGGGACACCGTCAGCTTGGCGGTGAGGCCGGGAAGGGCGCTGGGCTTCCACAGCAATTTGCCGCGGTAGCTGCTGTGCCGCACCTCGGACGCGTCCCACGGCATGGCGCCGGGGTAATCCACATAGCTGTGGCCGTTGAGGCCCTCGGCGGCGATGCGGAAAGCGAGTTCGTCGGTGATGGGGCCGGAGATCATGCCGGCCAGCGTCATTTTTCCGTCCTTGTCCTCGAAGCCCGCGCGCAGCGCGCCTTCCCAATCGAAGGTCGGGTTCTTGGTATTGACCACGATGGCGCCGGCCATGGTGTTGCGGCCTTGGGTGGTGGACTGCGGGCCGCGCAGCACTTCTATCTGTTCCACGTCCCACGGGCTGGCGTCGACATAGCGCTGGCCGTTCCAGCTTTCCGACAGGCCGTCCACAGTGGTGCTGACGCGGGGGCGGGA
The DNA here is from genome assembly GCF_003325475.1 of Chromobacterium phragmitis. NCBI lineage: Bacteria > Pseudomonadati > Pseudomonadota > Betaproteobacteria > Neisseriales > Chromobacteriaceae > Chromobacterium > Chromobacterium phragmitis. The sequence continues at coordinate 3,891,970 of NZ_CP029495.1, forward strand.
GCCGGAAACCAGGGTGTTGTAGCCAGTGCCCGGGCCGGTGCCTTCCACGCCGCGGATATTGACGATGCCGGCGCCGTTGGCGGTGGCGTTGGGGGTGGCGGCCACCGCGTCGTAGATGGACTTGGTTTCGCCTTTGTCCGCGTCGCGAAGCACGGTGACGGCTGTGGTGGTGTCCTGCAGCGAGCGGTTGATCTTCTCGCCGGTGACGGTCACCGTGGGCAGCGCGGCCTCTTTGGCGTCAGCGTCGGCGGCGCGCGCGGCGGGGGAGAGCGTCATGCCGCCCAGGCAGGCCAGCGCCAGCAGGGTGGCTTGGGCCAAGACATTGCGCTGGCGATGCGGGATTTTTTCCATCGTTCCATATTCCTCATTGTGATTGTTGTCAGCGTGACAGGTGGTGTTCTGCGGCGTCGTCTGGCTGGCGAGGAATCGTTGGCTGGCTACTGCGGCGGACGGAACGCGCGGGCGAAAGCCCACGAAGATCATTGCGATCAATTGATGCGAATGATAATATTTATCATTATCATTATGCAATCGATAAAGCGGAACGCGGAGCCTTGCGGGGCGCGGACAGTCCCGCATCTTGGATCAATGGAGCGAAATGTGGAACCAAATCAACTGGCTGTGCGGAGTGCGGCCTGGCTGCAACACCCGGAAGCGGGCGAGCCGCAATGGTGGGACCGACTGGCCGCCGCGGGCGCGCCGCTGCGCGAGCGGCTGCCGGATGGGCGCGTATGCGTGACTTTCCTGTGGCGAGACCCGGCCGGCGGCGCCTCTGAGTCCAAGCTTGTTCGTGTCTACGCCGACGTCAACTCTGTCACCGATCACCACAGCCCGCAGCCGCAATCGTTGTCCCGCCTGGGCGATACCGATGTCTGGTGGTGGCAGGCGGTGTTGCCGGCGGACTGGCGAGGCAGTTACGCCTATATCCCGGTCGCGGCCGGGCAGACGCCTCCCGTTCCCGGCGGCGATGTCCGCGAAAGCCGGCTGCGCCATCGCGAATGGTGGCTGAGCATCATGGCCCAGGCCGTCGCCGATCCGCTCAACCCCGCCGCCGGCTATCGCAGCAGCTGGGGCGCGGCGCTGTCGCCGCTGCATCTGCCGGACGCGCCGGATCAGTCCGCCTGGCAGGCATGGGACAGCGAAGGGCGAGGCGCCGATCCGCGGCGCTTAACCGAAATCCGCTGGGACAGCGCGCGGCTGGGCAAGGCGCGCCGGGTGTGGATTTACCATGCCGGCGACGTGCCGGCCGGACGTTGGGCGGAGCGTCCACTCGCCGTGCTGCTGGATGGCCAGCATTGGGCGCAGCGCCTGCCGGTGTTCGCCGCGCTGGACGAGGACACCCGCCGCGGCCGTTTGCCGCCCGCGGTGTATTTGCTGATCGACAGCATCGACGGCAAGCACCGCGAGGAAGACCTGCCCTGCAATGCCGAATTCTGGCTGGCGCTGCAGGCAGAGTTGCTGCCGCAGGCGGCGTTGATCGCGCCCTTCAGCGACAAAGCAGACCGCACTGTGGTGGCCGGGCAGAGCTATGGCGGCCTGGCGGCGATGTTCGCCGGCCTCCATTGGCCGGATCGTTTCGGCTGCGTGCTCAGCCAGTCCGGCTCGTTCTGGTGGCCGCATGTCGAGCTGCATGAGAGGGCGCGCGCGGCGAGCGGCCGCCGTCTGCCGGGCAGCAAGGGCTGGCTGACCGAACGGCTGGAGGCCGGCGAGACGCCGTCCGGGAAGCTGCGCGTGTTCCAGGAGGTGGGCAGCCGCGAGGAGGTGATGGTGGACGTCAACGACAGCCAGCGCGCGGCGCTGGAGCGCGCCGGGCACGACGTGCATTACCAGGTATTCGAGGGCGGGCATGACTGGCTGTGCTGGCGCGGCGGCTTGTTGCAAGGGTTGGGCTGTCTGTGGCGGCCCTGGGTCGCCCCTTAAAACAAACCAGAATCGTCCGCCGCCGGGCGCATCCCGCGGCAGGCCGGCTCGCCTTGCTGGAGTGTTCGCCATGAGCGCGGAGCAAACCAATCCTTTCGATGACGAAAGCCTTTCCTTTCTCGTCCTGGTAAACCGCCAGGACCAACACAGCCTGTGGCCGGCGACGCTGCCGCCGCCAGCCGGCTGGAACGTGGCGCGGGGACCTGACAGCCGCGCCGCGTGCGTTGCTTATCTCGACGCCAACTGGACCGACATCCGCCCGCGATCGCTGCGCAGCGGTTAAGGCCGCCGTTTCCTCATCTTCGCATCGTCCCGCCCATGCCGCAGGCCTGGGCGCGGCCGGCTGCGCGCCGGCCGTTCCGATTACCCGCATCCGGGGAAGCATCGTGTTGACCATTGAAACCAAATCCTCCGCCGTCGAGCGCGAGCTGCCGCTGTTCGGCTCGCAACTGGGCATCTGGCTAGCGGACCAGATCGCCGAACAGAAAAACACCTACACCGTCGCCCACTGCGTCGAACTGGACGGCGCGATAGACGCCGAGCGGCTGCGGCAGTCCATCCGTTTGGGCCTGGCCGAGGCCGACACCGTCGTCGCCCAATATCAGGAAACGCCGGACGGCCCGGCGCAGCGTCTGCGGCAAGGGCTGAGCGCCAAGGATCTGCCCCTTCCCGAAATCCATGACCTGAGCGCCGAGGCCGATCCGGAAGAGAAGGCCCGCCAATGGATGCGCGAAGACTTGTCCGCGGACCTGCCGGCCGACGGCGAGCGGCCGCTGTATCTGCACCGCCTGTTCAAGCTGGCTGGCGGCGCGGGCGAGCGCTGGTTCTGGTATCAGCGTTACCACCATGTTTGCGTCGACGGCTACAGTTTCGCTGCGCTGACCCGCCGCATCGCCGACATCTATCAAGCCTTGAGCCGCGGCGAAGCGCCGTCGCCGTCCCCATTCGTTTCTTTCGCCGATGTCGCGGCCGAGCGCGACGCCTACCTGGCCAGCCCGCGCCGCGAGGAAGACCGCGCCTTCTGGCGCGATTACGCCGCCGCGCTGCCGTCTCCATCCACCTTGTCCGCGCGCGACGCGCTGGCCGGAGACGGCGCGGCCAATGTCGACGTGCTGCGCCGGCGTTTTGAAATCGCCGGGGGAGCGGCTACGCCGCAGGCCATGGCGGCCGTTTTCGCCTACCTGGCCAGGATGAGCGGCAAGAGCCGGGTGGCGATGGGCGTGCCCTTCATGCGGCGCATGGGGTCGGCGGCGCTGCGGGCCGTGGGCCCGGTGGTCAACGTGCTGCCGGTGGCGCTGGACATCGACGATGGCGACGACCTGGCTACGCTTGCGCGGCGGCTGGCCGACGAGTTGAAACAGGTGCGCCGCCATGAGCGCTACGATGCCGAGCAGATCCAGCGCGACAGCGGCATGGTCGGCTCCAACCGCGCCTTGTACGGCGCGACGCTGAACCTGAAGATCTACGATCAGTCGCTGCGGCTGGGGGAGGTGGCGGGCGTCGCGCTGCCGCTGGCGGTGGGGCCGATAGATGACATCGAGTTCGGCCTCTGGCAGCAGGGCGAAACCCTGGTGGTGGAGCTGAGCGCCAATCCGGCGCGCTATGACGCGGCGGAGCTGGAATGGCACGCCTGGCGGCTGCGCGGCTTCATCGCCGCCTTGGCCGGCGGCGCGACGGTGGGCGACGCGCCCCTGCACAGCGGGGCGGAGCGAATGGCGCTGGACGAATGGTCGCGCGGTCCGCGCATCAGCGCGCCGGAGGGCGTGCGCACCGCGCTGGACGTGTTTCTGCAAAGCGCCACGCAATATGAGAACGATACCGCGCTGGTGTGCGGCGACGAGCGGCTGAGTTATGGCGAGCTGTCGGCCCGCGTCGCGCAACTGGGGCGCGAGCTGCTGGCGCGCGGCATCGGCGATGGCAGCGTGGTCGGCGTCGCCGTGCCGCGCAGCGTCGACACCGTGGTGGCGATACTGGGCACGCTGGCGGCCGGCGCCGCCTTCCTGCCGCTGGATCTGGACTATCCGCCCGAGCGGCTGGCGATGATGTGCGAGGACGCCGCGCCGGCCTTGCTGCTGACCCGTTCCGACGTCCGCGGCCGCTTGCCGGACCTGCCGGCGCTGTGCCTGGACGACGAGGCGGTCCGCGCGCGGCTGGCCGCCCGCGCCGCCCGGCCGCTGGACGACGCGGAACGACTGCGTCCGCTGGAGGGTAGCCGTCTCGCCTACATGATCTACACCTCCGGCTCCACCGGGAAGCCGAAGGGCGTGATGATCGCCCACGCCAGCTTCCTCAACCTGCTGTTGAGCCAGCAGAGCGGCTTGTTCGGCGACTTCATCCGCGGGCGCGGCCGCCGCGTGCGTACCATGCAGACCGCCTCGCTGTCCTTCGACGGCGCGCTGGAGCAGCTGTTCTGGCTCTTCATGGGCCAGGAAGTGCATCTGTGCGACGAGGAGTTGCGCCGCGATGCGCAGCAGCTGGTGGAACTGGTGCGCCGCGAGCGCATAGACGAGATGGACGTGCCGCCGTCGCTGTTGCGGCAGATGTTGGACTGCGGCCTGATGGACGACGGCCACTGGCAGCCTGGCATGGCGCTGGTGGGGGGCGAAGCGGTGCCGCCGGCGCTGTGGAAGGAGATGCGCGGCTACAAACAGCTGCATTTCCATAATTTCTACGGCCCGACCGAATACACGATCTCCGCGCTGGGCGCGCCGGGCAGCATCGCCGAAGAGCCGGTGGTGGGGCGGCCGGTGGCCAATACCCGCGCGCTGGTGCTGGATGCCGCGCTGCGTCCGGTGGCCATGGGCGTGGCCGGCGAGCTGTACCTGGCCGGCGCCGGCCTGGGCCTCGGCTATCTGAACCGCCCGTCGTTGACCGCGGCCCGCTTCGTCGCCAGCCCCTTCGGCGACGGCGAGTTGATGTACCGCACCGGCGACCTGGTGCGCTGGAACGCCCACGGCCAGATGGACTTCATCGGCCGCGTCGACCACCAGGTCAAGGTGCGCGGCTTCCGCATCGAGATGGGCGAGGTCGAGCACGCGCTGGCCAGCCTGCCAGGAGTGAACGCCGCCGTGGTGCTGGCCGAGGCAGTGGGCGGCAGCCACCGGCTGATCGCCTATTGCACGATGGCTGACGCCGGCCGCCATCAGGAGGAGGGCCTGTCCGCCGCCTTGCTGGCGCAAGTGGCCGAGACGCTGCCGGACTACATGGTGCCGTCGGCGCTGGCGGTGCTGCCGGAATGGCCGGTCAACATCAACGGCAAGATAGATCGCAAGGCGCTGCCGGCGATCCGGCCGCACAACGCCGCCGCAGGACGGGAGCCGGCCAACGACGCCGAGCGCCTGCTGTGCGCGGCGGTGGCCCGGGTGCTGAACCTGGAGCAGGCCGGCCCCGACGACGACTTCTTCCAACTGGGCGGCGACAGCATCTCGGCGATGAGCCTGGGCACCGAGCTGCGCCGCGCCGGCTTCCTGCTGCGCCCGCGCGACGTGTTCGCCAAGCGCACGCCGGGCGGCATGGCGGCGGCGCTGCAACCGCTGTCGGCTGCTAATCCGGCAGCCGACGACGCGGCAGGGCCCTTGGGCAAGCTGCCCATCGTCAGTTGGTTCGCCGAGCAATACGGCATGGCCAGCCGCTTCGTCCAGGGCGTGTGGCTGAAGGCGCCGGCGGCGCTGGCCGCCGAACACCTGGCCGCCGGCTTGTTGGCCTTGCAGCGCGCCCACCCGGCATTGCGCAGCCGCGCTGTCGACGGCCAACTGCATCTGGACGCCGCGCCGTCCGCATTGGACGCGCGGGTGCTGATCGAGGCCGCGCCGGGGGCGACGCCGGACAGCCTGTTTGAAACCGCCTGCGCGCGGTTGAACCCGACGGACGGCCTGCTGTTGCAGGCGGTCTTGCGGGATGGCGAGGACGGCAAGCGCGTGCTGCTGGCCATCCACCACCTGGCGGTGGACGGCGTGTCGTGGCGCGCGTTGCTGCCCGAGCTGCAGTCCGCCTGCGAGGCGGCGATGGCCGGAGAGACTGTCCAGCTGCCGCGCGAGGACTTCGGCCTGCGCGAATGGGCGAAGACGCTGGCGGCCCAGGTTCCGGCGCGCCGCGGCGAGCTGGCGATGTGGCGCGGCATGCTGGCCGGAAAAGCCAGCGCATTGAGCGCCAAGGCGCTGGACCCGGCCCGCGACCGCCACGACGCGGCCCGCCACCGCCGGGCGCTGCTCGGCGAGGCTGCCAGCGCGACCCTGCTGCAAAAGCTGCCGAACGCCTGCCGCGCGACGGTCGAGGAAATCCTGCTGGCGTCGCTGCTGCTGGCTTGCCGCGGCGAATTCGACGCGCCGCGCTTGCGCGTCGGCCTGGAGTCGCATGGCCGCCACGCAGTCGGCGACGGCATCGACCTGGGCCGCACCGTGGGCTGGCTGACCGCCGAGTACCCGGCGCTGTTCGACCTGTCGGCGCAGCCGGCCGGCGATACGGCGGCCTTGGCGGCGCTGCGCGCGGTCAAGCGCGTGATGCGGGCGATCCCGGATCATGGCCTGGGCTACGGCGTGCTGCGCCATCTGGACGACGAGCACGGCCCGGCGCTGGGCGCGCTGGAAGCGCAAAACCGTCCGGCGCTGCTGTTCAACTACCTGGGCCGTTTCCAGGCGGGCGACGGCGAATGGACGCCGCTGGCTGTCGGCGGCCGCTTCGCCGACGCCTTCGCCGTCGACATCGATCCGGCCTTGCCGCTGCAATACGGGCTGGAGGCCAATGTGTTCGTCGACGAGACCGGCGCCGCGCCGCGGGTGGCGGTCAACTGGACTTGGGCCGACGCGCTGTATGGCGCCGACGCCATAGAACGCCTGGGACAGCGGATGGACGGCGCGATCGCCGCGCTGGCGCATCTCGCCGAACGCGATCCGCTGGCCGCGGCCGATACGCTGGTGGCAGCCGAGACGCTGGGCGCCGGCGGCGCGCCGCTGTCCGACGCCGAGTTGGCGGCGCTGACAGAGCGCCACGGTAGTCTGGCCGCCGCCTTGCCGGTGTTGCCGCTGCAGCAGGGCCTGCTGTTCCACGCCCAGCTGGGCGAGGCGGCCGGCAAGTACAACTCCATCACCCGCGTCACCTTCGAAGGACCGCTGGACAGCGACAGGCTGCGGGCGTCCTTGGCGGCGGTATTGCGCCGCCACCCGCAGCTGGCCGCCGGCTTCGACAGCGAGGCTCAGGCCGAGCCGCTGCAACTGCTGCCGTTGGCGCTGCCGGAATGGCCGTGGCGCGAGCTGGAGCTGGCCGCGTCGGCCGACGAGGCCGAGGCGCTGCAGGCGCTGGAGCGCGAGGAGCTGGACCGCGACTTTACGGTCGGCGGCCCCGGCGACAGCCCGCTGCTGCAGGCCACGCTGACGCGCCACGGCGGCCAAGCCACGCTGTTTCTGACCGCGCACCATTTGGTTGTCGATGGCTGGTCTACGCCCATCCTGCTGCGCGATTTGCTGGCCGCCTATGGCGACGGGCCGGACACGCTGCCTTCCATCCGCGTCGACTACCCCAGCGTGGTCCGCGCGCTGGCGGCGCGCGATCTGACGCCGGCGCGCCAGCTGTGGCTGCAGACGCTGGACGGCGTCAAGCCCACGCTGCTGTTCGGCCAGCAGACGGCCGCGCCGGAAGTGCGGGAATTCGAGCTGGTGCTGCCGCAAGCGCTGGAAGACGCGCTGACCGAGCGCTGCCGCGAACGCGGCCTGACCCTGAACACCGGGATGCAGGGCATGTGGGGCGCGCTGCTATCGGTGCTGACCGGCCGCAACGACGTGGTGTTCGGCTCGCCGGTGTCGGGCCGTTTCAGCCCGGTGGACGGCGTGGACGAGCATATCGGCCTGTTCAGCAACACCATTCCGGTGCGGGTGGCGCTGCGGCCGGACGCGCCGCTGTGGGAACAGCTGGCCGATTTGCAGGCGCGGCAGATCCGTCTGCTGGAGCACGACGGGCTGGGCCTTGCCGAAATCCAGCGCCTGGCCGGTGCGGCCACCTTGTTCGACACGTTGCTGGTGGTCGAGAACTACCCGGATCAGGACATGCAGTCGCGCGACTACCACGGCGCGCGCATCGCCGCGCTGCGCAACCGCGGTCATACCCATTATCCGCTGACGGTGCTGGCGTTGCCGGGAGACCGGCTGCGCCTGCTGATCGAGTACCGCAATCTGGTGAAAGCGCCGCAGCGGCTGGCCGAACGGATGCTGGCGCTGCTCGAGCATCTGGCTTTCTGGCCCGAGCTGCCGTGGTCGGCCTTCGACCCGCTGACCGGCGCCGAACGCGAGCTGATCGACAAGGTCAACGCCACCGCCGTAGCGATCCCCGAAGCCACGCTGCCGTCTCTGCTGGCGGCCCAGGCGGCCAGGACGCCGGACGCGCCGGCGCTGCTGGACGAAGCGCATGCGCTCAGCTATGCCGAAACCCGCGCCCAGGTAGCGCATCTGGCCGGGAGGCTGCGCGCGGCCGGCGTCAAGCCGGGCGACATCGTCGCCGTGGCGCTGCCGCGCTCGGTGCACCTGAGTCTGGCGCTGATGGCGGCGCAGGAGGCCGGCGCCGCCTATCTGCCGCTGGACACCGGTTACCCGGACGAGCGGCTGGCCTATATGGTGGCCGACGCCAAGCCGGCGCTGATCGTCACTTGCGCCGAACTGGCGCCGCGCTTCGCCGGCATGGGCACGCTGCTGCTGCAGGACGCGCTGGCGACTGATCCGCAGGCCTTCGACGCGCCGGCGCTGACGCCGGACCACGCCGCCTATCTGTTGTACACCTCCGGCTCCACCGGACGGCCCAAGGGCGTGCTGGTTTCGCACCGCGCCATCGTCAACCGCCTGCTGTGGATGCAGCACGAGTACAGCCTGGGCGCGGACGACGTGGTGCTGCAGAAAACGCCTTGCAGCTTCGACGTGTCGGTGTGGGAATTCTTCTGGCCGCTGATCGTCGGCGCGCGGCTGTTCATGGCGCCGCCGGACGCCCACCGCGACCCGGAAGCGCTGCTGGAGCTGATCGCCGCGCGCGGCGTCACCACCTTGCACTTCGTCCCGTCTATGCTGGCGGCGCTGCTGGCCCACATGCAGGGCGACGCCGCGGCGCGTTCTGCCCAAGCGGCCGGCTTGCGCCGGGTGTTCTGCAGCGGCGAGGCGCTGTCGCGCGAGCTGGCTGACGGCTACGCCGGCCTGATAGGCGCGCCCTTGCACAATCTGTACGGCCCGACCGAGGCGGCGGTGGACGTCAGCTACCAGCCGGCGGCCAAGCCGGCACCGGAATCGGCCAGCGTACCCATCGGCCTGCCGGTGTGGAACACTGCGCTGCGGATACTGGACGCCGCGCTGCGGCCGGTGCCGGTCGGGGCGCCGGGCGAGCTCTATCTGTGCGGCGCGCAGCTGGCCCACGGCTATCTGGGCCGGCCGGATCTGACTGCGGCCCGCTTCGTCGCCGATCCGTACGCCGACGGCGAGCGGATGTACCGCACTGGCGACATCGCGCGCTGGCTGCCGGACGGCGCCGTCGAGTATCTGGGCCGCAGCGACGATCAGCTGAAGATACGCGGCCAGCGCATCGAGCTGGGCGAGATCGAGGCGGCGCTGCTGGCGCTGCCGGGCGTCGCCCGCGCCGTGGTCCACGCCCGCGCGCTGGGCGGCCAGGCGGCCCACGCTGCCGGCGCCGACAACCGCCAGCTGGTCGGCTATGTGATCGCGTCCGATCCGGACAACCCGCCCGAGGCCGACGCGCTGCGCGCGATGCTGGCCAGGGTCCTGCCGGCGCACATGGTGCCGGTGGCCGTGATGCGCCTGGCGGACTTCCCGCTCAGCGCCAACGGCAAGCTGGACCGCAAGGCGCTGCCGGAGCCGTCTTCGACGGCGGCGGCCCAAGGCCGCGAGCCGCGCCCGGGTTTGGAGAGCCGGATCGCCGCTTTGTTCGCCGAGATCCTGGAATCCGACGCGGTGCGCGCCGATGACGATTTCTTCGCGCTGGGCGGCCACTCGTTGCTGGCGATGCGGCTGGCGGCGACGCTGCGCCGCGAGCTGAAGCTGCCGGTGTCGGTCGGCCAGATCATGAGCTCGCCGACGGTGGCCAAGCTGGCGACGGTATTGTCCGACGCTGGCCTGGCGTCTGACCCGGCGCTGGCCGGCTTCGGCGAGGTACTGCCGCTGCGCGCCGGCAAGGGGCGGCCGCTGTTCTGCATCCACCCGGCTTCCGGCTTCGCCTGGCAGTACAGCAGCCTGTCGCGCCATCTGCGCCCCGGCCTCGCGCTGGTGGGCCTGCAATCGCCGCGCCCGGACGGCGCCATCGCCCGCTGCGCCGACATGGACGAAGTGTGCGACCGCCATCTGGCCAATCTGCGCCGTATCCAGCCGCAAGGCCCGTATCACCTGATCGGCTATTCGCTGGGCGGCACGGTGGCGCAGGCGTTGGCGGCCAGGCTGCGGCAGCAGGGCGAGGAGGTCGCCTTCCTGGGCCTGCTCGACACCTATCCGCCGGAGGGCCAGGACTGGAACGGCCCGACCGAGGACGAGGCCAAGGCCGAGGTGGCGCGCGAGCAGGAGCAGTTCATGTCCGCCACCGAGGACGCCGCCGACGCCTTCATGCTGCGGGAAAAGACCGAGATGTTCGGCCACATCGTGGCCAACTACCAGGACGCGGTGCGTCTGCTGTCGCAGGCACGCACGCCGCGCTACGACGGCGAGGCCACGCTGTTCGTCGCCCGCCGCACTCTGCCCGAAGGCATGGACGTGCGGGAAACCTGGCGGCCGCACTTGGCCGGCCTCTCCGTGCATGAGCTGGATTGCGCGCATGAGGACATCGTGTCGCCGCAGTCGCTGGAAACCTTGGGGCCGTTGCTGGATGGCATTTTGAAGGGGGTGGATAGCTTGGGGTGATGGATTCCGGCAGAACGAAGGCCCCGCGAGGGGCCATTTTTTGTTGCGGCTTGTTAAGACCCGCTAACAAAACCTATATTTTGCGCAGTGGCGCACATGGAAGATCAGCGACTTACAAGCGACCGCCTGAGGTTTTGTTAGCCACTCTAAGTTGCTTACTCTATGGCATTTGTCTATTGCAATGATTTTGCTTATGGTTTCATCTAGGAGGCTTTATCTATGGGTAAAAATAACCGTGATGAATTCAACGAAAAGACAAAGCGAGCACTTGCCTTGCGAGCGAATTATAAGTGCTCTTTCCCTGGTTGTGATGTTCCAACATCAGGACCAAGCGATGAGTCTCCTGACTCAGTAACTATTATTGGGGTTGCTGCGCACATCCATGCGGCTTCACCCGGTGGCCGTCGCTATCATGCATCCATGACAGCCGAGCAACGGAAAGACATTTCGAACGGGATATGGCTTTGTGCTAATCACAGTATAGAAATTGATCGAGACGAGGTGCGCTACCCGGCTGAAGCTCTCAGAGAAATGAAAGCATCTCATGAGCATAGAGTGTCAGCACTGCTCAGTGGTGCTTCGTCAATTGGCGTGCATTGCGACCTCTTAGCAATAGGGCCAGGAGTAGTCGGTCTTGGTGAGATCATTGGCACTCTCCGGTCGAGAGTGGTATTTGCGTCTGGAGCATTTTTTGATAGGTGATGTAGCGGCGCTGATTAGTTTTGGTGAGCATTTTGATCAGGCAGATTCTTATGATCGATTTGTTTTGGTGAATGCATTGGGTGATGGCCGTCAGCTGGCAGCGCCACCTGCATGGAAAAAATCCGGTAGCGGTTATGAGATTAACTTACAAGTTTTTGACAGTTTTCCGCGTATCAATGCGAATCAACTAGGTATGGATCTCGCGCTAAATGAGAAGCATGATTCATTTGTTGATGAAAAAGGTGGAATTGCTACTGTGTCTGGTCTTGATGCGCTTCCGCAAAAGATTCAACTTTGTTTGTCGACGCTTCGCGGAGAGATGCTGTATCACCGAACCTTTGGCTCGCGTCTTAAAGAATATTTTGATGACTTTGTTGGGTCGATATGGCTTGAGCGTTTGTTTAAGCTGGAGGTGATTAGACTGGCGTGTATTCCGTATAAATCCATGGGTGTGCCTGGCATGTATACGCCTTTTCAAAGCGTGCGCCAGGTTAGGAATGTCAAGATATTAGAAGAACGAAATGATCACTGGCTCCCGATAATTTTTGATTTGGAAGTTGAAGGAGTGGGAATGTGGTCGCAGGAAATTCTAATATTTGTTCCGTTTGGTGGGCGTTCATACTAAATAAATGGTACTCTGATTTTTAAAGAGCTGGGGTGTTTGATGGACTCGAAGGGGGAAAGAAAATGGCCCAGACAGGGGATAATGCCGTTCATTTATTTAAGGATTTTCGGGCGACTTTTCTGGCCTTGGAGCACAGGAATCTACAAAAAAGCACCGCTTCCATACACGGAGACGGTGCTTTTCTCTTAAGACCCGCTAACAAAACCTGTCGACAAATCGCAGACATATCAATGAGAAAGCCAGCTTGAGCAAGGCGTAATGCGTATCCAGCCGCCGTTCGAAGCGGATGCGCAACTTGCCGAAGCCAGCTAGCCAAGAATGGGTACGTTCTACCACCCAGCGGTGGCGACCTAGTCTCTCGCTGCTTTCCACCCCGCGCCGAGCAATTCGCACCAAGATTCCGCGTCGGCTCAGGTGTGCACGACAACGGCGGTAGTCATAGCCTTTGTCAGCATGCAGCTTGTAAGGCTTTTGTCTGGGCCGTCCTGGCAAGCCAGGAACGGCAGGAATCGCATCGACCAAAGTTTCGAAGACCATGGAGTCGTGCCGATTGGCGCCGGTAATGCTCAGCGCCAATGGCAAACCTCGGCGATCTACGATGATGTGCCGTTTGCTGCCGCATTTACCTCGATCGGTGGGGTTGGGGCCGGTCTCTTGGCCCCCCGGGGGCTGGCAACGCTAGCCCCATCAATGCTGGCCCGGCTCCAATCAATTTGATCGTGTTGGCGCAGTTGTATCAGCAGAGCCAGGTGTAGGCGGTCCCAAATGCCTTGCGCTTGCCAATCCCGCAGCCTTCGCCAGCAGGTCATCCCGCTGCCAAAACCGAGTTCCTGCGGGAGGTCCTCCCAAGGAATGCCGGTAGTGAGAACAAACAAGATGCCGTTGAGGGCAGCAAAATCATCCAGCCGCGGCCTCCCACCCCGGCGGGAACGCGGCGGCGGGGAGAGTAGCGGCTGCAATGACTTCCAAAGCTTCTGGCTGATGACTTTTCGTTGCATCTTTGCCAGGTGAGGGCATACGCATCTGGCATCAAGAGGTTTTGTTAGCGGCTCTTAAGAGTGGCTAACAAAACCTCAGGCGGTCGCTTGTAAGTCGCTGATCTTCCATGTGCGCCACTGCGCAAAATATAGGTTTTGTTAGCGGGTCTAAGTGAACGGCATTAACCGACAAGGGCCATTTCTCATGCAGGCGCAGCAAGACGAAATCAGCGCGGAATCACCATCGGCGTATGGCTGACCGGGTCTTCGATGATCAGGCAGGGCAGGCCGAACACCTGTTCGATCAGCTCGGCGCTGACGATACGCGACGGCGCGCCTTCGGCGACGATGCGGCCGTCCTTCATTGCGATCAAGTGGGTGGCGTAGCGGCAGGCGTGGTTGATGTCGTGCAGCACCGCCACCAGCGTGCGGCCGCCGTCGCGGTTGAGAGTGCGGAACAGCTCCAGCAGCTCGATCTGGTGGGCGATGTCCAGATAGGTGGTGGGTTCGTCCAGCAGCAGCAGCGGCGTCTGCTGGGCCAGGGCCATCGCCACCCAGGCGCGCTGGCGCTGGCCGCCTGACAGCTCGTCTACCAGCCGGTCGGCCAGCTCGGCGGTGCCGGTTGCTTTTAGCGCTTCATTGACCGCGTTTTCGTCTTCGCGGCTCCATTGCCGCAGCAGGCTCTGGTGAGGATAGCGGCCGCGCGCCACCAGATCGGCCACGGTGATGCCGTCCGGCGCGACGGCGCTTTGCGGCAACAGGCCCAATTGGCGGGCCACCGCCTTGGCCGGCTGGCTGTGGATGTCGCGGCCGTCCAGCCTCACCTGGCCGTCCAGCGGCTTTAGCAGGCGGCTGAGGCTGCGCAGCAATGTCGATTTGCCGCATCCGTTGGGGCCGATGACCACGGTGAAGGCGCCATCGGGTATGCGCAGGTTCAGCCGCTCGCAGATCACGCGCTGGCGGTAGCCCAAGCGCAGGCCGTCGCCGGACAGCCGCGGCAGGTCCAGGGCGGCCGGCGCGGGGGCGGCGGCGAGGGGGAGGGCTTGTTTCAGCGTGAGCGTGCTCATGGTTTCGCGCCTTGGCTTTGGCGCAGCAGCAGCCACAGCAAATACAGGCCGCCGATGCAGATGGTGACGACGCCAACCGGCAGCTGGCGCGGGTAGAACAGGTGCTGGGCGGCGTAATCGGCCGCCAGCAGCAGCAGCGCGCCGGTCCAGGCGGCGGTGAGCGGGCTGGTGGCGCGCGCGCGCTGCAGCCGCTGGGCGATCTGCGGCGCCGCCAGCGCGATGAAGGCGATGGGGCCGGCCGCCGCGGTGGCGGAGGCGATCAGCGCCACGCCCAGGCCCATCAGCGTCAGCCGGGCGCGCTCGGCGGGCACGCCCAGCGCGTTGGCGCAGTCGTCGCCCATTTCCAAGAGCCGCATCCGCGGCTTCAAGACCAGCGCCGCCAGCATCGCCAGCAGGCAGAACAGCGCCGAGGGCAAGCCTTTGCTCCAGGTCATGCCGTTCAGCGTGCCGGCGCCCCAGATGGCGGCGCTCATCGCCGCTTCCAGGCTGGCGTTGATCAGCAGCCAGCTGTTGAGCGCGCTCAGCATGGCGCTGACGGCGATGCCGATGATGATCAGCCGCATGCCTTGCGCGCCGCGCTTCCAGGCCAGCAGGTAGACCAGCGCGGCGGAGGCCAGGCCGCCGGCCAGCGCGCCGCCGGCGATCTGGAAATGGCTGCCGCCTATGGTGGTGATCACCAGCAGCGCGCCGGTGTAAGCGCCGGTGTTGAAGCCCACCACATCCGGGCTGCCCAAGGGATTGCGCAGCAGGGATTGGAAAATGGCGCCGCTCATGCCCAGCGCCGCGCCGATGACCAGCGCCATCGCCACCCGCGGCAGCCGCCATTGCTGGACCACGGCCACGTTCAGCCGGCTGCCCTGGCCCTGCAGTGCGGCCCACACTTGCTCAACGCTCAGATGCAGGGCGCCTGCGCGCAGGCTCAGCAGCGCCAACACGGCGCAGGCGGCCATCATCAGCAGCGCCGGCCATAGCCGGCCGGGGTGGATGCGGAGGTTGAAGCGGCCGTCGGGGCGGCCCAGCCGCAGCGCCGTCGTTTTCATGCGCGGCCTCCGCCGTGGCCGCGCGCCAGCCAGATCAGCGCTGGCGCGCCGATGAAGGCGGTGACGATGGAGACGCGCAGCTCGCCCGGCGTCAGCAGCCGGCCGGCGATGTCCGAGGCCAGCAGCAGTATCGGGGCCAGCAGCGCGGTGAAGGGCAGGCTCCAGCGCAGGTCCACGCCGCCAAGCCGGCGGGCGACGTGGGGAATCATCAGGCCGACGAAGCCTATCGGCCCGGCGGCGGCGGTGCTGGCGCCGCACAGCAGGGTGACGGCGGCCACGGCGCCGGCCTGGGTCAACAGCGGACGGCCGCCCAGGCTGACCGCCAGGTCGCTGCCCAGGCTCATGGCGTTCAGCGGGCGGGCCAGCAGCAGCGCGAGCGCGCCGCCGGCCAGGATGGCGGGCGCGGCCAGGGAGACGGCGGCCATGTCGCGCACGTCCAGCGTGCCGGCGTTCCAGTAGCGCAGCCGGTTGAAGGCGATGGGGTCGAGCAGGGTGATGGCGGCGGACAGGCCCATCAGCACCGCGCCGACGGCCACGCCGGCCAGCACGATGCGCAGCGGATCGGCGCGGCGGCCGCGCGCGCCCACGGCGTAGACCAGCAGCGTGGCGAGGAAGGCGCCCGTCGCCGCGCAGGCCATGTAGCCGCCTTGGCTGTCCACGGCGAGGAAGGCGACGCCCAGCACCATCGCGAAGCTGGCGCCGGCGTTGACGCCGAGTATGCCGGGGTCGGCCAGCGGATTGCGGGTCAGCGCCTGGATCAGCGCGCCGGACAAGCCCAGCGCCGCGCCGGCCAGCAGGCCCAGCAGCGTGCGCGGCAGCCGTCCCTGCAGCACGATCACGCTGTCCGGCCCGTTGGCGCGTCCCAGCAGGCTATCCCATACCAGGCCGAGCGGGATGGACTTGGCGCCCAAGGCCAGGCTCAGCGCGGAAACGGCCGCCAGCAGCGCCAGGCTGGCCAGCAGCAGCAGCGCGGCGCGGCGCTGGCGGGACGAGGTAGGGCTAATCGCCATAATGAAAATGATTCCTAATAACAATTGTCGATGTTACCATGCCTGTCACATGAAGCGACAGGCCTTTGCCGCGGCCTGTCATCAGCGGTGGCGCGCGCGCCACTTCCGTTGAACCATTGCATTGAAAACATGAAAAAATCGCCTATCTTCGTCGACTTCAGCCTGCTCAGGCTCAATCCGCATTTTCGCTCCATCTTCATCGCCCGGATGATCTCGGTGTTCGCCTTCGGCATCCTGATGGTGGCGGTGCCGGTGCAGATCCACCAGCTCACCGGCTCCACGCTGCAGGTGGGCGCGGCGATGGCGCTGGACGGCATCGGCATGTTCGCCGGCCTGATGTGCGGCGGCGTGCTGGCCGACCGCATGGACCGCCGCCGGCTGATCCTGCTGGGCCGGACTTCTTGCGGCCTAGGCTTCCTGGCGCTGGCCTTGAACGGCTTCATGACCAACCCGTCGGTGACGGCGCTGTACGTGGTGTCCACCTGGGACGGTTTCTTCAGCGGCATCGGCATCACTTCGTTGATGGCGTCGATTCCGGTCATCGTCGGCCGCGAGAATCTGCCCGCCGCCGGCGCGCTGAGCATGCTGACGGTGCGCTTCGGCGCGGTGCTGTCGCCGCTCCTGGGCGGTTTGATCATCACCGCCGCCGGGGTCAACTGGAACTACCTGCTGGCCGGCATCGGCACCTTGGCCACGCTGATCCCGCTGACCCGCCTGCCGTCGCTGAAGCCGCAAAACGCCGAGCCCTCGCACCCGCTGCGGTCCTTGATGGAAGGCTTCGAGTTCCTGTGGCAGAACAAGGTGGTCGGCGCGGTGGTGGCGGTGGGCACGCTGCAGACGCTGCTGAGCGCGGTGCGGGTGCTGTACCCGTCGCTGGCCGAGGATGGCTACGGCGGCGGCGCGTTCGAAGTGGGCCTGATGTATTCGGCGGTGCCGCTGGGCGCGATGCTGGGCGCTTTCACCAGCGGCTGGGTGGGCGGGTTGAGCCGTCCCGGCGCGATGATGCTGGCTTGCGTGACCGCGTCGTCGCTGGCCATCGCCTCCCTGGGCGCTTTCACCCACCTGGCTTACGGGCTGGCGGCGCTGGTGGTGCTGGGCTATCTGGGGTCCATCGCCTCGCTGCTGCAGTTCACGCTGGTGCAGGGCCAGACGCCGGACCACCTGCTGGGCCGCGTCAACAGCCTGTGGAACGCGCAGGACGTGGTGGGCGACAGCCTGGGCGCGCTGGGCCTTGGCGCGCTGGCGCGGGCGCTGGCGCCGCTGATGGCGGTGGCCTGGTTCGGCGCCGGCGCGGCCGCGGCGGGTTTGCTCATGTGCGCGGGCTTCGGCTCCTTGCGCCGCCTTTCCGGCGGCAAGCCGGAGCAGGCCGAAGGCGAGCCGGTGGAGCAGGCGGCGGGGTCTTGAGCCTGAGGCTGCGGCCATGAAAAAAGCGGACGGCAGTCCGCTTTTTTCATGTGGCGCGTCCGATGCTAATGCGCCTGCCCGGCATTGGCGGATTTTTGCACCAGGAACGGCGTGATGGTATTGATGACGCCATCCAGCTGCAGCGACTCTCCGGCAAAATACTGGGTGCCACGCAGTTTTTTGACCTGCCTGTCGCTTATCTTGACGCTGGGCTTGTCGCCCGCCATCGCGCTGCTCAGCATGGCCATGTTTTTCAGGAGCCTGTTGTCTGCCTGGGCCAGGTCCATTCTGAGCAGAAACATCCCGTCGACGGCCAGACCGCATTCGATCTTGATCTTGTCCAGCGGGATGTTTTTTTCTAAAAATGGCGTCAGCATGGTGTGGCCGACGTATTGCAGGCTGTCGCCGGTGAGGGCGTTGGCCGGCAACGTTTTTGCGCGGTCGAAATGATAGCGGAAAAGCGAGTCCTTATTGTCCTCCGAGCTTTGTGGCAGGCTGAATTCCCAGCCGTCCTGGCCATGCTTCACCGCAAGCACCGATTCCGGCGCGCTGCGGCCGATCGCGCTCTGAAAGATCCCGGCCAAGTCGTCAAGACAGGCTGGTTCGTCAGCGAAAGAAAAAGGGGAGAGCAGGCAGAGGCAGAAGAGGACGGTGGTTTTTTTCATGATGGCAGCTGAGGTTTGTGCCGGTGTCGACCCGGCAAGTTTTCGATGGCGCTTGCAATCCCCGAGTGGCGGAAGTCATGCGGCGCGCACGGCTAAAGCTCTAGAAGCTATCCGCGAATCAGGCTATTCGCAATAATCGCCGCTCACAAAAAAGCTGATCCCGCGTTGCGCCTCCTCGCCGCACAGTGGGTACTGTCTGCGTCGGCACGCCTTGACTCGAGTGCTCTACCCGGTTTGGTCGGCGGCTTTAAGAATGCCCAGCCCGCTTGTTTGGTCGGCGGCTGTGATCGCGCTGTGCAACGGGGCTCAAGTGCTGTGCTGCGACTTCGCCGGACTGGCGCCATCCCCGTTGATTCCGCAGGGATGGCTTGAGCGGCCGACTGGCTAAGCAAACTGCTTGCGCAGCCGCGCCAGCAGATTGCGCGCGCTGTAGTAGTCCAGGCGGAAGGTGTCCAGGCCTGCGGCGTACACCTGCCTGGCCTTCACTGCCGGATTGCCGGCCAGGAAGGGATTGGCCAGCACCTGAGGCACCTGGTCCTGGTCGGCGTTGAACAGGATCATCGATTTGCCTTGCAGGCCGTCGGCGAACTTCTCGCCTGTCAACTGGATGATGTCGTGACGCACACCCATGCTGGTATTTCCTTTGACGCGGTCCGGCGCGGTGGCCAACTCAAAGCCCAGCGACTGCAGCAGCTTGCCCTGCGCCGATTGCGGCGTCCACAGATTGGCGCCGGAGCCGTCTTCGTAATAAACCAGCGCCGCCGTCGGCTGCGGCGGCAGCTTCAGCGCGGACTTCAGTTTCGCCGCCTCGGCGTCGAAATCGGCGATGGCGGCGCGGGCGTCGGCTTCGCGTCCGGTGGCGCGGCCCAGCAGCGTGGCCAGTTCCTGCCAGCTCTTGTCGTCGTAATTCACCACCAGGGTCGGGGCCATCTGGCTCAGCTGTTCGTACAGCTTCAGCGCGGAGTCGCCGCCGGTGCCGGCCATCACGATCAGGTCCGGCTGGGCGGCGATGATGGCCTCGGCGTTGGGCTCGCCCTGGTACAGCGGCGTCACGCCGCGTTGCTTGGCCACCGCGCTCCACTGGGTGAAGAAGCCCTGGTCGTCCGTCACCTTGGAGTGGGCGGCGCTGGCGCCGCTGGCGACCACCGGCGCGTGGATGGCCAGCAGGGTGCCGGTCAGCGTCACGCTGGTGGAGACGATGCGCTCGGGCATCTTGTCCAGCGTCACCTTGCCCTTGGGCGTGTCCAGCGTGCGCGGCCAGCCGGCCGGGGGGGCGACCGCGCCGTCGGATTGGGCGGGGACGTCGCAGGCGGTGAGCAGGGCGGCGAGGCCGGCTGCGGCGGCCAGGCGCAGCGCGCCGCGGCGCGTGGCGTGGGAAAGCGGCATGGCGTGTTTCCTTTGCATTCGATAGCGTTCTGCGATTTTATTGCAAGTGATAAGTATTATCATTAACATTGTCGCCCATGCCAAGATTCCCGTCTCAATTCCGGGAATCCGCCTGCAAGCTCATGCGAGCGGCGGACGAGCGGCGGGCGCTTTGCCCGTGCCCGGCCGCTGCTTGGATACTGGACTCGATTGAGCCCGGAACGAGAGCCGCCAAGCCCGCTTTTCGATGACGGCATGCGTCCGCGCGCGCATCTGATGGGGCTGAGGGTTCCCGCTTTCGCGGCCGGAATGCACTGGAACATGCGGATATTGACGGTTGTTGCGATGGCGGCGGGCTTGGCCGGCTGCGGGGGGAAGGAGCCAGGGCCGGAGGCGGGCAAGCCGCCCGAGGTGGGCGTGGTGAAGCTGGAGGTGAAGGACGTGGCGGTAAAGGCCGAATTGGCCGGCCGCACCGTCGCCTACCGCAGCGCCGAAGTCAGGCCGCAGGTCAACGGCATCGTGCTGAAACGGCATTTCTCCGAAGGCAGCCTGGTCAAGGCCGGCGACCTGCTTTACCAGATCGACCCGGCCGGCTACCAGGCGGCCTTGCAGCAGGCGGAGGCGACGCTGGCGTCCGCCCGCGCCGCGTTGGGCAGCCTGAAGGGACGCGCCGAACGCTATGCCGAATTGGCCAAGATAGACGGGGTCAGCCGCCAGGAGCGCGAGGAGGCGGACGCCGACTACCGCAAGGGCCTGGCCGCGGCGAAGGCCGGCGAGGCGGCGGTGGCCGCCGCGAGAGTGGATGTGTCGCGCACCCGCGTGCTGGCGCCGATTTCCGGCCGCATAGGCCGCTCGGCTGTCAGCGAGGGCGCGCTGGTCACTTCGGGCCAGAGCGCGACTCTGGCCACCATCCAGCAGCTGGACCCGATGTACGTGGACATCGTCCAGTCCAGCCAGGATTTGCTGGCATTCAAGCGCAGGCAGGCAGACGGCGAGCTTGAACCGGCCGGCGCCACCGCCAGGCTCAAGCTGGAGGACGGCGCGCCGTACCGGCATGCCGGCAAGCTGCGCTTCACCGAATTGAACGTCGATCGCGTGTCCGGCGCGGTGACCTTGCGCGCGGAATTCCCCAATCCGGAAGGCCTGCTGCTGCCCGGCATGTATGTGCGCGCCGAGCTGGAGCAGGGCGTGCGCCGCCAGGCGGTGCTGGCGCCGCAGCAAGGCGTGGCGCGCGACGACAAAGGCCGCGCCACCGCGCTGGTGCTGGGTTCCGGCAACAAGGTGGAGCAGCGGGTATTGACGACGGAAGGCACTCATGGCGCTTACTGGCTGGTGACCACAGGATTGAAAGCCGGCGACAGGCTGATCGTCGACGGCCTGCAGCGCGCCCGCCCGGGCGAGGCGGCGACGCCGGTGGCCTTGCCGGCCCTGGCCGGGAGGAGCTGAGCGATGCTGGCGCGTTTCTTCATAGGCCGCCCGGTGTTCGCCTGGGTGCTGGCCATCGTCATCATGCTGGCCGGCCTGTTCGCCTTGCGCGCGCTGCCGGTGTCGCAGTATCCGGACATCGCTCCGCCGACGGTGATGGTCAGCGCCAGCTACCCCGGCGCGTCCGCCCAGGTGGTGGAGACCAGCGTGATCCAGGTGCTGGAGCAAGAGCTGAAGGGCCTGGACAATCTGATGTATTTCAGCTCCACCAGCTCCTCGTCCGGCCAGGCCGAGATCATGCTCACCTTCCGCCAGGGCGCCAACGCCGACACCGCCCAGGTGCAGGTGCAGAACAAGGTCAGCCAGATGCTGGCGCGGCTGCCGCAGCAAGTGCAGCAGAACGGCCTGTCGGTGCAGAAGATGCAGGGCGACTTCCTGCTGATCGCCTCCTTTTATGATGTCAGCGGCCAGCGCAGCGACACCGACATCGCCGACTGGCTGGCCAGCAATGTGCAAGACCCGCTGAGCCGGGTGGGCGGCGTCGGCTCGGTGCGGGCCTTCGGCGCGCCGTACGCGATGCGCGTGTGGCTGGACCCGCACAAGCTCAACAGCTACGGCCTGATTCCCTCCGACGTCAGCGCCGCCATCTCCAAGCAGAACACCGAGGTCTCGGTCGGCGAACTGGGCGCCTTGCCGTCGCCGCCGGGCCAGCAGCTGAACGCGATGGTCACCGCCTGGTCGCGCTTGTCCACGCCTGAGCAGTTCCGAGACATTGTCGTCAAGGCGCTGCCGGACGGCGGCGCGGTGCGGCTGGGCGACGTGGCGCGGGTGGAACTGGGGCAGGAGGATTACAGCAGCAGTTCGCGGCTGAACGGCCACCCGGCCTCGGGCCTGGCGGTGATGCTGGCGCCGGGCGCCAACGCGCTGGCCACCGCCGAGGCAGTGAAGGCGCGCGTCGCCGAGCTGGAGCGCAACTTTCCGCCGGGCATCCGCGTCGCCTATCCGGAGGACACCACCCACTTCGTCAGGCTGTCGATACGCGCGGTGATGGCGACGCTGCTGGAGGCGGTGGCGCTGGTGGTGCTGGTGATGTACGTGTTCCTGCGCAACTGGCGCGCGACGCTGATTCCGGCGCTGACGGTGCCGGTGGTGCTGCTGGGCACGTTCGGCGTGCTGGCGGCGGCCGGCTTCGGCATCAATACGCTGACCTTGTTCGGCATGGTGCTGGCCATCGGCCTGTTGGTCGACGACGCCATCGTGGTGGTGGAGAACGTCGAGCGGGTGATGAGCGAGGAGGGGCTGGACGCGCGCGCGGCCACCGTCCGTTCGATGGGCGAGATCGGCGGCGCGCTGGTCGGCATCGGCCTGGTGCTGGGGGCTGTGTTCCTGCCGATGGCCTTCTTCGGCGGCTCGGTCGGCGTCATCTACCGCCAATTCTCGATCACCATCGTCGCGGCGATGGCCTTGTCGGTGCTGACCGCGCTGACCCTGACGCCAGCCCTGTGCGCGACGCTGCTGCGGCCGCATGCGCCGTCCGAACGCGGCCCGCTGGCTGCGTTCGAGCGCCGCTTCCAGCGTTTGCAATCGGACTATGCCGGCCGCTGGCTGCCGGCTTGGCTGCGTCGCCCGCTGCGCGGCGGCTTGGTCTACTTGGCGCTGGTGGCGGCGCTGGCCGCGCTGTACCCGCGGTTGCCCACTGCCTTCATCCCGGACGAGGACCAGGGCACGGTGATGGCGCAGTTCACGCTGCCCACCGGGGCCACCCATCAGCGCGCCGACAAGGTGGCGCGCGCGGTGGAGCAGCATTTCCTGGAAACCGAGAAGGCCAATGTCGAATCGGTGTACATGTTGTCCGGCTTCAGCTTCGGCGGTTCCGGCCAGAACGCCGGCATGGCCTTCGTCGCGTTGAAGGACTGGTCGCAGCGGCGCGGCCAAGAGAACAGCGCCCAGGCGATAGCCGACCGCGCCACCGCCGCGCTGGCCGCGCAGCGGGACGCCGAGGTGTTCGGCATGGTGCTGCCGCCCATCGGTGGCTTGGGGCAGACCAATGGCTTCGAATTTTGGCTGCAGGACGCGTCGGGCCAGGGCCGCGAGCATCTGGCCAAGGCGCGCGACCAGCTGCTGAAGGCGGCCCAGGGAGGTGACAGGCTCAGCGCGGTGCGCTCCGGCGCCGCCGACGACAAGCCGCAATTGCGGCTGGATGTCGACCAAAGCAAGGCCGCCGCGCTGGGGCTGGACCCGGCCAATGTCGCCGACACGCTGGGCGCGGCCTGGGGCGGGCGCTACATCAACGACTTCATCGACCGCGGCCGGGTGAAGAAGGTGATGATGCAGGCCGACGCGCCTTACCGTTCCAAGCCCGAGGATCTGGGCTTGTGGTTCGTCCGCGGCGCGGACGGCGCGATGACGCCGTTTTCCGCCTTCGCCCGCGCGCGCTGGGAATACGGGCCGGCGCAGCTGAACCGCTACAACGGCCTGCCGGCGCTGCCCTTGTCGGGCTCGGCCGCCGCCGGCGTCAGTTCCGGCGAGGCGATGAAGGCGGTGGAGGCGATAGCCGGCAAGCTGCCGGGCACGCAGTACGAGTGGAGCGGGCTGTCTTATCAGGATCGGCTGTCCAGCGGCCAGACGCCGCTGCTGTACGCGGTGTCGATATTGTTCGTCTTCCTGTGCCTGGCGGCGCTGTACGAAAGCTGGCTGGTGCCGTGCGCCGCGATGACGGCGATTCCGCTGGGCGTGCTGGGCGCGGTGCTGGCGGTGATGGCGCGCGGCCTGTCCAACGACATCTATTTCCAGGTGGGTCTGCTGACGACGATAGGCCTATCGGCCAAGAACGCCATCCTGATCATCGAGTTCGCCGAGGCGGCGATCCGGCGCGGCGCGGCTCCGCTGGAGGCGGCGCTGGCCGCCGCCCGCCAGCGGCTGCGGCCGATATTGATGACCTCGCTGGCTTTCGGCGTCGGCGTCGCGCCGCTGGTCTGGGCCGGCGGGCCGGGAGCCGGCAGCCAGAACGCGATCGGCGCGGCGGTGCTGGGCGGCGTGATGTCGGCCACGCTGCTGACGCTGTTTTTCGTGCCGCTGGCGCATCTGCTGATACGCGGCCTGGCGGGGCAAGTCGCGCAGCGGCGTTTGAAATTGGCGGAGGCGAGGCCATGAAACGCGTTTTCTGCTTATGGATAGGCGCGGCTTTGGCAGGCTGCGCGTCGCCGCAGCCGGATTACCAACGGCCCGCCGCGCCGGTGCCGGCGCATTGGCCGGCGGCGGACGCGGAAAGCGGGCAGGCCGATGTGGCCTGGCGGCGTTTCTTCGTCGACGAGGGCCTGCGCGCAACCATCGCCCAGGCGCTGGCCAATAACCGCGACTTGCGCGCGGCTGTCGCCAATGTCCAGGCGGCGCGGGCGCAGTACCGGATGCAGGACGCGGCGCGGCTGCCGACCGCGCAGCTGCAGGGCAACGCCAACCGCCAGCTCACCCGGAGCGGCGATCCATCGCTGGCGGCGGACAGCCGCGGCGTCAGCGCCGGCCTGGGCGTCAGCGCGTTCGAGCTGGACCTGTTCGGCCGCGTGAAGAGCCTGAGCGACGCGCAGTGGCGGCGCTATCTGGCCAGCGAAGCCGGCGCGCAGGCGGCGAGGGTCAGCCTGATCGCGGAAACCGCCAATGCTTATTTGACCTTGGCCGCAGACCGCAGCCAGCTGGCCGCGGCGCGGGCGACGCAGCAAAGCGCCGAACGCTCGCTCGCCCTGACGCGCGAGCGGCTGCGCCTGGGCGCGGCTTCGGCGCTGGACGTCAGCGCGATGAATACCGTGGCGCAGCAGGCGCGGGCCGATGTCGCCCGTTACCAGGGGCTGGCGGAACGGGACCGGCTGGCGTTGCAATTGCTGGTCGGCGCGGCGCTTGACGAGGCGAGGCTGCCGGCCGCGCTGGAGGACAGGCCCTACACGCTGGCGGCGCTACCGGTGGCCGCGCCGGCCGATGCCCTGCTGCGCCGGCCGGACGTCCGCCAGGCGGAAAATCTGCTGCGGGCCGCCCATGCCGACGTGGCCGCCGCGCGGGCGGGCCTGTGGCCCAAGTTTGGGCTTAGCGCCAGCACCGGTCTCAGCGGCGTGACGCTGGCCGGTCTGCTGAACGCGCCTGCGCGGGCCTTGAGCCTGGCGCTGGACGCCAGCTTGCCGGCGCTTGACGGCGGCGCGGCGAAGGCTGGAGTCGATCAGGCGGAGGCGCAGCGCCTGGCGGCGCTGGCCGCTTACGAGAAAGCCCTGCAGAGCGGGTTTCGCGAAGTGGCCGACGCCTTGAGCCAGCGCCGGGCGCTGGCGGAGGAAAAACAGGCGCGGCAGGCGACGCTCGCCAGCGCGGAAACCTCGCTGCGGCTGGCGGAAGCGCGTTATCGGCAGGGCTTGGACGGCTATCTGAGCCTGCTGGAGGCGCAGCGCACCGCGCAGTCCGCTCGCCAGCAGTGGATCAGCGCCAGCCTGGCGGAGGCGGAAAACATGGCGGCGCTGTATCGCGCGCTGGGCGGCGGGCTGGAGGGCTGAGCGCTATTGCTTGGCGGCACCGCAACGCTTGTAGACCCGTCCCGGGCGGCCGATGCGGCCGTAAGAAATCTGGGCGCGCAGGAAGCGCACTTCGACGCAGTATTCCAGGTAGCGGCGGGCGGTGGTTTGGCTGATGCCTATGGTGCGCGCCACGCTTTCCGTGGTGTGCAGGTCCGCGCCGCGGACGAAAGCGTCCTTGATGCGCTGCCGCGCCAGCTCCTCTCTCGCGGGCGCGGTAGCACTTGCCAATCAGCAGGCCGCAGATGGAGTCCAGCGCCTGCTGATGGATTTCCGAGTGCGAGCGTGCCAGCTTGAGCGCCTCGTCGTAGGCTGATGTGCAGCAGGCCGGACAGGGGGGAGATCCCGTTCAGGTGCTCGTGGCGGATCACGCGCAGGTTGTCGGCGTAACGCTTGACCTGGCTGAGCCGCAGGCTGAGCGAGCTGATGTCGTCCTTGCGGCGGAAGCGGATCCCCCAGCCCTGCGGCTGGCCGTCTATGTGTATGCCCACCCGGCGGCAGGCCGCCGAACAGTCAGATCTCGTCGGTAACGTCGGGGGAGTCCGCCTCCAGCGCGAGGAAAGGACCGTCCGGCGCGATGCGGCCCAGGTTCTGGCCCGCCAGCTGATGCTGGGGTTGGCCAAGCTCCAGCATCGCGCGCGGCGCGGTTGATCGCGGTCAGCCGGCGGCGGGTGTCCACGGAGATCACGCCTTCGTAGATGGATTCGAACACCGCGTCCTGTTGCCGCACCAGGCGGGCGATGTCCAGCGGCTCCAGGTTGAACATCTGCCTCTTGATGCGGTGGGCGAACAGCCAGGCGCAGCAAAACAGGATGAACGGGATGCCCAGCAGCATCGCGAAGAAGGGCATGAACTGGGCGCGGGCGCGGTGCTCGATATGGGATTGGAAACAACCCACCGACAGCCGGCCTATCTGGGGGCTCCGGCGGACGGATTGGACAAAGACGCCGCGCTGCTGCAGGCGCTGCTGGCGCGCGGCGGGGCGGCAGCGCGGACCTGCCCAGCGTCGCCTATTTCCTGGCGCGCTTTCCCGAGCCGACGCCGCCTGCGTTTCAGGGCGAGACGGCTAGCGGCGGCAGCGCCGGTCCGGCCATGCGGTTGTCCGGCGAATAGGGGAAGATCACCTCTATCGTCACGTCGTCCGGGTCCTGCAGGAACAACTGGTGCTCGCCGATTTCCGGCACCACCCGCTCGTAAAACGGCTGGCCCAGCGACAGCAGCCGCATCTGCATGTCGACCAGGTTCTGGCCGCGCAGCGCGATGTGGTCGAGGCGGCCGGAGCCGGCGCGCGCGTCGCGCCCGCCCAGATAGGCTTGCAGCTCGGCGTCGTCTTCGCGGGCCGCCACCAGGTGCAGCACCGGGGCGGCGCCGGCGTACAGCCACTTCCCGGGAAAGCGGAAGCCGGGCCGCGGCCCATCGGCCAGGCCCAGCGCGCGCTGGTAGAAAGCCGCGCTCGCGTCCAGGTCGGCGGCGCGTATCGTGAAGTGGTCGATGCGCTGGATGTTCATCGCGTTCTCTCCTCCGCGGCCGCCTGGCCGCGCGACAAGGTCACAAACGGGTGATGACGGTTTCCGCCGGCAAGCGCGACTTGGGCAGCCTGGCGTTGAAGTCCTGCTCCGAGCGTTTTCCCAGCGCCACGATCACCGAGGCGACCAATCCCTGCTCGCGCAGGCCCAGCTCCTCGCCCAGCACGCGCGCGTCGAAGCCCTCGATCGGGCAGGCGTCGATTTCCAGCGTCGCCGCGCCCAGCAGCAGCGTGCCCACGGCCAGATAAACCTGTTTTTCCATCCAATGCTGGGCGTCGCGCAATTCGAAACGGTGCATGTTGACGAAATGGGAGCGGCCTTTGTGCTGTCCGGCGCGGGCTTCGTCATTGGCGAAGCGGCCGTCGCGTTGCTCTTGAGCCAGCAGGGTTTGCAGATAGCCGTCGTCCATCGCGGCCCGGGCGCAGAATACCACCACGTGGGAGGCGTGGCGTATCTTGGCTTCGTTGAAGGCGTAGCCGCCGGCCGCGGCCTTGGCGACGCGGGCCTTGCCTTCTTCGCTGCCGGCGATGAAGAAGTGCCAGGGCTGGGAGTTGGTGGATGAGGGGCTGTGGCGCAGCAGGGTTTCGATCTGTCCCACCTGCTCCTGGCTCAGCTTGAAGCCGGGATCGAAAGCCTTGGTGGTGTAGCGGGTTTGCGCGTAGTGGGCGATGTTCATGGTGCGTCCTCGGATGCGGGTCAGCAGGCGGCTTCCGTCGCCTGATAATGGGGGTAGTCGTCGTAGCCGCGTCCGTAGCCGCCGAACAGCGCGGACGGGTCGAAATCGGCCAGCGGCCAGCCATGGGCCAGGCGCGCGGGCAAGTCGGGATTGGCGATGAATGGCCGGCCGAAAGCGATCATGTCGGCGAGGCCGCTGGCCAGCAGCCTCTCGCCGCGGGCCTGGTCGTAACGGCCGGCCACGATGATGGCGCGGCTAAAGCGGGCGCGCAGCGCGCGGCGGAAGTCGTCGTCCACTTGGGGCGCATCGTCCCAGTCCGCCTCGGAAAGATGCAGGTAGGCGATGCCCAGCGCGTCCAGCCGGCCGGCGGCCTCCAGTATCGCCGGAACGATCTCCGGGCAATGCATGCCTCGCGCGGTGATGTAGGGCGCCAGCCGCACGCCGACGCGCTCCGCGCCGATTTCGTCCGCCACCGCGGAGGATGCCTCCATCAGGAAGCGCAACCGGTTTTCCAAGCTGCCGCCGTAAGCGTCGGTTCTGAGGTTGGACGTGCTGCGCAGGAACTGGTCGATCAGGTAGCCGTTGGCGGCATGGATTTCCACGCCGTCGAAGCCGGCGGCCATCGCGTTGCGCGCCGCCTGGCGGTAGTCGTCGACGATGCCGGCGATTTCAGCGGTTTCCAGCGCGCGCGGCGTCGGGCAGTCCGCCATGCGGCCCGCGCCTTTTTCGTCCGCCACCCACACCTGGGCGTCGGGCGCGATGGCGGACGGCGCCACCGGAGCCGCGCCGTCGTGGAACACCGGGTGGGACATCCTGCCCACGTGCCACAGCTGCAGCACCATGCGGCCGCCGGCCTGGCGGACGGCATTGGTGACTTGGCGCCAGCCATCTATCTGCGCCGGGCTGTAAATGCCGGGGGTGAAGCTGTAGCCCTGTCCCTGGCGCGAGATCTGGGTGGCTTCGGAAATGATCAGGCCGGCGCTGGCGCGCTGGGCGTAATAGCGCGCCATCATCGCATTGGGGATGTCGCCGGGCTGGTCGGTGCGGCAGCGGGTCATCGGCGCCATTGCGATGCGGCTGGGCAGCCGCAGCGCGCCGGTTTGCAGCGGCGAGAACAGATTGGGTGCGGGCATATCGTTCAACCTCGGGTTCGACGCCTTCTCGATGGGGAGGCGATTCGGTGAGGAAATGATCCTTTGCAAATGCGACGAGAAAAACTAGCTGAAAGTGGAATCACTTGATTGATTTTTTTGAAAATTGTAGCCGGGAGCGGCGATCCAGTCCGGCAGCAGCGCCAGGCCATGCGGCCTGGGGCCGCTGCCGGACTCTGCGTTGATATGGCCGATTTCGCCGGCGTCCGCCAGCCGGCATCGCCATTGTCTGGCCCAGTGGGTTGCGTGGTCGAAGCGCAACGACGGGTCGTCGCGGCTGGCCACCAGCAGCGCTGGCTTGGCCAGCATCAGCGCCGCGGGCTTGCCGCCGCGCGCCGGTTCGCGGCGGATGGGCGCGGTCCAGCGGTCGAAATCCGGCTCGCGCCACTGCCGCATGGCGACGCGCCGCCGCTGAGGAAAGCGACGCTGCCAATGGGACTGCCAGTGCTGTCCATCGCTGTCGTTCAGGCCAGGCGCCAGAATGAAATCGAGATCGCGGGCGGCCTGCGCCAGCCGCTGTTCTATCCGATCGCGTTCGCTGTCATGCATGGCGGGGAGGAAGACGGGAAAAGCCGCCATTATCGGCCGCCGGATGGCGGGCGGCAATGGCGGCCGGGGGAGGGCTTGTTTCAGCCAGGCATTGAGGATGCGCCGCGCCAGCGACACGTTGATGGCGCCGTTGATGCGGTTGGCGATCTGGGCGAAAGGCATCAGCTCCATGCGCTCGGCCGAAGTCAGGATGGCCACGTCGCCGGTGCCGCCTTGGTCGCGCATGGGGCTTTATAACAAGGGTTCGCCGTGTTGTTTATGCTCTTTAATTTCGTTGCTGGCTTATCAGGGGCTTGGCGCGGCTATGCGTTAAAAGCTTGAACGGGATCATATTTTCAGCTTGAGGGGCTGCTGGGTCACATGGCGTTGGACGGGGATGTCATTGAGAGCCCGCCAGCGAGCAGGCGGCGAATGACTTTGCGAAGGCTGGAGATCGATTTGGAAATGTGAACGGTAGGCAGGTGCGATGAATTGGGATTGTCTGATCATTGGCCCTGTCGATTTTTAAAGTTATTCGGGTGGGATGCGCGCATGGATTTGGTGTTATGATTATCCATTCTTAAAAGTCGGCTCATTTAATTTTGTAGTTATATTGACTGTTTATGTGCTGATTGTTTTTGCGGAAAATTCTTGGCCTGTCGGCTGGCGCGGGGCGGCGATGACGAGCATCAATTTCCAGAGCGATAGGTTTTACGCGACCAATGCGTCATTCACGGCCACCGATGCGGTGATTGAATTCACCCGGCCTTTGCGCAGCCTGAAAATCGCTTATTTCACCTTTGACAGGCATTTCGCCGACGGCTCGCGCATCGCGCTCACCAATTCGCCGGAATGGATTCAGCATTACTGGCGGCAGGAAATGTTCCAACTGGCGGTGTTTGAAAAAGACGCGGACAACTTCACCGACGGTTATGTGTTCTGGAACTGGCTGAATCGGGAACCCATTTATTCCGCCGCGGCGTTGTTCGGCATAGACAACGGCGTGACGCTGATTGAGCGCGGCGACGAATATTGCGATTTCTTCCATTTCGGCTCGGTGTACGACAACAGCGTCAACAATGATTATCTAAGCGGCAAAATGGCGCATCTGCACCAGTTCGTCTCGCTGTTCAAGTACAAGCTGCACGACGTGATCGAATCCGCCTGCGGCGACCGCATCTATCTGCCTGAATCGGCCAGAGGCAAGCTGATCCTGGACAGCGAGATCAATCACGAGATGCTGGTTTCCGACTTCCACAGCCTGATGGACCGCCGCGACGTGTCTCGCATCTACTTGGGCGACGCCGACCGCAACGCCTATCTGACCAAGAAGGAGGTGGCGCTGATGCGGGAATTGGTGGGCGGCGCCTCCTGCGCCGAGGCGGCCATCTCGCTGGACATCACCAGCGACGCGGTCAACAAGCACATCAAGAACATCAAGGAGCGGCTCAACTGCCGATCGCTGTGCCAGCTGGGCTTTGTGATCGGGAAGCTGAGCGCGCGCAATATCTACCCTTTTTCAGTGGCAAGTGGTGCGAACAAATGAAGATATGGCTGGACACGATAGACATTGACGCCATCCGCAAGGCTCAGGCCATGGGCGTGCTGGCCGGCGTGACGACCAATCCGTCGATACTGGCCACCGCCAATCGCGAGGTGGAGGCGGTGCTGGGAGAAATCCTGGACGCGCAGGCCGGCCCGCTGGCGGCGCAGGTGGTCAGCCGCGAACTGGACGGCATGCTGGCGCAGGCGCGGCGCCTCGCCGCCATCAGCCCCAGGATGGTGGTCAAGATTCCGGCGGTGGGAGAGGGGTACCGCGCGATGTCCATTCTGGAGCGCGAAGGCATCGCCACGCTGGCGACCACGATTTTCGAAACCCGGCAGCTGGCGCTGGCCGCGCTGGCCGGCGCCAGCTACGCCGCGCCTTACGTGAACCGGATCGAACTCTCCACCGGCAATGCCTTCGAGGTGGTGGAAAGCTCGCAGCGGCTGCTGGACGCCTATGGCTACCGGACCGCCATTCTGGCCGCGGCCATCAAGACGGTGGACCAGTTCCTGCGCTGCGCGCGGATTGGCGTGGCCGCGGTCACGCTGCCGGTCAATGTGTTCCAGCAGCTTTACGCGTCCAGCGAGGATATCGAGCAGAGCCTGCGCAAGTTCGACGCCGCCTGGCAAAGCAACGGGCTGACGCGCGACGCCGCTTTGTTCCAGGAGTGAGGCATGGAAAACCAGATGCTCCGCGATGACGCGCTGTTGAAGAAAACCATCATCTTGGTGACCTGCACCTTCTTCCTGTGGGGCATGTCCTATGGCCTGCTGGATGTGCTGAACAAGCACTTCCAGCAGTCGATGCGGCTGTCCAAGGCCGACTCCGGCTGGCTGCAGATCGCCTATTTCCTGGCATATTTCGTCATTGCCATCCCGGCGGCGCTATTCAACGAGCGATTCGGCTACAAACGCGGGCTGATCGCGGGGCTCGCCTTCTTCGCCACCGGCGCGCTGCTGTTCATTCCGTCTCTGTTGAACGCGAGTTTCCTGGCTTTCGTGCTGTCGCTGTTCGTGTTGGCCTGCGGCTCCGGTTTCTTGGAAACCACCGCCAATCCTTACATCTCGCTGCTGGGCGACGAAAACCGCTCGGAGCGGCGGCTGAACATGGCCCAGGCCTTCTGCGGTCTGGGCACCGTGGTGGGGCCGCTGATAGGCGGAGCGTTCTTCTTCAAGCTGGGCAACCCGGCCGGCGCGGACGCCGGGCACGACATGGTGATGCAGGTGTATGTGTGGATCGCCGCCTTCGTGGTGGCGCTGGCGGCGGTCATCGCCAGGACGCCGATGCCGGATGTGGGCCATTATTCGCTAGAGGAGAGCGGCGGCGGGCTGCCGCTGGCCCGCAACGGGCGTTTCGCCTTCGGCGCGCTGGCGCAGTTCCTGTATGTGGCGGCGCAAGTGGGCATCGGCGCCTTCTTCATCAATTACGCGATGGAGAGCGGCATCAACCTGAGCGCGCAATCGGCCGCCTGGCTGTTGTCGCTGGCGATGATGCTGTTCATGGCAGGCCGCTTCGTGGGCGCTTTCGCCATAGGCCGCCTGTCGGCGGGGCGGTTGCTGATGCTGTTCGCCTTCGCCAACATCCTGCTGTCGTCAGTGGTGGTGGCGATGGGCGGCGCGATCGCTGTGGGCGCGCTGACGCTGATGTTCTTCTTCATGTCCATCATGTTCCCCACCATCTTCTCGCTGGCGATCAAGGGCCTGGGGCGCCAGACCAAGCGCGGCAGCTCCATCCTGGCGATGTCGGTGAGCGGCGGCGCGCTGTACCCCTATCTGATGGGGTATGTTTCCGATCATTACGGCACACAGCAGGCGTATGCGATTCCGCTGGCCAGTTTCGTGGCGATCTTCCTGTACAGCGTGTATCTGGAGCGGGAACGCGCGGCGAGGCCGGCGCTTCATTCCGTTTAAGATAGGGCGGACGCCCTGGCGATTGAGGGCCGGCATTCGCCGGCCTGGTTTCGTTTCCTCAGGATCCCATCCTCATCTGTCGGCGCCGAAAATGGACTGCCGCGGGAGGCAGCTTGCCGCGCTCCGACGCCTGGTGTTTCTGATCGGCCAGCCTGCTCCAGCGGCTGCCTTCCTTCCACATCAATCCACTTGTGGCCATGCGCCTCAGCCGCTTGAGGCGGGCTCGCCGCGCGCCATGCGCTTGAATATCCTGCGGGCAATCCCGGGTTGCCGAAACCAGCGGCATGGCTTCATCGGCATTCCACTTCCCATCATGCCGCCCGCGGCTTTTTCTCCATGAGGGCGCGGCTAGAGACGGCGCTTCGCCAAACTCGGCCAATCGATGCCTCTGCGCGCTTGAGGCGCGCCGTGGCGGCAACGGCTCGCGCGGCAAACCCGTCCGGGTGTTTCTGGATACGTTGATTTTCCCCTGCTGGCGGCGGTTCCGGGATGCGTCGCTGCTTGTGCCGCTGATGGTTTCCCCCCCCTGTCGCCTGACGCGTGATGGGGGCGCAGCCGTGCGATGGCCGTTTTCGGCGAAGGCGGCGGCCTCAACTAAGTTATGACAAAAATCATACACCCGCTTTAACTCACAATGCCGATTCGAGGCGGCAGCCTTTCGCAGTCACCGCAGAGAACGGCGGCGCGTGAGGCGCAAATCGTTTTAATCAACACAAGACGGGGCTATACACGATGCATCAGTACACCAATATCAAAAAAGCCATCCAGCTCAGCAACAGCTTCTGGGATGTCACCACGGCTGCCGGCATGGCCAATATCGCTACCCGCAACCTGGGCGACGGCCGCCACGAGTCGGTGGCCAGCGGCCGGCAGTTCACCAATATGTCGTCCTACTCCTACCTGGGGCTGGACTCTCACCCGGCCATCCTGCGCGCCGCGGCGGACGCGGTGATGAACACCGGCTCGCTCAATACCTCCATCTCGCGCATCCGGGTGCAGTTCGACATCCTGCAGCAGGCGGAGGAGGCGCTGGCCAGCCTGGTGGCCGCGGAGACGCTGACAGTGCCTTCCTGCGCGGCCGCGGCAGCCGCCGCGCTGCCCTTGCTGGCTTCCGGCGCGCTGACCGGCGACGTGGCGCCCTTGATGGTGTTCGACAAGAACGCCCACTTCTGCCTGAACATGATGAAGCCGATCTGCGCCGACGAGACCGAGATCCAGACCATACGCCACAACGACCTGAACGCGCTGGAAGACCTGTGCAAGACGCGTCCGCGCGTCGCCTACGTCGCCGACGGCGTCTACAGCACCGGCGGCATGGCGCCGGTGAGGGAGTTGCTGGCGCTGCAGGACAAATACGGCCTGTTCCTGTTTTTCGACGAGGCGCACGGCCTGTCCACGCTGGGCCATCTGGGCCGCGGCCTGGTGTTGGAGGAAATGGGCGAGATCAACGACCGAACGCTGATCGTCACCTCGCTGAACAAGGGCTTCGGCGCTTCCGGCGGCGCCATTTTCCTGGGCCCGCGCGGCGACGCCGAGCGCCGCAAGCTGGCCACCCGTTTCGGCGGCCCTGTGACCTGGTCGCAGCGCATCAACACCGCAGGGCTGGGCGCCATCATCGAGTCGGTTGCCGTGCACAAGTCCGCCGAGCTGCCGGCGCTGCAGCAAAAGCTGCAGGACAATATCCGCCTGTTCGACCAGCACGTGGAATCGGAAAACAGCGGCGACATGCTGCCTATCCGCTTCGTCTCCATCGGCTCGGAAGAACGCACCATCCTCTACGCCAAGAGCCTGCTGGAAGACGGCTATTACACCTCGCCCATCTTCTTCCCGGTGATCGCCAAGGGCCGCGCCGGCCTGCGCATCATGATCCGCGCCAATATGACAGTGGCGGAGATCGAGCGCTTCGGCGCTTGCCTGAAGCAGCTGCGAGCCAGCCATGAGTAAAGCGTCCGCGCAGACCGCCGCCGCTCCGCGGGAGGCCGCGCGGCCGGCGGCGCGGGTGATGGTGTTGTGCTGCCTGATCGTGTTCATGGCGCAGATGGCCACCACCGTTTACCTGCCGTCGCTGCCGGCGGTGATGCGGGAGTTGGCGATGAGCCAGAGCATGGTGGAAATGTCCATCTCCGGCTTCGTCGTCGGCGCCGCGCTGCCGGTGCTGTTCTGGGGCTCGGCCGCGGACCGCTGGGGCCGCCGCGGACCGCTGCTGTTCGTCGGCCTGTATTGCCTGACCATTTTCGGCCAGGCGGTGCTGTTCCCCAACAGCATGGCCACCGCCGTCAGCGACGCCAAGGACCACGGCGCCCACGCGATGGCCTTGTGCGGCTTCCTGCA
Organism: Chromobacterium phragmitis; assembly: GCF_003325475.1. Classification (NCBI taxonomy): domain Bacteria; kingdom Pseudomonadati; phylum Pseudomonadota; class Betaproteobacteria; order Neisseriales; family Chromobacteriaceae; genus Chromobacterium; species Chromobacterium phragmitis. Next base: position 3,927,258 of record NZ_CP029495.1, read on the forward strand.
GCAAGGCCTGGCCGGCATCGCCGCCACCGCCTCGGTGCTGCTGCACCACAATGGCGCTTGGACGCTGGCGGTGGCCGCGCTCGGCCTGATCACCCTTATGCAAGTTTTGTTCCAGGCGCGCTTGCGCGCGGCCTGACGCAAGGAATCGGATATGTCTCGAATCGAATCGCGCCTCCCGGCCAGTGGCGAGGCCTATGAGCGCAATATGGCGGCCTACGGCCTGCTGCGCGGGCAGATCGCCGCCGCTCGCGACGCCGCCTTGCTGGGCGGCGGCGCCGAGGCCCGCGCCAAGCAGGCGGCCAAGGGCAAGCTGTCTCCGCGCGAGCGGTTGTCGTTGCTGCTGGACCCCGGCACGCCCTTTCTGGAGATAGGCCAGTTGGCCGGCCATGAGGTTTACGATCACGCGGTGCCCTGCGCCGGCATCGTCACCGGCATCGGCATCGTCGCCGGACACGCGGTGGCGGTGTTCGCCAACGATGCCTCGGTCAAGGGCGGCACTTACTACCCGCTGACCTTGCGCAAGCATCTGCGCACCCAGGACATCGCCCGCGAACTGGGCTTGCCCTGCCTGTACCTGGTGGATTCCGGCGGCGTCTATCTGCCGCTGCAGGAGGAAATCTTCCCGGACGAGCACCATTTCGGGCGCATCTTCCGCAATATCGCCGAAATGTCGGCGCTGGGGCTGCCGCAGATTTCTGCCGTGCTTGGCTCTTGCACCGCAGGCGGCGCCTACATCCCGGCGATGAGCGACGAAACCATCATCGTGCGCGGCAACGGCTCCATCTTCCTTGGCGGGCCGCAGCTGGTGCGCGCGGCCACCGGGGTGATCGTCGATGCCGAAACGCTGGGAGGGGCCGACATCCACACCCGCGACAGCGGCGTGGCCGAATCCGCCTCGCCCTGGCAGGGCGGCGTCGGGGCCTATGACCGCGCCGCGCTGGATCCGGACGCGCCGCTCGGCAGGGCGGCCTACCGCGGCGGCGCCGAGCGCTGGCAGGCCCGGCTGCTCGAGCGCGACGCCGAGCGGACCCTGGCGCAGGTGGACGGGCGACGCCATGTCGTCTCCCTGGCCGGAGCCGGCGAACGCTGGCGCGGAGAGGTGGATGGTTGGCGCTGGTACGCGCTGCTGCGCGGCGACGATGTCGAGCTTAGCGTCGGCGGCCAGCGCGTCGCCCTGCGCGCCGAGCTGGCGGAACAGGCCGAACAGGAGGCGGGCGGCGGCCTGCAGGTGCGCACGCCCATGCCCGGCACCGTGGTGGCCTTGCCGCTGGCGGCGGGCAGCCGGGTGGAAGCCCAGCAGGTAGTCGCCATCGTGGAGGCGATGAAGATGGAAAATCGCCTGTATGCCCCCCGCGCCGGCATCATCGCCGAGCTGCACTGCCAGGTCGGCGACATCGTCAACGCCGACGCGTTGCTGGTCAGCCTGGGCGCGGACGAGGCCGAATAGGCCGCCTGATCCGGCAAGGCGACGGCCCGTTCCGCAGCGTGGCGGGACGGGCTTTCTTCCGCTGCGGCTCATGATCTGTCCAGGCTGCAGGTTGCTTGGGTAGACGGCTTCCAGATTGGAGCTTGTCTTTATGGCCGCGCGGGTAGCGTGCGGAATCCCCTGGGTCCCGGAGAGCGGGGAGGTCTGGAGCCTCGAGGGAGATTAGCCATTTCGGCGTACGGTGCTTCGCCGTGGTCAGGCTTTTGGTACAGGAAAAAGGAAAACTACAGAAATCTGTACTTATTCGGCGGCGGGCCATGAGATATCTTGACGCCGTGAGATTGACGGCGGCGCATGCCAGACCGCTGGAGCGAATGGAAATGGCTGGCCTGCCTTGGCAGTTTCGACCGAGCCTTGAAAATTAGAACGCCAGGGTTTCCATGCGCCGCATGCGTCTTCACATGTTTTGTCTCAGAGAATAGCCCACCAGGAGCAAAATCAATGAACCAGAATAATCTTGTCAAGGAAATAGCGGATGACGATTATGCGCTGGATGTGATCCAGGGCGACCAGGTGCTGGTGACCAGTCCGGTCATCGTCGGCGAAAAAGGGTCGGAATGGGAAGGATCGCTGGTATTCACCAAGGAGTACCTGCGCTCGCTGTTGCAACTGGGGTTGAAACACCGGCTGCTGAATCCCGACGATATCCGTTCCACTCGCATGTGATGGACGCTTCGCCGCCATCCTGTCGCCAGCCGGCAGCCAATCAAGAGGCCGGCGCCGACTTGCGCCCGCCCCGCTGTTTGCGCTTGCGCGCCGCCCACTGATACGACCCGCTGCCCGCCAGAAAGGCCAGCGCCGCGCCGGCCAATGCCAGCAGCGCGCGCAGCGCGTCGCCGCCCAGGCTGCCGGTGTGCAGGCCGTATATCCAGCTGGTCAGTCTGATGGCGGGCGGGGCCCGGTCCACCGGCGTGACTCGCAGCAGCGCGCCGCTGTACGGATCCACCTCCACCTGGCTGCGTCCGTTGGGATGCAGCTCCCCCGGCAGCTTCCAGCGCAGCAGCAGCGGACGGTCCGGCTTGGCTTCGTAGCGGATGTCCACCAGCCGCGCGCCGGGCATGGCCGCCGCCGCGCGCGCCACCAGCGCGTCCAGCGGCTGGCGTCCGCCTTGCGCCGGCAGGCGCGCCCGCGTCTTGGCGGGCGCGTGGTAGCCGTACAGGCGATTGATCGCGTTGTTGATCGGTTTGTTGAAAGCCTGATAGGCGCCGGTCAGTCCTGCGGAGAGCAAGAGCAGGCTGGCCAGCGCGCCGCTCAGCCGGTGCAGGTCCGACATCAACAGGCGCGCGCCCTTGTTCCGACGTAGTTGGAAAGCGCGGCGCCAGGCTTTGGGCCACCAGTAGACCAAGCCGGAGACGGCCAGTATGGCCAGAAGCAGCCCGCATGCGCCGGCGAGAGCTTCCCCGGCCTCTCCCAGCAGCAGTTTCTCGTGCAACGCCAATAAGAAGTCAAACGTCGATTCGCCGCTGCGCGCGTCGCTGGCGATTCGGCCGCTGGCTGGGTCCAGCCACAGCCTGCGTTCATCGCCGGGTCGGCGCAGCCTGGCCAGGACGGGGTCGCCGCGCTCGCCGAAGCGCAGGCTGAAACTGGCGCCGGGGTAACGCGCGAGCACTGCGTCGGCCAGCGCCTGATAGGCGACAGGATGGCGGGAGGCAGGGGGGCGCGCGCCGCTCAGGGTTTCCAGTTCGGGCCGGAATACCAACAGGCTGCCGCTGATTGCGATCAACAGCAGGAATAGGCCGGCACCCAGGCCAAGATAGCGGTGCGACAGGATCAGATAGCGTTTCACGGAGTGTCCATCGGTGCGCGCGCCTGAAGGCGGCATGTAAATGCATTGCAACAAAACTTGATACTAATGATAATTATCATCATTATCAATTAATAATCGATCATCCGTGATGAACAAGAACCGAATCCTGATCCCCGCACTGCTGGCGCCGTGGTTGGCCGCGGGGGCGCACGCGGAAGACGTTGCCCAGCTGCAAACCGTGACCGTGAGTGCCGATGCTGCCGGCGCCGGTTATCAATCCCGGCAGACCAGCATCGCCGGACAGGCACGCGCGTCGCTGGATACGCCGCAGTCGGCGCAAAGCGTGGGCGGACAAGTGCTGCGCGATCAACAGGCGCGTTCGCTGGGCGACGCGGTGCGCAATGTCAGCGGCGTGGTGGAAAGCAATACCCTGGCCGGCATCCAGGACAGTTTCACCCGCCGAGGATTCGGCAGCCGCGGCGATGGCGGCGTGCTGCGCGACGGCGTGCGTTCCTCGTTGCTCAACAATTTCGGCCCCACCTCGGAATCGGTGGAGGTGCTGAAGGGTCCGGCTTCGCTGCTGTACGGGATCCAGGAACCGGGCGGCGTGATCAATGTGATCAGCAAGAAGCCGCAATTTGCCGAGGAGGGAAGCGTCACGCTGCGCGGCGGCAGTTTTGGCGGCGGCGCGGCGGGCTTCGATCTGACCGGACCATTGAGCGACCGCTTCGCCTACCGCCTGATCGGCGATCTGGAGGAAGCCGGCTACTGGCGCGATTTCGGCAAGATCCGGCGCCAGCTGATCGCCCCTTCGCTGGCTTGGGAGGATGGCGCGAACCGGATCTTGCTGGCTTACGAATACCTGGATTTCCAGACCCCTTACGACCGCGGCGCGATTTTCGTCAACGGCCAACCCTTGAACATTCCGCGCGAAAGGCGGTTGGACGAGGCGTGGAACGCGGCGCAGGGCACTTCGCAGTCGCTCGGCGTCAGCCATAGCCGCCAGCTTGGCGAGGACTGGCAATGGGAGAGCCGCGTCGGCTGGAACCAGCTCCGCTACAGCGATCGGCAGGCTCGGCCCAGCCGCTACAACGCCCAGACCGGCGAGCTGAAGCGTCGCGCCGACGGCAATGCCAACGACAACAGCGTGCTGCTGTTCACCAGCCGCTTGCGGGGAAAGATGGAGCTGTTCGGCCAGACGCACGAGCCGACGTTGGGCGTGGAGTGGGAGAAGCGGCGCGAGCTGCGCGGCGATACTTACCGCGGCAAGGAGACGGGCGGCTTCAATGTCTACGATCCGGTTCACGGCAGGCTGCCGTATCCCAGCCAGCTCAGCGCGGCGCAAAGCGACAACCGCAGCGATATCGACAGCCAGGCCTTGCTGTTGCAGGACAACTGGACGCTGTCGCCGCGCTGGATCGCCAACCTGGGCGCGCGCTATCAGCATTACCGACAGGAAGACGGCGCAGGCCGTCCCTATCAGCCGACCCAGCGCGGCGGCGGCAGTTTGCTGCTGCCGCAGGCGGGGCTGGTTTACAAGCTTGCGCCCCAGTTGTCGCTGTATGGCGGCTACAGCGAGTCGTTCAAGCCCAATCCCGGCAGCGACGGCCAAAGCTTCGCGCCGGAAAAAGGAACGTCGCGCGAGGCGGGCGTCAAGCTGGAGCGCGGCGGCTTATCTGCCAGCCTAGCGGTTTACCATATCGAAAAGAGCAATGTGGTGGTGGCGGAGAATAACGTCAGCCGCGCCATCGGCAAGGCGCGCTCGCAGGGCGCGGAACTGGATGTCAGCGGCCAGCTGACCCGCCGGCTGTCCGGCATCGCCAACTTCGCCTACACCGATGCCAAGATAACCGAAGACGCATCGGCCAATGTGGGAAAGCGGCTTTTGAACGTGCCGCGCCGCAGCGGCGCCGTCTCGCTGGCCTATGATTTCGGCGCAGACGGCCAGGGCCATCGCTGGCGCGCGGGCGGCGGCGCGCGTTATGTGGGAGCGCGCCCCGGCGACAACGCCAACAGTTTCGAGCTGCCGGCCTACACGGCGGCGGATGCCTTCGTCGGCTGGCAAGGCAAGTTGGGCCGCAATCGGCTGGAGTTGCGGCTGAACGTCAAAAACCTATTCGATAAAACCTATTACGCGTCGTCCAGCGGCAATGCGCTTCAGGTGAAGGTGGGCGAGCCCAGGGAGGTGGCGCTGCAGTCCCGGTTGTTGTTCTGAGTTGCCGCGGGGGATCGCGCCGCGCGGCGCGATCTGGTCCTTGGTACAGGAATGATGGGGAATCGGTACACGGATGCTTGTTGGCAACATGGGGAGTTCATACAATGCACGCTCTTTTGTCCCAATTATTTGGCATTGGCATCTCCATCCGTGTAATGAATGCGCATGCCAGGGGCCCGAAACGCCATAACAAGAATCCAGTAAGAACACCCCATGAAACGTTGTGCCCATTTTGATGAGCTGCCGCCGGCTGTGAAAGCCGCCATCGAAGCCTGGAAACCCTGCGAAGACATCAGCCGCCAATCTCCGGACCGCATCGCCTGCCTGCAGGGGCTGCGTGAAATCGCCGCCGCCTGGGGCGGGGCTTGCGGCGCGGACCGCTACCAGAACATGCATGTCCATATGCCGTTCCGCTGCGCCAATGGCCACGACTTCGAGTCGACGCCCACCACCATCCTCTCCGGCCAATTCTGTCCGAGCTGCCACGACCGCAAGGGACGGATGGCGGCGGAGATCGAGGCCTTCGTCGCCGCCAAGGGCTGGCGCAGCCTTTCGGAATACAAGCACAGCAGCACTCGCATGCTCTGGCGCTGCGAGCATGGCCACGAATGGCGGGTGAGGTGGGAGACGGTGCGCTCCGGCCACGGCTGTCCGCATTGCTATCGCCTGCGGCGCTGCCACTCGCTGGAGGATATGCAGGCGCTGGCGCGCGAGCGCGGCGGAGAGTGCTTGTCCGAGCGTTACATCAACATCCGCACGCCCATGCTCTGGCAATGCGAAAAAGGCCACGTCTGGAGCATTCCGGCATCCAGCGTGCTGACCGGACGCTGGTGCGCGGCTTGCTGGGCGCTGCGGCGCATCACCAGCGTCAGGAACCGGACCCGTCGCCGCTACGAGGCGGACGGACCCAGGGGGTGAAGAGAGGGGCGGAAATCCGCCCCTTTTGCATGTTCTGCTATATCGGTTCTCCGGTTCCGCCGGTCGCGGCCAGCCCGCGCCGCCGCAGCCGGCTGACATCGATGGTGCCGGCGGCCCGCGCGCGCAATTGGCCGCAGCCGCCATCCACGTCCTGGCCGGCGGAGTCCCGCACCTTGGTCAACACGCCGTTGTCGTGCAGATAGCGCTTGAAGGTTTCGACGCGCTCGGGCGACGGGCGCTGGTAGCTGTCCCCCTCCACGCTGTTGTAGGGAATGATGTTGAGCACGCCGTACTTGCCCTTCAACAGCCGAACGGCTGCGTCCATTTCCTCCCGGCTGTCGTTGACGCCGGCCAGCAGCGTCCATTGATACTGGATGGGGTAGCCGACGCGGCGGGCGTAATCTTCGCCCAGCGCCACCAGCTCGTCGGGCGCGAGGCGCGGCGCGCGCGGCAGCAGTTGCGCGCGCAGGTCGGCGCGGGTGGTGTGCAGGGATAGGGCCAGCGCCGGCTTGACCTCCAACTGCGGCAGGCGCTCGAACACGCGCGGGTCCCCCACCGTGGAAAACACTAGGTTCTTGTGGCCGATGTTGCCGTCGGTGCCCAGCCACTGAATGGCGTCCAGCACATTGTCCAGATTGTGGGCCGGCTCGCCCATGCCCATGAACACCACTTTCTTCACCGGTCGGATGCGGCGGGCCAGCGCCACCTGGGCGGCGATCTCCGCGCTGCCCAATTGTCGCAACAAACCGCTTTTGCCGGTCATGCAGAAGGTGCAGCCCACCGCGCAGCCCACCTGGCTGGACACGCACAGCCCATCGCGCGGCAACAGCACGCTTTCCACCATTTGGCCGTCGCCCAGCGCCACCAGCAGCCTCAAGGAGCCATCCTCAGCCTCATGCCGCGAGTGAATGCGCGCGAGGCCCTCCATTCGGGCGGCGATGGGCGGCAGGCCGTTGCGGACCGATAGCGGGAAATAGTCTTCGCTTTTCTGGTGGCGGGTGCCGGCGTCCAGCGGCTGGCCCCTTAGCCAGGCGCGATTGATGCGGCCGATATGGCAGGGGAGCGCGCCGATGCCGGCGAGAGCTTGATGGAAATCCTGAATACGCATGCTTCTGACTATTGGTTATGTAGGCTGCTTTGCCTGGGTGGAGCGAGGAAGGCGAGGGCGTAGGGTAACGCAAGCCATGTGCCTTTGGGAGAGAGATGCGCGATCCGGCCATTTTCATGAATTGTAAAGGCCAAGTCCCCCTGCGCGGGAGTTGTTCGATGTCAAGCCCGCAATCCGTATCGCGTGCACTGCAAATTGAATGCTCGATGCGGCATCCATTATGGTCGGGATGGTTTATTCACATGGTTCCAATCATTGCGGAATTTCATGCGTGTCTTCAGTTTTACTCAAGCTTTTCGGGGTTTGATTGATTGAGGGAAATATTTTGCCCGCGCCTATTTTGTCTTTTGCTGGCGCAGGATGGAGTAAATGGTCAATGTAATTGTCTTTTAATTATGGCAATTTTGTGTTCGCGACGAGGGGCTGTATTGATTGTTTTTTACTAAATCTGATTGTTGAGATGATTTTTTTTTGGATGAATGTTTCTGTTTTATTATTTGAGCTTGCATTTTAAATTTTTGGTTTTGGTTTTTAAGGATTGTTTGAATGCTCTTATTTGAGATTGTGAAAATAAATCCGATTTTTGTACATATTTATCATTAAGTTCTGTATTTTGACCTTGTTGATTATTTCATACGTTTGTTTGGAGTAGCTTGGTTCCCAAGTTTACCTGTCCTATTTGCCTGGTTTTGGCATGTAAAAAATCGGATTGACGATGGTTTCGCCTTGATTCTACGCTCTGCGCCATTCTTGCTTTGTAAAGGTGCTTAATTTCATTGATGTGAGCCAATGCGTGATTTCATTGCGCGCTGATGCTGCATGTGAATGGATTGAGCCAAGTCTGCGCTAGGGGGTGGGGTGTGGGGGATGTGATGGTTTTTAATGCGGCCGAACCTGGCTTGATCGAAAGAAGGCGCATTGCCAGGGACTTGTGCCATTCGATAAGCATTGCTTCGGGGGAGCGCGATGAGTTGTACCAAGCGCTATTTGGAAAAGTTGGGCAGGGGTTCGAGCTGTGGGGCACGGTATTTTGCGAGTTTGGCTGGAATATCAAAATAGGAAGTCAGGTATTTATCAACACCAATGGCGTATTCCTGGATGCATTTGATATCGATATAGGCAATCACGTCTTCATCGGGCCCAGTGTGGGAATTTATACCTCTAATCATGACCAGAATCCCCAGCGCAGGCGGGAGTATGTGGAATCCGGCGCGCCAGTGGTGATCGAAGATGATGTTTGGATTGGTGGCGGGGCCATTCTTTTGCCGGGAGTCAAAGTCGGCAAGGGTTCCATTGTCGGCGCGGGCGCTGTAGTCGCGCGATCGGTTCCGGCGTACAGCAAGGTTTTGGGCGCACGCTCTCAGGTTTATCCTCTTAATATGGAAGGTTGACATGTATCTTTATCAGTCTCGATTGAAAGACCAAATCATCCATTCGGTCAAAGATGTTCATGTGCATGCTGAGCAGGGAGTGTATGCGGATGCCATTTCCGGCATGTTCAATGTTCCATTCGGATATTCGTGCGACGCCATCAAACAACGCATTTCGCAGACGCTGAATGATTTGCCCTTCCATCCCAAAGACCACTTTTATTCCCAGGAGTGGTTTGAAGCGTCGGCCATGCTGCTGGGGCGGGCGAAGATGGACGATGGCGCGTTGCTTTACGTGAACAGCGGCTCCGAGGCGATAGAGTCCTCCATCGCCATGGCTCTGGAGTATCACCAGCGCAAGGGCAATCCCGGGAAGCGAAAGGTGATATGCCGCAAGCACTCCTATCATGGCGCCACGCTGGGGGCGCACAGCATAACCGGCCGCAATGATTTCCAGGAACTGAGAAACAGCGGCTATGACACGATACGCATACACCCGCCGTTTGCCGTGACCCATCAAGGCAAGCCGCTGGAACCGCACAGCGCGTCCGACGTGGAAAACATCATTCTGCAAAGCGGTCCGGAGCAGATAGCCTGCATCATTTTCGAACCGGTCAATCATTTGAAGGGCATGCGGCAGAGCGGCGGCGAGTATCTGGCGGGCATCCGGGAGCTGTGTGATCGCTACGATATCGTGATGATCACCGATGAAATCGTCACCGGCGCTTCTCGCACAGGCGATTTCCTCAATACGCATCGTTTCGGTGTGACCCCCGACATCGTGGCGCTGGGCAAAGGCATCAGCGGCGGTTATTACCCCGCTTCGGCCATGGCGACGTCCGCCAAGATCGCTTCGGTCTTCGAAAAGCGAGGGCCCTGGATTCCCTATTCGTACTCCCACACTTATGCCAGCAACCCGGTGTCGATCGCGTCCATCCATGCATCGCTGCAGGTATTGGAGCAGGTGGAGTCATCCGGCCAGCTGAGCCGCTTGATCGGCAAGGCGGCGGGGTTGACTCGCGAGCTGGCATCCAACGAACGCATCGCCAGGATCGAGGCCAGCGGACTGTTGATCGGCCTGACGTTGGATGAGCGCCTGGGCGCGGCGGCGGGGAAAAAGCTTGAGCAGCTGTGTTTCGAACGCAAGCTGATCATCCGCGGCGAGGAGAACTGGGCATGCCTGGCTCCCGCTTACGTGATGTCGGAAGACACGCTGACGGAAGCGTTCGAGGTGCTGAATGAATCGATCGACCATCTATAGGCCCGGCATGGAGAGCCTGTCGGCGCAATTGCTTGGCATCGAGGCTTGCCTGAGCGGACGCCGCGCCTTTCTGGACAGCGCCGAGCAGGCTCGGGCGCAGCGGGAAATCGAGGCCGGCCTGGCGCTGGCTGAGACGTGCGACAGCATCAATGCGCTGGCTGTCGCCATCGCAGGCCGCTTCGAGCCCTTCTATCGAAACGCGGGCGAATGCTTGGAACGCATTCACGAAATCGCCGGCTATGGCACGCTGGCGTCTTGCCTGTCGTCCTTGGACATCGCCGAAGCGCTTTTCGACACCGGGCTTTGCGACGCGTCCGGTGTGGCGTCGGCGAACCTGGTGATAGGCCGGGGCCATATCGCCCCCTTGTTTTACGCTTGCCGGCACCTGAGGCGGGGGATGCCGCTCGCGTTTCTCGCCGCGGTGCACGACAGGGTGCCATCCGTGGTCAACAAGGCGTATGGCTTCGCCTACGGCATGCGCCATAGCCTGGGCGAGGGCGTTGGCATCGCGCTCGGCAGGGCTCAGACCCATCGCGATCAGCGCGTGGTGTGCGTCGCCGGCGACGGGGAGCTGAACGAAGGCGTGTCCTACGAGGCCATACGGCTGATTGGCGAACTGGAAACGCGCAACCTGACGCTGATCGTAGACAGCAACGGAAAGGGCATCGACCCTTTGCCGGGCAAGCTCAGGCCAGCCTATCTGGCCGCCTATTTCGACCGGGTGCACGAGGTGGACGGCCACGACGCGGCTGCGATAGGCGAGCGCATGCGCGACGCGGAGCGCGAGGGGGTTTCCGCCGCCATCGTCTGCCATACCCGGAAGGGTTCCCATTCGTTCAAGCGAGAGGGCGCGAAGCCTGCCGCCTCGGCTGCTGTCGCTGCTTCCAAGGCCAGCTGCTGCAGCCTGACGGGGAATTTGATCGAGGAGGTTCGGGACGGCGCGCCGGCGCATATCTTCACGGCGGACCTCGCCGCGCGTTTTGGGCTCCAGCCATCTCACGGCTACTGCAATCTTGGCCTTGCCGAGTCTGCGTTGCTGACCGCCGCCATGGGCTGCCCGGAAGACGAGCTCAAATTCGTTTTGACCGACGATAAATATTATCTGAATGCGGTCGATGTCCTGCATTCGGCCTTGATCGGCAGCCGCAACCTGCATGTAGTCGCCGCGCGCAAGAACGGCGTATGGGGTGGTCCCACCTATGTTTCCACCATCTTCGGCTTGCTTGAGGACACAGTGTACGAGCTGACGGACCCCAGAGATTTGGAGGCTTGCATCAGACGGCGCCGGGCATCGGGGAGCAATGGCCTGTATTTATTGCACGATCAGCCTATGGAGCGGGTGCTGTCGCTGCGGGAAACGTATCGCAGGCTGTCCGACGAACTGTACGCGCATCAGCTGGAGCATGCCGCGGGCACGGTGGTCCTGTCTTCGGAGTCGATGGCTTACGAGGCCTTCCAGGCGGTGGACGGCAAGCGCTGCGCGCATATCCGGACTCTGTCCACGCGGCCCGACCTAGAGCGCGTGCGCAAGCTGCTGTGCGCCGCGGAGGAGGTTGTGGTGGTGGAGCACAATGGCTCCCGCTCCAATTTGGCGGAGTACGTCGAGGCCACGCTGCTCATCAGGGTCAAGAAAATCTATAGCGACGCCTATGAATGGCCTCGGATAGAGACTTTCCAGGCTGCGGCCGCGCCGCGCAAGCTCGAGGCTTTGCTGACCGAGCCTTCTTGCGCGCTGGCGGGATAGCCGCCGCGCCGCGACCGTCCTTTTCCCATTTTATTGTTTTTCCGAATCCCGAACGGGCTTCGGCAACCCCTGTATTGCCCAAGGAGTGAGAAGTCATGACGCAGGAAAACGCAAAACACGGCAAGTTGGCAGGCAAGACCATGATCGTGGCCGGCGGCGCCAGAGGCATAGGCGCCGCCATCGTCGAGGCGCTGGCCCGGCGGCAGGTCAAGGTTTGCATCTTCGATACCGACCGCGCGCCGACAGCCACGAATCATTATCAGAGCCGGGACATCAGCGGCTATCAGGCCGCTTGCCAGCTGGCCGAGACGTTGACGGCACAAGGCTTGTCGGTCAAGGCCATGGCGGTGGACGCCACGGCTGAGGCGCAGGTGACGGAGGCCGTTGGCAACGTGGCCTACGCGGCGGAAGATTTTTACGGACTGGTGAACGCCATCGGCAGCAGCCACGTGGCCAATGCGGTGGACTCGTCGCTGAGCGAGTTTGAGGCCATTCTGCAGACCAACTTGACCGCTCCCTATCTGACCTCCCGCGAGGCGGGGCGCGCGTTGATCCGGCAAGGCAAGGGCGGCGCCATCCTGAACATCAGCTCCATCGCAGCGAAGGCCGCCTTCCCCGGCATTTCCGCATATTGCGCGGCCAAGGCCGGCCTGCAGGGTTTTTCCGGCTCGCTGGCGCTGGAGCTGGCGCCCCACAACATCCGAGTCAACTGCGTGTGCCCTGGCATCGTCAAGACCAATATGTGGAAGTACCTGGAAAATCAGCTGATGGCGCCGGAGGAGAACCTGGCGCAATTGTGGGCGAGGATGGAAGGCTTGATACCGCTGGGACGCACCCAGACCGCGGAGAACATCGCGCGCTTCTGCGTGGCGATACTCGAAAACGAGGACATCACCGCCCAGTCGCTGTCGGTGGACGGCGGGATGAATCTGCATGGCTGACGACCCGCTAGGGGGCGAGATGGCGCGGCATCCGGCGACGGCGCCGCGCATCTGCGGCCAATCATTCGAGGCCCGGCGCTGCGCGAGCCTCCAGTACCGCGACGGCGCGCTGTCTTTAGGCAGCGAGCCCGGCGGCGACGGCTTCAATATCCCAGGGCTGCACCAGGCCGACAGGCTGGGGACGGCGCTTGCGCCGATGGCGGGGCCATTCACCCTGGCCGCCGATGTCAGCGTGGCCAGCCAAGGCAAGTTCGACGCCGCCGGATTGTTCATCGAGGCGGCCGGCCACAGGCTGAAATTCGGGGTGGAGGAATACGGCGCGGGCAAGAAGCTGGTATCCGTCCATTCCGCTCCTTACAGCGACGAGGCCAATGGCATCGATGTCGGCGACGCCCCGATCAGGCTGTTTGTGACGCGCAGCGCGAATGTCTTTTCCTGCTATTCAAGGGCAAGCGATGGCAGGATCGCTTTTCATCGGGCGTTCTACGTGGAGGCTTGCCCGGATGAGGTGAAGCTCGGCTTCTGCGTGCAGTCGCCGTTTTCGGAAGGGGCGGTGGGGCGTTTCGTCGACATCTCGATTTCGGACACGGGCATGGAGCCTATCAGGGAGTAAGAGGATGAAGCACCAAGAGCGCTGGCTGATCGTTTCCGATTTCGACGAAACCTTCATGCCAGCGATGCAATCCCGCGAGCCGGACGCCGGCATCGAAAGGCTGCAAAACCGGTTGGCCGAGCTCAAACGCAGCCATCAGCTACTGTTCGGCTGGGCCACCGGCAACAGCCGGCGCGCGGTGATGGAGAAGATGCGCCGCTATCCCGACTTCCCATGGGATTTCGCCTTGACCAGCCTGGGCACGGAGTTGTACTGGCGACGGCCGGACGGCGTGGCGGAGGACGAGGAGTGGCCTAGCGGGGCCGGCGCGGCGTTCGAGCCGAGGATGGCGATGCTGGTCGAGCTGTTCGAGCGGCACGGCCTGGCTTTGCAGGCTCAGCCCGACGCCTTCCAGCAGAAACGCATCCGCGGTTATTACCTGCCGGCAGATGGCCGGGAGCGCGAATCGATCGAGCGGATTCATCGTCTTTGCGCGCAAGCGGGGCTGGCGGCCTCCATCACCTATGCCAGCCCGGCGGCGGGCGATCCCGAAGGCGTTTACGACGTGGCGATCTTGCCGCCAGGTTGCGGCAAGAAGCAGGGCGTGGACTTCATCGCCGGGCTGCGCGAGGTGGACCCCCGCCGAGTGATCGTGTTCGGCGACAGCTGCAACGACATCGAAATGCTGCGCGGCTACGAGCACGGCTACCTGGTGGGGAATGCCCTGGATGAAGCCAGACGGGCATTTGGCCGGGTGGTGAAGGGGATTTACTGCCACGGCATCGTTGATGGCTTGGAACAACATTTCTGACAAGGGTCCTTCATGGAAATCGAAAGCGCGGCGCGGCAGGCGCGCCATAGCGACAAGCAGATATTCGACATATATTTCGGTTTTCTTCATAGCTATGCCTTGCTGTTCGCCGATGAGGTCCGGCTGTTCGAACTGCTGCGCCGCGAGGCATTGACTCTGGATCAAATCTCGGCGGCGACGTCGCTGCCGCCTCGTTCGGCCCAGGCGTTGGCTTCCCTGTGCGCGAGCCTGGGCCTGCTGGAAAAGCGGGGAGAGACGTTTACGCTCGCTTCCCTGGCGGAAGCCTTTCTCACCCGCGAGGCGGAAACGTCTTTTTGCGGGGTGCTGGCCTCGGCGAGAAGCCAGGCGGCGGCTTTCTCCTACGACTTCTTCAAGGCTTCGTTGCTAAAGGGCGAGTCGCAGCTGTTCGGCGGGACGGATCTATTCGACAACAACGCCCAGGATGCGGAGCACTGCGAAATCTTCACCCGCGCGATGCACAGCAAGAGCAAGGGACCGGCCCGGGCCTGGGTGGAGAAGATAGACCTGTCGAACCATGCCTGCCTGCTGGACGTGGGCGGCGGCTCCGGGGTGCACGCGCTCAGCGCGCTGGCGCGTTGGCCGCAGCTGCGGGCCGTGGTGTTCGACCTGCCCCCGGTATGCGCGGTCGCCGACACCTTCATTGAGCAATACCGGATGCAGGAGAGGGCGCGGACTTGCGGCGGGAATATCTGGGAAACCGCCTATCCGGCCGCCGACGCGCATTTCTACAGCGACATCTTTCATGACTGGCCGCTGGAGAAATGCCTGTTCCTGGCACGGAAGAGTTTTTCCGCTTTGCCGAGCGGCGGCCGCATCCTGTTGCACGAGATGCTGTTCAACGCGCAAAAAACGGGGCCGGGCAATGTCGCGGCATACAACGCCAACATGCTGCTCTGGACCCAGGGCCAGCAGCTGTCTGCGCCGGAAGCGACGGGTTTGCTGCAGGCCGCGGGCTTCGCCGACATCGCGACGCGTTCGACGGGGTATGGAGACTGGAGCCTGGTGACGGGCGTCAAGCCCTAGGGCGATGCGGGGAGGGCGCCTGCCTGGCGGCTCTCCCGGCGCAAGAATGTCTCCGCGGACACGCTCCGCCTTCCATTGGGCCTTGTTGAGAAGCCGATACATGATTCCAATCCGCTATCGCATTTTGTGCATCTACTCCGCCATGCTGGCGATGACGCAATTCCAGTGGATGCGTTTCGCCCCCATTACCGACCTGGTGGCGTCCGGTTACGGCATTAGCTACGGCCAGGTGGGCGCGTTGTCGCTGGCTGTCACCGCGCTGGCCTTGCCCTTGGCCTTGCCCGGCGGCGGCATGGTGGACCGGTTGTCGGTACGCGCCTGCTTGAGGATGACTGCCGCCGCCATGCTGTTGGCGGCGTTTATCCGCGTGGCGCGGCCGCAGTACGCGTTTTTGCTGGCTGGCCAACTGCTGTTCGGCTTTGTCCAGCCTTTGACCATGTCTTTGCTGGTGAAGCTGATGCTGGTCTGGTTTTCGCCCAGCGAGCGCGACAGAGTGTCTGCCTTGTCCAGCATGGTCATTTTCCTGGGAATCGGCGCCGCTTTCGTGCTGGTACCGTTAACGGAGCCGGGACATGTGGCCGGTTCTTTGTGGCTGGATGTCGTTTTGTTCGGAGCGATAGCCATCCTGACCTTCGCGTATGTGCCGCGCGACCACTTGCCTGCCGGCCTGGATGCCGGGCATGAGCCGATTGGCCGCGCCTTGTGGACAGATAGTCTGGCTCTCATCCGCACGCCGTCCTTCATGGCGGTGTTGCTGATGATTTTTCTGACCAATGGCTATTTTTCCGCCATCACCACCTGGCTGGAGCCGATTCTGGCACGTCGAGGCGTGGATGCGCAGACATCGGGACTGGTGGTGGTTTTCATGCTGGCTGGCGGAATGGCGGGCGCGGCGCTGATCATGGCCTTGATTCGAGCCGGAGCCGCTGCCGGGCGCGTGCTTTCGGGTGCCGCGCTGGCTGCCGGATTGGGCACGTTGTGCCTGTTTTACAGCGGCTGGTTTCCATTGCTGGCGTTTGCCGGGCTGATCATCGGAGCGGCGTTGCTATCGCCGCTGCCTTTGCTGTTGGGGAGGGTAGCCTGCATCGCTGGCCGGCGGCGCTCCGGCATGGCGACCGCTATTTTCTGGCTGGTGGGCAATATCGGCGCGACGCTGATGATAGCGGCTCTGGGCGGCGCGGCGGATGATGGCAACTGGCAAAACGCCGCCGTGTTGTTGTGTCTGCTGTTGCTGGCGCAGATCGCGACTTCCCTGTTGGGGTTTCGGCCGATGCCGGCAGGTCCCGAACGGGCGTGATCGTTTCGCCAGCGCGTCCGGGCGTGCCGGCATGATAGATGTGTTGTTGAAAAAACACGCCCATTGCCATTTCTTTGGCATTTTTGATCCGGAAAGGCGGGGCGGGCACGGGGGCGAAGGCTAGCGGCGAGGCGGGATAAATGCCAATGGATTTTCGAGGGGCGCGTTTCGACAGCGGCATCTTTGTTTACAAAAGCAGCTGTCGCAGCGCATGCGTCTCCGCGGAATGGCCGCTTGGCGGAGGCATTGTCGGCGCGCGCGTTTACATGAAGGAAAAAATCCTCCGCATGGCGCGGCGGGCTGAGGCGTATTCCATTTTTTCGATCCGGTTTTCGCCTGGAAAAGATGAAGCCGGCTCGGCGCGGCGCATGGGTGGACAGCGCGGAGAAGAGGGCGGTAACTTGGCGTTTCTCGTTCGAGAGCCGTTGGCAAACCCTGTCCAGGCGTTTTGCCCGCGGCTCTCTTTTTGAATGGGGGCCGGGGGCCGCAAATTCATCGCTTACAACACCTGAGTCACAGCATTTCTCCAAGACGGCGAAGTTGGGATCCAAATCAGGGGCGGCGCCCGGATTCCGCACTGGAGAAATAGATGCTTACCTTTGCAGGACTTGCCATCATCGTCACCGTGGTATCGCTGCTGATACTGCGCAAACTCGCCCCCGTGGTCTGTCTCACCCTGGTTCCCTTTCTAGGCGCTTTGCTGGCGGGCTTCGGCTTTGCCGACATCGGCAAGTTTTACGGCAGCGGGCTCAGTTCCGTGGTCCAGGTCGCCACCATGTTCATCTTCGCCATCACCTTTTTCGGCGTGATGCAGGACACCGGCGTGTTTCGGCCCATCGTGAACGGCATGGTGCGGGTGTCGGGCGGCAACGCCGTGACGGTGGCGGTGTGCACGGCGGTGGTGGGCATGCTGGCCCACCTGGACGGCGTGGGCGCCACCACTTTCTTGTTGACCGTGCCCACGCTGCTGCCGCTGTACCGCCGGCTGGGCATGAACCCTTATCTGATGATGCTGTTGCTGGCGCTGGGCGCTGGCATTCTCAACATGATGCCGTGGGCCGGACCGCTGGGCCGCGCCGCGGCGGTGACGGACCTGGACCCGGCCAAGCTGTGGCAGCCGCTGATACCGCTGCAACTGATAGGCGCGGCGCTGCTGGTGGCGCTGGCTTTCGGACTGGGAATGCTGGAGGCCAGGCGTTTGCGCGGGCAAGCGGCAGTTGCGCCGGAGACGGCGGACGAGGATGACGGCGCCGGTTTGCCCAAGCGTTTCTTCGTCAACGCCGCGCTGTTCTTGGCGGTGATCGGCACGCTGGTTTCCGGCATTCTGCCTTCCGGCTACGTGTTCATGATAGGCCTGGGCGTGGCGCTGGTGATCAACTACCCCGATGTGGACGATCAACTGGCGCGCATCCGCGAGCATGCGCCCAACGCGCTGCTGATGGGCGCCATCATTCTGGGCGCAGGCACCTTCCTGGGGGTATTGAACGGCAGCGGCATGCTCAAGGCGATAGCCGGCGACCTGGTGCATGTGCTGCCGGAGGGCGCCGCGCCGCATCTGCATTTGATCCTGGGCGTGTTCGGCCTGCCGCTGGACCTGGTGCTGAGCACGGACGCCTATTACTTCGCCTTGCTGCCGGTCATTCTGGAAATCGTGTCCGGCTACGGCGTGGAAGCGCCGGCGGCCATCTACGCGCTGATGATAGGCAATGTGATAGGCACTTTCGTCAGTCCGTTCTCGCCTGCGCTGTGGCTGGGCCTGGGCCTGGCCGGGCTGGACATGGGGCGGCACATCCGCCATTCGCTGCTGACCATGTGGCTGTTTTCGCTGGCGCTGATGGGCGTGGGTTTCGGCCTGGGTTTGATGGCGCCGGCCTAGCCGCTGGGAGCTTTCGGCCGGGCTTGGTTCCCGGCCGCAGGCTGCTATACCTAATGAACTTGCCTGGATAGTCCTTGTTGCTTCATTTCCCGCGGCCCGCCAGGGTTGCCGGCGCGAACGCGAGGGAGGCGGTTCGACGGGAGACGCGACATGAGGAAGGTGAGCAGCCTGATGCTGGGCAACGAGATGTTCCAGCAAAGCTATTTCAAGAAGCACGAAGAGCAATTGCAGGACCTGGTGGAGAACGGGCAGCACCCCAAGGCGCTGTACATCGGCTGCGCGGATTCGCGGGTGGTCCCGTCGCTGTTCACCAATACCCCGCCCGGGCAGCTGTTCGTGCTGCGCAATGTCGGCAACTTCGTGGCGCCGTACAAGCCGGACGAGGACTACCATGCCACCGCCGCCGGCATCGAATACGCGGTGAACGCGCTGAATGTTTCGGAAATCATCATCTGCGGGCACACCCATTGCGGGGCCATCGCCGCCTTGTACAACCCGATAGACGCCAAGAAATTCATTCACACCCGCAAGTGGCTGACGCTTGGCTTCCAGGCCAAGGACATCGCGCTGAAGACGCTGGGCGAAGGGGCGGACAAGAATCAGCTGTATTCGCTGACGGAAAAGTTGTCCGTGGTGTCGCAAATCCAGAACCTGCTGACCTACCCCTACGTGAAGGAAAAGGTGGACCAGGGCGCGCTGCACCTGCACGGCTGGATGTACGACATCGAAACCGGCGCGCTGGAATATTACGATCCGGACGCGCGGGAGTTCGTGTCGCTGAAGGGCAAGGCCGCGCGGTGACCACGCGCGCGGCCCATGGTTTTGGAGCTTTCGACACCGGATGAATGCGAATAAAGGCATGACCGGCGATGTGTTCGGCGGCTTGACGGCCGCCATCGTCGCCTTGCCGCTGGCGCTGGCCTTCGGCGTGCAGTCGGGGCTGGGCGCGGTGGCCGGGCTTTACGGCGCCATCGTGCTGGGCATCGTGGCAGCCCTGTTGGGCGGGACCCCCACCCAGATCAGCGGCCCTACCGGACCGATGACGGTGGTGGCGGCGGCCATCGTCTCCGCCGAAGCGGCTTACTTCGGCTCGCTGGAGGCGGCCATGCCGGCCATTGTGATGACCTTTGTGCTGGCCGGCCTGTTCCAGGCGCTGATGGGGCTGGCGCGGTTGGGACAGTACATCAAGTACATGCCCTACCCGGTGATTTCCGGCTTCATGAGCGGGATCGGCGTCATCATCATCGCCTTGCAGATTTTCCCTCTGCTGGGACAGGCCTCGCCTAAAACGACGGTGGACATTTTGCTGGCGCTGCCGGCGGCTCTGGGGCGCGTCAACGGGCAGTCGCTGGGGCTGGCGCTGGGCGTCGTCGCCACCATCTACCTGTTTCCCAAAGTCACCCGGGCGGTGCCCTCCACCCTGGTGGCGCTGCTTGGCTTCACGATGCTGTCGGCGGCGCTGGGGCTGGATGTGCCCACCATCGGCCATATTCCCCAAGGGCTGCCATCCTTCCATCTGAGCGCGCTGCTCGATATGAAGTGGCACGATCCGGGCATCATCATCTTCACCGCGCTGACGCTGGCCAGCCTGGGCGCGATAGACTCGCTGCTCACCTCCGTGGTGTCGGACAATATGACGCGCACCCAGCACCACTCCAACAAGGAGCTGATAGGCCAGGGCATAGGCAATGCCCTGGCCGGGCTGGTGGGCGGCATTCCCGGCGCGGGCGCCACCATCCGCACCGTGGTCAATATCCAATCCGGCGGCCGCAGCCGCCTGTCCGGGGCGACGCATGGCCTGGTCTTGCTGATCATCCTGTTCGGCGCCAGCGCCTATGCCGGCAAGATTCCGCTGGCGGTGCTGGCCGGCATACTGGTGACGGTGGGCGTGGGCATCATCGACTACCGCAGCCTGCGCGACATCAAGCACATTCCCAGGGCCGACATGGCCATCATGCTGAGCGTGATGTTGCTGACCGTATTCGTGGACCTGCTGCAGGCGGTGGGCATAGGCATGGTGATGGCCGCGCTGTGGTTCATGAAGCAAATGGGCGATCTGGCGGAGGAAAACGCCAAAGGGCATGTGCTGATCCACGAGGACCAAGCCGCGCTGCCGGACGAGCGCCCCTTGCTGGAGGCCATGGGGGGCAGGGTTTACATCCAGCATTTTGACGGCCCCATCTTTTTTGGCTTCACCTTTGGCTTCAACAAGATCATCCGCGAGCTGCCGGAAGTCCAGATGGTGGTTTTCAGGATGGAGAACGTGCCCTATATGGATCAGAGCGGCCTGTACGCGTTTGAGGACGCGGTGACCGAGCTGAAGAGCAAGGGCATAGATGTGGTGTTTTGCGGATTGCAGCCGCAGCCGCAAGGCATGTTCGAAAAAGTGAAGATCATCCCGAACCTGGTGGCGGACGACAAAATCTTCACAACCTTCCAGCAGATAGCGGCGCGCGGCGGCTAAGGCGGCATGCCCGGCGGCGCCGGGCTTCCCGCGCTCAGGCCGCCTGCGGGCGGACGCGCAGCTTGCCGGCCAGCCGCAAGCCATCGCGGAAATTTTTCCCCATCATCGTCAACTGCGCCAATCCCACCGCCAGCTCCAGCGCCTGGACCGCATAGAAAACCGCGTCGAATGCGCCTGCCTGCGCGCGAAGGTTCAGAAACAGCGCGGCGGGAATCATGATCAGCAAGCCGTTCATGGCGATGAACGGCATCCGCTTCTTTTTGCCTTCCACTAGCTTGCCTTTTCGGCTCTTGGCCAGCATGGCGCCGCTGGCGCCCGTCAGCGCCATGGCCGCCGCCAAGGCTGGCACGCCGGCATAGGCGATGGCGTGTTTGACGGCCGCAATCGCGGCATGGTCCAGAAACAGCTCCGAAACGACGGTGGCGCTCCAAAAAACGGCGATGGCCAGGGTGGCGGCGGTGGCGGCCACGGCGTGGAGAATGGCTTTGTTCATGCTTGAATCCTTGCTGCGAATGAAACGGAACGGCTGCGCCAGCCGGCGGCGGGAGCAGACAACGCGCGCCGCATCGGCTAACATGGCTCATGTTTTCATATTGACATCATGATGTCAAAAAGACATTGAGTTGCCTATTTGCGGAGTGCGGGAAATGCAACAGCGAAACGAAAGAACGGCGGCGGGCGAGGCGCTGTCGGATGTGGTGCTGGATTTGTTCAGGGTAAACAACGGCTTGCTGGCGCAGGGAGATAGATTGGTGGCGCCGTTGGGCCTCACCAGCGCCCGCTGGCAGGTGCTGGGCACGATAGTGGCGGCGGAGCGCCCGCAGCCGGTGGCCTGGCTGGCGCGAGACATGGGAGGCAACCGCCAGAATGTGCAGCGCATCGTCAATGATCTGGCCAAGGAAGGCTGGGTGGCATTCGCCGACAATCCCCACCATCGCCGCGCCTCGCTGATTGTGCTGACCGATCTGGGCCGGGAGGCCTACAACGCCGCGATGAAGCTGCAAGCGCCGTGGATCAACCGGCTGGCCGAGGGCATGGGCCTGGAGGACATTGCCGCGCTGCGGCGGGTGCTGTCCATATTGCAGGCGCGGTTGGCGGAAGATGCGGGTTGAGCCGTTCGTTCCGTCAGCTTTTGCCGATTCCGCGCCATAGACGCAGGGCGTAACTGAGAGGCAGAGATGAATATCCATAGGACGGACTGGGCGAGATGCGGAAAATAAAGCTGAGCGAAGGAAAAATATTCTTGATCTTGGCGGTGCTCTATTGGGCGTTTGCCATGGTCTGGTGTTGGCGCGCGACGGATGGAGAGTGTCTGTATTTCATCATTTTCCTGCAGATGGCCGCGATGTATTTCTTGCCGGCCATGGGCGCGCTGTGGATGGCGATTTCCGCCGTTTCCTGGCTGCTTGCCCGTATGCCAGAGGGCCGGTAGAGGGGCGTCGCCTGCCAGGCGATGCGCTGTCAGACAGCGTGTAGTGCTCAAACGTCATGTCAGCCTGCGGCCTTGGTGATTGGCTCCCTCCCATGTCGAGGCAGGGGGCTGGACGATGCACCGCCTTTTTGGGGTTTGTAACAGGCGCGAGGCATTGTTTTTTCATTCCCTTTTGACAAGGCGGTTCGAAGGCTTGGATATGTTGCCAACGCTAGAGCGGGCGTCCATGCGCAAGGCCCGCTTCGGCAGACCTTGCGCATGGACGAAAAGGCTAGGGACGACAACGCCCCGGCTGTGTCAGATCGTTTTATAGGTGAGCGCCGCGCCGACGATCAAACCTTGGTTGATCTGGATGCTTTCCAGCGTCGCGCCTATCGTGATGTTTTCGAAAGAGAAGGTTTTGTTGCTGATTTCCTTCGATTGCCAGTCCTTAGGCGTGCGGGAGCCGATTTTCTCCATCGCTTCGTACAAGATGGCATACCAAGTGGCGGCCAGAATGGCCTCGATCAGCGCGGCAAGCAGCAAGTAGGGGTTGACCGAAGCAAAGGCTGCCGCCACTGTCGCGGAGATGAGGGCTTCCACGGTGAGCGGGCCGGGTGCGCCGGGATTGAATGTGACGATTTCGCCGTTGGAACTCCAGGTGGTCGAAATGGTTTGAGTGCCATCGCTGTTTTCTGTCAGCGCAACGGCCATGTCGTATTCGTAGGTGCCGGTGTAGGCGCCGCTGATGGTGAGGATGAGATCCAGATCGGGGCCGGGCAGCGTAGTCTGCGTTTTGAACAACCAGCCAAACTGGCTCATGATATTCCACGGGGAAGGACCGTTTGGATTGGGGCTGGCCGTTACGGTCAGCACGGACGGGCTGCCGGAGCTGACATTGTAGCTGAGTGTTACCTTGTCGCTGATGGCGGTTGGACCTTCTTGTGCGACCACGGACCACAGGGCTTCGTCGGCGATGGCCATGATGGTGTTGACGCCATCGGCTTGCGTGAATGTGCCGTACGAGATCAGGGTATCCTGCCAATCGCCGGTGGGCGGCGTGGCGCCGGAAATCGTGCTGAGCGCCGCCAGTTGCGCATCAGTGCTTGAGTTGTAATTCAGCGTGATGAACTGCGTATAAATCGGCATGAGCGCGGCCTTGGTGGCTGGCGAGAGTTTGCCGTTGCTATCGCTGCTTTGCGTATGGGTGCCGAGAAAAATAGGGGAGTCATTGCCAAAGCCGGCAATGGCGGTTTGCAAGGAGGCGACCAGCGCGTTGTAAACCGTGTCAGTAGCGGTTGATGGGATGCAGCTAAATGGATAAATGTAGTTGTCGCTGACGGAGATGTCCGGCGCGGCAAGCGTGAGCGTGCTGTCTGTCAGGTAGAGATATTCATCCCAGGTGTCCGGCGTGGCGCTGGATGGCGATAGTTGCACGGAAACGGTATCCAGATCGACGACCAGGCCAAACGTGCCGCTGAATGTCACCGTGCTGCCATTGGTGGACTGCGCGTTTCCGGAAAAGGGAACCGTGACAAATAAGGCGTTTTCCTGGCTTGAATCAATGGAAGCCGCGCTTTGCGATGGCTTGAAGGTAATGGAGACGGGAATGCCTTCGTAGTTGCCGCTCCAGGTATTGCTATGTCCGGAGGCGCTCCATTTTCTTGCCAGCGCGGTTTTAATGATGGGAAGAAGCGAATTGTTGATCGCCGTGCCATAGCTCCAGCCTGCCAAACAAGTCATATCATCTCCTGGTTGCATGAGTCCGTACGATTTGCCGGGATTGGCGTGCCGCCATCAAAAGCAAGCGGACAACATGCGGTCATGCCGCAGTCCGCATACTTCAAACATTGATTCTAGCCAGCGGTTGGGTTGGGTTAGCTGAACAAAATGACAGTGATGTCTTATGGAGGCTGGATGCGTCTATCCTGCGCTGCGCCTTGCGGGTAGGTCTATTGGCCTGAACGCCAATAGACCGCGCCACAGACGCGTGAAATAGCGGGAATGCCGCCCTGGGCGGATTTCAACACGCTGGGTTGCCGGCTTCGCATTTGCGCCGTTTGCGAAGCGATCAATCAAGCGCGGCTGACATGGAGGCCTTGCGCTGGCTTGGCTATCAGCCGGCGGCGAAGGGGCCGCCGGCGGGGAGAGGCGCTGGAAACAGAACCGCGCAGGCGCTATGGTCTTGGGTGGAGGCGTCTTGCAGACAAGGGCTGGTAGGGCGCATCCCCCCGTGAGGGCGAAGCGCCGCCATATTGGCTGTATTCGGAAGCAGCCTCACCCCGCCAGCTTGCCCATCCGCTCAGCTAGCCGCAGATGGCAAGCCGCGGCCAGCTTGACCAGCTCCGGGCTGGTGACGGGCATCTTGCCGGGTTCGGCAATCAGCTCCGCCATGCCTTCCAGCGTGGAGACGCTGCTGTTCAGGCCGATCAGCCTGCCGTGCGGCCAGCGCTGCTTGTTATTGGGCGCATAGTCCAGCGCCACCACCCAGCGCGAATGCTGCCAAGTGCCTGGCTCGCGCAGCACGGCCTCCATCACCGCGCGGCTGACCTGCTGCGCCGCCTCCGCGGCGAGGGCCAGCGCCAGATGCAAGGTGTCCGCCGTATTGGCCGCGCCGGCCTCCTGCAGCAAGGCTGGGCGGGTTGCTTCCAGCCACCAGCGCCGCAACCGCCGCGCGCCGGGCTTCTTGATGCGGCGGAACACCTCGTCCAGCTCGCCTTCGGACAGGCACAACACCGGCTCCGCCTCATCCGCCAGCCGCAAGGGCCGCCCCAGCGGCTCGCCCAAGGCCTTCAGCAAATCCTCCACCTCCAGCTTCATGGACGCCGCCACCTCCGCGGCCACCAGCCAGAACCCCTCAGGCCGCCGCACCACCCTCATGGCCAAACCCTTGGCGAAATCCAGCCGCAGCGGCGCATTTACCTGCTGATCGATAGCTGCATTCATGGCCGGGCCTCCCCAAGCAAACGCGCAAACTGCGCTGCTAAAAACGCAAGCCGATATGCGGCGCGCAGGCGCAACGATGCACGCGACAAATGGCGGGGAGGGCGAATAAGGGGAGGGGAAAGAGAAACGACAGTACGAACATCCATAGCGATGTCTCCAAACGGCTTTGCCCGACCAAGCATTGCGAGCGCAAGGGCGCAAGTGGGATGCAATGCAAGGGCGTGTTGAACAACCACGGCTTTCGGGCGTGGGCCACCGCTAACGGAGGTGTGTTGAGCACCATCTGGCGATTTTACGCGTAGCAGGCTGGGGCAGGGCTTTCACTGTCCAGACCGAATGGGCAGGTTTCGCAGTTGACTATGCACTGAACTAAAAAAAGCCCGCAATCGCGGGCTTTTCAGCTAATCCGCCAGTTGCTCGCGGTAGTCTTCCAAGATGGCCTGGGCATCTTTATCGGCTTTGTACTTGGCATCGACTTTCTTGAACTGGCGCTTGGCGATATCGCAGTAGCGATTCGCCTTAGACCCGCTAACAAAACCTGTCGACAAATCGCAGACATATCAATGAGAAAGCCAGCTTGAGCAAGGCGTAATGCGTATCCAGCCGCCGTTCGAAGCGGATGCGCAACTTGCCGAAGCCAGCTAGCCAAGAATGGGTACGTTCTACCACCCAGCGGTGGCGACCTAGTCTCTCGCTGCTTTCCACCCCGCGCCGAGCAATTCGCACCAAGATTCCGCGTCGGCTCAGGTGTGCACGACAACGGCGGTAGTCATAGCCTTTGTCAGCATGCAGCTTGTAAGGCTTTTGTCTGGGCCGTCCTGGCAAGCCAGGAACGGCAGGAATCGCATCGACCAAAGTTTCGAAGACCATGGAGTCGTGCCGATTGGCGCCGGTAATGCTCAGCGCCAATGGCAAACCTCGGCGATCTACGATGATGTGCCGTTTGCTGCCGCATTTACCTCGATCGGTGGGGTTGGGGCCGGTCTCTTGGCCCCCCGGGGGCTGGCAACGCTAGCCCCATCAATGCTGGCCCGGCTCCAATCAATTTGATCGTGTTGGCGCAGTTGTATCAGCAGAGCCAGGTGTAGGCGGTCCCAAATGCCTTGCGCTTGCCAATCCCGCAGCCTTCGCCAGCAGGTCATCCCGCTGCCAAAACCGAGTTCCTGCGGGAGGTCCTCCCAAGGAATGCCGGTAGTGAGAACAAACAAGATGCCGTTGAGGGCAGCAAAATCATCCAGCCGCGGCCTCCCACCCCGGCGGGAACGCGGCGGCGGAGAGAGTAGCGGCTGCAATGACTTCCAGAGCTTCTGGCTGATGACTTTTCGTTGCATCTTCGCCAGGTGAGGGCATACGCATCTGGCATCAAGAGGTTTTGTTAGCGGCTCTTATTGACCAGCTGTTTCTGTTCCTTGGGGGAACCCGGTCCGCCGATCTCTCCCAAGAAGTGATCGCACAAGTCTGCTGTCTCGACGAATTTTTCTACATCCTGGTTGCTGGCAGTTCCGGCAATGACAGGGAATGTGACAAAGCATGCTAGCGAGAATAAAGCGTATTTCATCATCTTGTGCGTTGTTTTTATAGGAAAAATCGTTGATTTTACGGGTCTGCTTCCTATGTGGTCCGCTATGCAGTTATGGCACTGTGTAATTTTCACACGTGGGTAGTTCTTTATTGGGGATGTAGACTCCAGTTGCAAGATCAAAGCTGAAAATGCGACGGAAAGTGCATTCTGGGTCTACCACTTTTACTAGGTCTTTCTTTTTCAGTGGAAGGCTAGCCAAGGAGTCGGTAAGTCGAGAGACAGGTCCGGGAAAACTGGTGGCGTGGGTTTGGAAAATCAACTTTGGAAATCCGGCATCTACCCGCTTATCTAGGTGGAATTGGCTTTTGAATTCATATTCGTCATGACAGGCGCCGCGACGCTGTTTGTAATCCCGCTCAGAAAAACAGGCCCGTATAAGAGCGCTGCCGTATGTGGATACTGTCAATGTTTCCCGAATGTTCATTTCATTATTTTTGGGATATAAATGGAACAGGTGAAGGATGCTGGAGTTGGCACCTCCGCCGGAATACATGGTATGTGAGTCCTCTTCAATGCCAATCATCATGCCCTGGGTAGTGTCGGCCAAATACAGCATGCGAGGCCAAAGGGTCAGCGTTGTGTTCATGAGTTCAGATGTCAGCTCTTTTAGTTCAAAGCTGACATTGCTCTCTTTTCCATGAATCTGGGTGATTTTTAGAATGGGAAGTGAGCTGTCTTTTTGATAGATCAGTTCGCTACAAAATTCTTTATCTGATGTACAGCCTTGAACGGATGCTTCAGGAGAGCCTTGCGGGGCTACGCTCATGTTCTTTAGTTTATTTCCGGCTTTGTCCACATCCGATAAGGTGTCTTTTGTGGCAGCCAGAAGCGGAGTGAACGACTGTGCAAGCATCAGCAAGGTGAGAGCCGTATTTTTCAATTTCATCAACTTGGATCCAGTGAATGGTAAGGCATCTAAACAAAGCGGCTTCACCTTGTTATTGTCAAGTATGAAGATTGGAATCGAACCAGTTAGCAGATAACCCCTTCAGTGCAAGCCTGGTTTCGAACCAGATTCGTGATAAGCTGTCGGCGCTTCGACGCGCGGAGACGGTAGCGCCTACTGCTGGGTGAGTCAAAGATTCGCATGCATGTAGCTCTGGCAGCTCTCAGAGGCTGGTTTGAAAGATGGGGTTTCACAGCGCTGTAAGAGCAGCCTGGGGTCAGGGGGATTGGCCGAGCAATCGTCTTGCCCGTTTGCCGGGCGGAACTGGCATGTCAAATATCATCTGCGAAGCGGATTTAGACCCGCTAACAAAACCTATATTTTGCACAGTGGCGCACATGGAAGATCAGCGACTTACAAGCGACCGCCTGAGGTTTTGTTAGCCACTCTTAAGAGCTGGAGAACAATATATATTGTTTGTGCTATGGCCCTTCTTCATTTCCCTTTGTTGAGAAATAATAGCCGACCACACTGCCTAAAATGGTAGTGCAGAAAGTTAGCACTTCATGAAAGTATTCGTTACGGAATATGCCAAAAAACATTATTAGAACAGTGGAGATGAATACCAATATTAATGAAAGAACAGGCTTTGTTCTATGGTTAAGCCGATAAGTCATCGTGTCTGTTTTACCTAACCCTCCGCATGTGCCACAGGCAAGACCGTAGTAAGACCCGCTAACAAAACCTGTCGACAAATCGCAGACATATCAATGAGAAAGCCAGCTTGAGCAAGGCGTAATGCGTATCCAGCCGCCGCTCGAAGCGGATGCGCAATTTCCCGAAGCCAGCTAGCCAAGAATGGGTACGTTCTACCACCCAGCGGTGGCGACCTAGTCTCTCGCTGCTTTCCACCCCGCGCCGCGCGATTCGCACCAAGATTCCGCGTTGGCTCAGGTGTGCACGGCAACGGCGGTAGTCATAGCCTTTGTCAGCATGCAGCTTGTAAGGCTTTTGTCTGGGCCGTCCTGGCAACCCAGGAACGGCAGGAATCGCATCGACCAAAGTTTCGAAGACCATGGAGTCGTGCCGATTGGCGCCGGTAATGCTCAGCGCCAATGGCAAACCTCGGCGATCTACGATGATGTGCCGTTTGCTGCCGCATTTACCTCGATCGGTGGGGTTGGGGCCGGTCTCTTGGCCCCCCGGGGGCTGGCAACGCTAGCCCCATCAATGCTGGCCCGGCTCCAATCAATTTGATCGTGTTGGCGCAGTTGTATCAGCAGAGCCAGGTGTAGGCGGTCCCAAATGCCTTGCGCTTGCCAATCCCGCAGCCTTCGCCAGCAGGTCATCCCGCTGCCAAAACCGAGTTCCTGCGGGAGGTCCTCCCAAGGAATGCCGGTAGTGAGAACAAACAAGATGCCGTTGAGGGCAGCAAAATCATCCAACCGCGGCCTCCCACCCCGGTGGGAACGCGGCGGCGGGGAGAGTAGCGGCTGCAATGACTTCCAAAGCTTCTGGCTGATGACTTTTCGTTGCATCTTCGCCAGGTGAGGGCATAAGCATCTGGCATCAAGAGGTTTTGTTAGCGGGTCTTAGCCCGTTTATCCAAGCTATTTTTATTGCATGTTCGGCGGAGCGCTCCGAAAGGGTCGGGGCTTCCACCCTACGCGGTAGGTGCAGTAGGGCAGAGACTTCGCAGAGGCGTTCCGCCTCGATGTATAACGAACGATATCCGGTGTACGCGGTGGAGTGCACGTTAATGATAATTATATTATTTTAAAAGTCTTACCTTCAATTTTTATTCCCTCTGCCTGGACTTTTAGATATGATTTATCCATTGGGTTGTAGCTAGAATTTTTAGTTAGTATCCAATGCCAAGAGATAATGTTCACTCCTGCCCATTTGGCATTGGAATTTAATTGTTGAATAGCAGCTCTCTTTTTTTCAATAATAAGCTGTGGCTGACCACCACCAGTTGGGTGTATTTCAATGGCGTGAACGCCATCTTTCAAAGAATTTGAAATTTCAACCAAGTAGTCCCATCTATTTTGTTGATGGTAGCCTTTGGTTTTCATGAATTCATCAAGATCAATGCTGTAGATGATTTTTGCTGGGTTTTTTTCTTCTATTGATCTCTTGTCTTTTATTGCCTTCATTCCAATTTTTATTGCCGCGTCAAATTCAGGGCACATGGTATTTTTCAGAGTCATTTGTTATTCACACCTGTTGTTTATTTTGTACAGAGCGTCCCCGATATTTTTTGTATATGAAGCAAGTCCACCCCATGTGTTCTCATGAGTGCTCACGGCAAATGGATCAAGAGATGTAATGTCATGGCTCTTTACGCGACCATCGCTTCCGAAATCAAAATTATATATCTTGATTTTGGATTTTTTTAAAGTGTCTATGCAATCTTGCATTGCAATCGGTATGCGAAGTGCATTGCAGTAGTCGGCTGAAGTCGCACAACTCAGCTTAAGTTGAGATATTCCCCATGCAAAATCAAGGAAAATTGAGCTATGAGTTGTAAGTATAACTTTATATCCGCGATGAATTAATTCAACAATCAGGACAAGAAAGGATTCAATGGCTTTTGAATGCAACCCCATTTCTGGTTCTTCAATTATTATTGTGCAAATGTCTTCATGTTTCTTTACTTTTCCAGCCGGCATTAGGTCATAAAGTGAAAGAAGTAACGGTGTAAATTCTCGTTGGCCGGCTGTCCAGTTCATAAACGGGATTCCTGATCCGTCTGGGATTTTTAACTCTAATCTTTTCCTTTGGGAGTGTTTAGATAGATTCAATGTTGAGTCATGGTAAACAGCTTGATTAATGATTTCTCTGACAGATGATTTTAGTCTATTTTGTCTTGGGAAAATTACATCAGTTTCTGAAGTGTTCATGCTCGTAAGCTGGTTGTACAGATCTTCAGATGAGCGACGAGCTACATATGGGGTGTCCATGGCATGCTGCTGAAACAACTTTGGCCACCCATCTACCATTAGTAGCCCTCTATGTGCTGGTATAACTCTAATTTTATGTTTTTTTGCAAAAACTTTTTTTTCAGGTAATGCTAGTGGACTTGCATCTTCCCCATTAAAAATAATATTCACATCTTCTGTTACGCTTCTTTCATAACCTTCGCCGAAGTAAAGAGAGTAAAATTCGCTATTTTTTTCAAAATAATACCCATACTTCTTTAGATCTGAGCATACGGCATTTCTATCGGCCAGCAGTTTAACCCATTGCATTGCAAGGCTTTTTCCAGATGCTTGCGGCCCAACAATAACTGTTAAATCACCGAAGCTGATATTTATTTCTTTTATATGGGCAAAATTCGCTATTTTGATTGATTTGGCAGGCATGATAGCAGTTTTGGTGTATTTTAAAATTTAGAAATAAAAAAGGCACACTTAATTAGTGTGCCTTTTACATAAATATCTGTCAACGTTTTATGTCAAATCAATCCCAGCTCAACGCCCCGCCAGTCTGATACTCGGTGACGCGGGTCTCGAAGAAGTTCTTCTCCTTCTTCAAGTCGATCATCTCGCTCATCCACGGGAAGGGATTGTTCACGCCCGGGAACAGCGGGTCCAGGCCAATCTGCTGCATGCGGCGGTTGGCGATGAAGCGCAGGTATTCCTTGAACATGCTGGCGTTCAGGCCCAGCACGCCGCGCGGCATGGTGTCTTCGGCGTAGGCGTATTCCAGCTCCACGGCTTGCTTGAACAGCTCCACGATCTCGGCCTTGAAGCTGTCGGTCCACAGCAGCGGGTTTTCCAGCTTGATGGTGTTGATCAGGTCGATGCCGAAGTTGCAGTGCATGGACTCGTCGCGCAGGATGTACTGGTACTGCTCGGCGGCGCCGGTCATCTTGTTCTGGCGGCCCAGAGCCAGGATCTGCACGAAGCCGACGTAGAAGAACAGGCCTTCCATGATGCAGGCGAACACGATCAGGGATTTGAGCAGCTTCTGGTCGTTTTCGACGGTGCCGGTTTTGAATTCCGGGTTGCACAGCACGTCGATGAACGGGATCAGGAATTCGTCCTTGTCGCGGATGGACTTCACTTCGTGATAGGCGTTGAACACTTCGCCTTCGTCCAGGCCCAGGCTTTCCACGATGTACTGGTAGGCGTGGGTGTGGATGGCTTCGTCAAAGGCCTGGCGCAGCAGGAACTGGCGGCATTCCGGGCTGGTGATCTGGCGGTAGGTGCCCAGCACGATGTTGTTGGCGGCCAGGGAGTCGGCGGTGACGAAGAAGCCCAGGTTGCGCTTCACGACGCGCATTTCGTCTTCGGTCAGCTGGCCGGTTTTCCATTGTTCGATGTCGCGCTGCATGTTCACTTCCTGCGGCATCCAGTGGTTGGCGCACTGCGCCAGGTACTTTTCCCAAGCCCATTTGTGCTTGAACGGTACCAGCTGGTTGACGTCGGTTGTGCCGTTGATCACCTTCTTGTCCACCACGTTTACGCGGCCGCTGCCATGGGCGTCCATGGAGGAGGGGGCGGCGGACGGGGCGGGGACGGCGTCTTCGAAATTCAGCATGGGTGCTCCTGATTCTTGGTTTTGCCGCGCCGGAGCGCGGCGGTTTGCTTATGCGGTTTTTACGGCTTTTTCCGGTTGCGGCGCCTGCATGGCCTGAGCGGGCTGCAGCTGGCTTTGCCGGGTGATTTCTATGCTGCCCGGCGCGGCCGGGGCGTTGTCCGGCGGCGCGGCCTGCACGCGGAGGGCGTGGGCGCCGGCGTCGGCCAGCAGCGGCTTGCGGCCGCTCACGCTTCTGCGCAGCAGGTAATAGGCGGTGGTGCTCATGGCGTCTCCCGCGGTTTTAGAAGCGCAATTGCTGGGCCAGTTGGCGGATCAGCCGGCGTTCACAGGCTTCTTCCTGGTCCATCTGCTCCTGCTGCCGCCGCCGTTGGGCGCGCAAGGCCTGCAGCTGGCGATACTGGCGGTTGGCGTCGGTCAGGTCTTCTTTCAGCGTCTCGATTTCCTGCTGCAGCTCTTCCGGCTGGCAGTACACCACCAGGGTGTCGCCCTCTATCCAGGCCTTGCGCCACAGCTGGGCGCGCGGCAGGCGGCGGGCTTCGTTGAAGAAGTCTTTCCACTCGTTTGGCGGCGCGGCGTTCAGTTGCAGATACATGTTGAACAGCAGGAATTGCTTGTCCGGGTTGTGCGATTTTTCTTCGCAGAAGCCGGTAATGCCGATGTTTTCAAATGTCTGCATCTGATCCTCCGTGCGCTGCCTGTTGCCTTGCCGGCGGGCGAGCCCGTCGACGCCTTGCGTGCTAGCCGGTGACGGCTTGCGGCGGTTGCGATGGCGGGGCCATCGCTTGCTGCTCCGGCGCGGTGTCGTATTGCACCAGGCCGTAGATTTTCCATTCGCCATTCACCTTTTTCAGGTGGTAGCCGGTGCGGTAGCGCCACGGCGGCTGGCCGTGGCGCGCCACGGTCCAGGCCACGGCGGCGCAGGCGGCGTCTTCGCCCAGCGGCAGCACGCTCTCCAGTTGGAGGCTGGCCTCGGCGAAGCCCTGGGCGCGATACCATTCCAGCAGGGCCGAGGTGGTGGCGCGCAGCGAGAGGGCGTCGGTCCAGCAGGCCAGGTCGCCGTGGTGGATGGCGGTGAAGGGCACGGTGAAGCGCGACATCACGGCATCCACGTCCAGCTGCGAATAGCTTTGCCGGTATTGCTCGAAAAATGCTTCCAGGCTCATGGCGGGGCTTTCGTCTCGTCTTTGCGTCGGGGCGCGGCATTTTTCCAGCCCGCCGCAATCAGAGCGGGGCCGGGGCTTGCATCCCGAAACCGCCTGAAGGCCAAGCGGCTTGAGGATGGGGAGGCTTGCGCCTCCCAGTCTGGCTTAACCTCGCGAGAGGTTTTGCCATTCGGCGGAACGCCCCTTGCGGGGTGTTCCGCCCTACGAAATCCGCCTTACTGGCAGGATTCGCAATCGGGGTTGTCGATGCTGCAGAACTTGGCGTCGGTGGCCGGGGTGTTGTCCACCGCGGCTGTCGGCGCGGTTTGCGCCTGGCTGGACACGGCGTTCAGCTCGCCGCCGCGGCCGGTGGACTTCTCGGCGCTGGTGGCGGCCAGGGTGCGCAGGTAGTAGGTGGTCTTCAGACCGCGCAGCCAGGCGTGCTTGTACAGCTCGTCCAGTTTCTTGCCGGAAGCGCCGGCCATGTACAGGTTCAGCGACTGCGCCTGGTCGATCCACTTCTGGCGGCGGGAAGCCGCTTCCACCAGCCATTTCGGGTCCACTTCGAAAGCGGTGGCGTAGATGGCTTTCAGTTCGGCCGGCACGCGGTCGATCTGGCCCAGGCTGCCGTCGAAGTATTTCAGGTCGGCCACCATCACTTCGTCCCACAGGCCGGCGGCTTTCAGATCGCGCACCAGGTATTCGTTGGTGACGGTGAATTCGCCGGACAGGTTGGATTTGACGAACAGGTTCTGGTAGGTCGGCTCGATGGATGCGGACACGCCGATGATGTTGGCGATGGTCGCGGTCGGGGCGATGGCCAGGCAGTTGCTGTTGCGCATGCCGTGCTGCTTGATGCGGTCGCGCAGCTTGTTCCAGTCCATGCGTTCGGTGCGGTCCACTTCCAGGTAGCCGCCGCGCTCGGCCGCCAGCAGGTTGATGCTGTCGTGCGGCAGCACGCCGCGGTCCCACAGGCTGCCGCTGTACGACGGGTAGCGGCCGCGCTCTTCGGCCAGCTCGGTGGAGGCCAGGTAGGCGAAGTAAGCCACCATTTCCATGGATTCGTCGGCGAATTCCACGGCGGCGTTGGAGCCGTACGGCACGCGCTTGATGTGCAGGCAGTCCTGGAAGCCCATCACGCCCATGCCTACCGGGCGGTGCTTCAGGTTGGAGTTGCGCGCCTTCTTCACCGGGTAGAAGTTGATGTCGATCACGTTGTCCAGCATGCGTAGCGCGGTGCGGATGGTGCGCTGCAGCTTGTCGGCGTCCATGCTGCCGTCAGCCTTCAGGTGCGCGGACAGATTCACGGAACCCAGGTTGCAGACGGCGATTTCGTCGTCATTGGTGTTCAGCGTGATCTCGGTGCACAGGTTGGAGCTGTGAACCACGCCCATGTGCTGCTGCGGGCTGCGGATGTTGCACGGGTCCTTGAAGGTGACCCACGGGTGGCCGGTTTCGAACAGCATGGTCAGCATCTTGCGCCACAGGCTCAGGGCCGGGATGCGCTTGTGCACCTTCAGCTCGCCGCGGGCGGCCTTGGCTTCGTAGGCGGTGTAGGCCTTTTCGAATGCCTGGCCGTACAGGTCGTGCAGGTCCGGGGTTTCGGACGGGGAGAACAGGCTCCAGTCGCCGCCTTCCATCACGCGCTTCATGAACAGGTCCGGAATCCAGTTGGCGGTGTTCATGTCGTGGGTGCGGCGGCGGTCGTCGCCGGTGTTCTTGCGCAGCTCGAGGAATTCCTCGATGTCGGCGTGCCAGGTTTCCAGGTAGGCGCAGACGGCGCCCTTGCGCTTGCCGCCCTGGTTCACCGCCACGGCGGTGTCGTTCACCACTTTCAGGAACGGCACCACGCCTTGCGATTTGCCGTTGGTGCCCTTGATGTGCGAGCCCATGGCGCGCACCGGGGTCCAGTCGTTGCCCAGGCCGCCGGCGAACTTGGACAGCAGCGCGTTTTCCTTGATGCCTTCGTAGATGCCGTCCAGGTCATCGGCGATGGTGGTCAGGTAGCAGCTGGACAGCTGGCTGCGGCGGGTGCCGGAGTTGAACAGCGTCGGGGTGGACGACATGAAGTCGAAGCTGGACAGCACGTTGTAGAACTCGATGGCGCGGTCTTCGCGGTTCACTTCGTTCAGCGCCAGGCCCATGGCGACGCGCATGTAGAAAGCCTGCGGCATTTCGATGCGGGCGCCGTCCACGTGCAGGAAGTAGCGATCGTACAGGGTTTGCAGGCCCAGGTAGCCGAATTGCAGGTCGCGTTCGGCGTCCAGCGCCGCGCCCAGCTTTTTCAGGTCGTATTCGGCCAGCTTTTCGTCCAGCAGCTCGGCGGCGATGCCCTTTTTGATGTAGTCGGCGAAGTAGGGCGCGTATTGCTTGCCCATTTCGTCCTGGCTCACGGCTTCGCCCAGGATTTCCAGACGGATGTTGCCCATCAGCAGGCGGGCGGTCACGTAATCGTAGGCCGGGTCTTGCTCGATCATGGAGCGGGCGGCCAGGATGGCGGACTTGCCCACTTCTTCTTCCGGCACGCCATCGTAGATGTTCTTCAGGGTCTCGGCCAGGATGGCGTCCACGTCGATGCCGGCCAGGTTCTTGCTGGCGGCTTCGATGTTGGCGCGCAGGCGGGCCACGTCCAGCGGCAGCTTGCGGCCGTCCTTGCGCAGCACGTTGATCTGCACGCTGGTCAGCGCTTCGCCGCGGGCGGCGCGCTCTTGCGAGCGCTGTTCGCGGTACAGCACGTAGGCGCGGGCCACGTCGTGCTCGCCGAATCGCATCAGCGACAGCTCAACCTGATCCTGGATGTCTTCGATATGGATGGCGCCGCCTTCCGGCTTGCGGCGCATCAGCGCGTTGACCACCTGTTCGGTCAGTTGGGCCACCTTGTCGCGAATGCTGGCGGAGGTGGCGCCTTGATGCCCCATCACGGCCAGGAAGGCCTTGGTCATGGCGATGGAGATCTTGACGGGTTCGAACGGCACCACCGCGCCATTGCGTCGGATGGTCTTGTACAGGCTGAAATCGGCTTGCGGCGCTGCTGCGCGGCCGAGTTCCGCGGCGGTTTGCCCTTCAAAGGTGGTCAGTTGCATGTATCCCTCGATAAAGAGAAGTTTACGTCCGGCCGCGCTGCTTTCTTGAAGGGCAGGTCGGCTTGTGGACAATTCTGTTGAAAAGCTGTGTGCGGGCTGTGGGTAAACACAATATATACCGTCAGCACCGTCAAATCTGCCCAAATTCTAGTGGTCGGGGTGACGTAGTTCAAGTCTTGACTTTGGCTGGAAATCTGGCAGCGCAAGCGGAAAGCCGCGCCGTTATTGGCTTTGCGGGAATGGAAAATTTTTGGCGGGCGAAATGGCGACGGGATGCGGCTGTCAGAAAATGGCTTGAAACGCCGCATACGCTAGCAGCGGTTGCCCGTGATTGAATAGGCACTAGATGTTGTAGACATGCACTGTTGCGTGGCTGCTACGACCCTGACGTGAAAATGGCCGGCGGGGCGGCGGGGAGCGGAAATGCCCCGCGAGGGCGAGGCGGCTGGCGAACGCGGCGGCGCGCCGCCGCGAGCGGCGCATTACTGCTGCAGCTTGGTGGGGACGGATGCCCAGACCACGCCTTCCTCCGGGTTGCTGTACTGGGTTTTCAGCGCCGCGCCGTTCAGACTGACGGCGAAGGACTGAGGGCCGCCCCAGTTGATGCCGGTGCCCACCAGCGTGTACTGGCCCGGCGCCAGGTACACGTTGTAGGTGCCGGACAGCGGCGTGTCCACGCCGTCCAGGCTCAGCGGTCCGGTGTACTGGCCTTGTTTGAGATTGATGGTGACGTTGACCGGATTGCTGTTGCCGCTCTTGATGTCGGCGATCTGGTAGCTGTTGCCCCAGACGTAAGCGGTGAGGATGACTTGGTTGTCGCTGGCGGTAATGTGGATGGTGTTGGCCATCGGGCTCTCCTGAAACGGCGTGGAGCGGCGGACAGGCCGCCGCTCCAGGGTGTCGTGCATCCGCGCCGGGCATTCCGCGCATGGAAGCGAATGGCGTCGCCGGCCATGAAAATGTGTCCGCCGCTGCTGGTTTTCAGCGGGGCAACAGGCGGCGTGCTACGCAAACGGGTTCGTGTTTCGGCGCGTCGGGTAACGCAGGTTTCCTGCGCGTGCTGGATGTGCCCGCCACGGTTCGCGGGACGCGAGGGGTGCGGGCGGTCGATATTATTTTGCTCCAGCGGCCTCTTCCTCGGCTACGGTCTTGAACAGCGCCACCTCCACCACCTGGAATTCCCAGTGCTGATTCGAGCCATTGTGGTCGGTCCACAGGATGATGGGGTTGCCCAGCTCCACGACTGCGCCCTGGTTGTCCACCACCATGCCGTTGCCGCTGTTGATGATGGTTTGCGGCTTCTTCACCCAGTCCCAGGTTTGGCTCTTCTTGCCGAACTGGTAGTTGGTGACGGTCAGCTGGGTGCCTTGCGACTGGGGCGTGGCGTCCAGCACCAGCTGTTCCGACGAGGCCAGCCGGATGAGGCCGGTGAAGGTGTCGAGCGTCCAGCGGGTGCGGGTGGTGCCGCCCCTTTCATACTTGGCCAGCACGACTTTGCCGCCATTGGTGTCGTCGATAACGCCGATGCAGTAGCGGTTGTCTTGAGTGGAACGGATGACGTAACGCTGTTCCATGACTTACTCCTTGACTTGTGAGCATATGCCCATAGCAAGGATAGTTAACTGTTCGCTTTTATCTATCTGAAGAAATGCTTAAGTTTTAATGCTTATCTTTGAATTGGCAGACTGGGCGGCGGAAGGGCATCCGCATGCCGATCGAAGGGGAGAGATCAGCAGGGGCTGGAGCGCCGAGCCACTCTCGGGGCTGAGGCGGCCATGGTCTCCCCGCTGGCGCGGATGGGGTCTCAGAGCGCGCCTTGGCGCTGTCCATGGATTTCGCACGCCGTGCCGCCGACACCGGTGGACGCTTGCAAAAGCTCGGCGGTTAATTGAACGCTGGTTGTTTTTTATTCTAAAGCCATTGAATGGGTCGTGATCTTCAGGCGCCATTCCGCCGTTGATGGGCGGGCGGATCTTAGCGATTTCATGGGACCAGATGACTGGATTCCGCACGGGGCCGGTTAGGATGGGATCTGCTGAACGGAATGCGGGATCGTCAAAACGTTCGATCCAATGATTGGACCACTCGTTGTAAATGATACGTTGAAGCCTAGAAATGTAAGGGCCGCGGCCGGCGAGGGCGAGAAGGAGTGGAGGTAAGTGCGGCATACCTTCTCGAAGCCCTTCAAGCCAGTGAGCGAGCTCGTTTGCCGACGAGAGAGAGGTCAGTTGCTCATGGATGGCTAGCAGCGTGTATGCCGACCATGGGGGGCGCCTCGGCCAGAAGCTGCCGAACACGAACCTGCATGCGAACTCCCCGATCCCAATGCATCTGTTTCTCTTCATTTTAGTTTAAGCAAGTACATTTGCAGATGGGGGCTACAGTTAGATACAGAAGCTTGGCGCGGGGTGGCGAGCAATGCGATCATTTATGCTAAATAATTTCCGAAATTGATGCGTAAGCGCTTGATTTTTAAGGGTTGGAAATTGCCATTTTTATTAATGTTTTATTTGATAACTTGAAACGTAAGTCGTTGATATTCATATGAAAAGTATCACGATATGCACTTATAACATCCACAAGGGCATGTCCCCGCTGAACCGGCATGTGCGGGTGGGCGGGATGGCCGAGGCTTTGGCTGAGCTGTCGCCGGACATGCTGTTTCTGCAGGAGGTGCAGGGCAAAAATCTGGAGCGGGCTTTGCGCCATCAGATCTGGCCCGCTCAGCCGCAGCACCACTATTTGGCGGGACGGCTGGCGCATCGCGCGGTGTACGGGCTGAATGCCAGTTATGGCCATGGTCACCATGGCAATGCCTTGCTGACGCGGTTTCACGTTCGAGAGTGGTGCAATCGCGATATTTCGGTCAATCGTTTCGAAAGCAGGGGCGTGCTGCAATGCCTGTTGCAGCCGGATGGCTGGCCACAGCCGGTGGTGGCGCTGTGCGGCCATTTCAATTTGCTGGCCTTCGATCGGCGCAGGCAATACCGCGGCTTGGCCGATTATGTGCGGCAGGGCATAGCGGACCATCTGCCTTTGATCCTGGCCGGGGACTTCAACGACTGGCGCTGCGAGGCCAGCGCGTTGCTGCGGCAGGAGCTGGGCTTGGAGGAGGCGTTCCTGACGCTGCATGGACGCCATGCGCAAAGCTTTCCGGCGCGGATGCCGATGCTGGCGTTGGACCGCATCTACGTGCGCGGCTTGAAGGTGGAGTCGGCCAGGGTGCTAGGCGGCCGGCCATGGTCCGGCTTGTCTGACCATTTGCCGCTGTGCGCGGAGATCCGGCCGTTGTGGCGGTGGCCATAACCAGGAGGAATATAAAAATTTCCTGGAATTATATTGCAAAGAATTTTTCGCAATAACGAGACGATTGCTTATATTTTTTCAAAAGGGTGTTGACGCTAAGCGAAAAAAGATGTTCAATCTCAATCAAATTTATCGCCGATTTGAACACAGCTTGCGGGCGTAAAACAGCTAAAGCGTGGGTAGACAGACCCAGCAACATCTGAATCTGTCTGCATAAGTCTCCCGGATAGTCCGAAGATTTCCACAGCAAAGCCCGCCGCAGCAAACGGCGGGCTTTGTGCTTTGGGAGTGTTTGGAATGATTCATCTGCAAAATGTCCGCAAACGGTTCCGCCGCCCGGAAGGCGGTTGGTTCGACGCCGTGGCGGAGACCTCGTTGACCATCAAGGCTGGGGAAGTCTTCGGCCTGATCGGCTTCTCCGGCGCTGGCAAATCCACCTTGCTGCGCCTGATCAACCTGCTGGAGCGCCCGGACGACGGCGCCGTGATCGTGGACGGCCAGGATTTGACCAGCCTGTCTCCCAAGGCGCTGCGCGCAGCCCGTCAAAACATCGGCATGGTGTTCCAGCAGTTCAATCTGCTGGCCAACCGCACCGTCGCCGGCAATGTCGCCTTCCCGCTGGAGATCGCCGGCTGGAGCAAGGCCGATATCGAGAAGCGCGTGGCCGAGTGCCTGGCCGTGGTCGGCCTGGAAGACCGCGCCAACCATTATCCGGCCCAGCTGTCCGGCGGCCAGAAGCAGCGCGTCGGCATCGCCCGCGCCCTGGCTCCGCGTCCGCACGTGATCCTGGCCGACGAGCCCACCTCGGCGCTAGACCCGAAAACCACCCAATCCATCCTGGACTGCCTGCAGGACATCAACGCCCGCTTCGGCGTCACCGTGGTGATCGTCACCCATGAAATGAACGTGGTGCGCAGCATCTGCCATCGCGCCGCCGTGCTGGATCAAGGGCGCGTAGTGGAGGTGGTGGATGTGAACAATCGCGAAGTGGAGGCTGATTCGGATCTGGCCCGCTCGTTGCTGGAGGCCGCGTAAATGGATGCCGCAACCCTGAACGAAGCGCTGCAGAATCTGCAATCGATGGCCCCGGAAATCTGGCAGGCCTTGCTGGAAACCTGCGTGATGCTGGGCGTGGGACTGAGCGCTGCCGTGCTGCTAGGCGGGCCGCTGGGGGTGATCCTGTACCTGTCCCAGCCTGGCCAGATGTTCGCCAACCGCGCCGTCAACGGCGTATTGAGCTGGCTGGTGAACCTGGTGCGCTCCTTCCCCTTCATCATTCTGATGGTGGTGCTGATTCCGCTGACCCGCGCGCTGGTGGGCAGCACCATCGGCCCGGTAGCCGCGTCGGTGCCGCTGTCCTTCGCCGCCATTCCGTACTTCGCCCGCCTGGTGGAGCAGACGCTGCGCGAGATTCCGCGCGGCGTGGTGGAGGCCGCCGAGGCGATGGGCGCCAGTCCGGCCCAGATCATTTTCAAGGTGCTGGTGAACGAGGCCCGTTCCGGCCTGATCTCCAGCCTCACCATCCTGACCATCAGCTTCCTCAGCTACACCGCGGTGGCGGGCGTGGTGGGCGGCGGCGGCATCGGCGATCTGGCCATCCGCTACGGCTACTACCGCTTCCAGACCGACGTGATGGTGGCCATGGTGCTGCTGCTGGTGGCGCTGGTGCAAATCATCCAGCTGCTGGGCAACCGTCTGGCGGCGAAACTCGACAAGCGCTGATTTCAAAATCTAAAGGAGAGAATAATGCGTAGATTCGTGATCAAGGCAGTTGCCGCATCCGTCGTAGGCCTGGCCCTGGCCGGCCAGGTTCTGGCCGCCGACCCGGCCAAGAAGCAGATCGTCATCGGCACCACCGTCGGCGACTTCGGCGACATGGTCAAGCAATCGATCAAGCCCCAGCTGGAAAAGCAGGGCTACACCGTGAAGCTGGTGGAATTCACAGACTATGTCCGCCCCAATCTGGCGCTGCAGGAAGGCTCGCTGGACGTGAACGTGTTCC
This sequence comes from Chromobacterium phragmitis, assembly GCF_003325475.1. Lineage (NCBI taxonomy): Bacteria > Pseudomonadati > Pseudomonadota > Betaproteobacteria > Neisseriales > Chromobacteriaceae > Chromobacterium > Chromobacterium phragmitis. The sequence continues at coordinate 3,969,035 of NZ_CP029495.1, forward strand.
AGCACAAGCCCTACCTCGACAACTTCGCCAAAGAGCACAAGCTGTCGCTGAAAGAGGCGTTCCAGGTGCCGACCGCGCCGCTGGGCATCTACCCGGGCAAGCTGAAGTCGCTGAAGGACGTGAAGCCGGGCGCGACCATCGCCGCGCCGAACGATCCGTCCAACTTCGCCCGCGCGCTGGTGATGCTGAATGATCTGGGCTGGGTGAAGCTGAAGCCGGGCATCAATCCGCTGACCGCTTCCGAGCGCGACATCGCCGTCAACCTCAAGAAAGTGAAGATCGTGCCGCTGGAGGCTGCCCAACTGCCGCGCTCCCGCAGCGATGTCGACTTCGCCGTGATCAACGGCAACTACGCCACCAGCTCCGGCATCAAGCTGACCGAGGCTGTATATCAAGAGAAGAGCTACGCCTATGTTAACTGGGGAGTGGTGCGCGCGGCCGACGCCGCCAAGCCTTGGGCGAAAGACGTGATCGCCGCCTACAACTCCCCGGCGTTCAAGGCCTACACCAAGCAGAAGTTCGCCGGCTACAAGCTGCCGCAGGGCTGGAACTGAGTTTTTCTTGTAACACTCCTGGCTACAAGACTTGACGGAGGGCTTCGGCCCTCCTTTTTTCATGCCCGCCGCGCAGCGCCGCCATGCGGTCGAACGCTGGCCGCGCAGGCATTTGCCCGGCCTTTCGTGGTAGAATGGAAAGATTGTCACATCCGTCGGCGGGCGGCGTCGCAAGCGCGAAATCGGGTTTCCGATGCGCCAGGCGGCGGCGGCCGCCGGATCATCCTTACGAATCAAGATACTTATGACCGATAACCTGTTCGCCAAGGAAACGCTTCCCATCAGCCTCGAAGAGGAGATGCGCCGCTCTTACCTGGATTACGCGATGAGCGTGATCGTGGGCCGGGCGCTGCCAGACGTGCGCGATGGCCTGAAGCCGGTGCACCGCCGGGTGCTGTACGCCATGCACGAGCTATCCAATGACTGGAACCGCGCGTACAAGAAGTCGGCCCGTATCGTTGGCGACGTGATCGGTAAATACCACCCGCACGGCGACACCGCCGTGTACGACACCATCGTGCGGCTGGCGCAGGACTTTTCCTTGCGCTACCCGTTGGTGGACGGCCAGGGCAACTTCGGCTCGGTGGACGGCGACAACGCCGCCGCCATGCGTTACACCGAAATCCGCATGGCGCGCATCGCGCACGAGCTCTTGGCCGACATCGAAAAAGAAACCGTCGACTTCGGCCCCAACTACGACGGCTCCGAGCATGAGCCGCTGATCCTGCCGGCCAAGATCCCGAACCTGCTGATCAACGGCTCGTCCGGCATCGCCGTGGGCATGGCCACCAACATCCCGCCGCACAATCTGAACGAAGTGGTGGACGCCTGCCTGGCGCTGCTGGCCAATAGCGATCTCACCATCGACGAGCTGATCGACATCATCCCGGCGCCGGACTTCCCGACCGCCGGCATCATCTACGGCACCGCCGGCGTCAAGGAAGGCTACCGCACCGGCCGCGGCCGCGTGATCATGCGCGCGCGCACCCATACCGAACCTATCGGCAAGGGCGACCGCGAAGCGATCATCGTCGACGAGATTCCGTACCAGGTGAACAAGGCCCGCCTGCTGGAGCGCATCAGCGAGCTGGTGCGCGACAAGCAGATCGAGGGCATCTCCGACCTGCGCGACGAGTCGGACAAGTCCGGCATGCGCGTAGTGATCGAGCTCAAGCGCGGCGAAATGCCGGAAGTGGTGCTCAACCACCTGTACAAGCTGACCCAGCTGCAGGACAGCTTCGGCATGAACATGGTGGCGCTGGTGGACGGCCAGCCGCGCCTGTTGAACCTGAAGCAGATCCTGGAAGAATTCCTGCGCCACCGCCGCGAGGTGGTGACCCGCCGCACCATCTTCGAACTGAAGAAGGCGCGCGAACGCGGCCACGTGCTGGAAGGCCTGGCCGTGGCGCTGTCCAACGTGGACGAGATCATCGCGCTGATCAAGGCGTCCGACGCGCCGCCGCAAGCCAAGGCCGCGCTGATGGCCCGCGCCTGGCGCTCGTCGCTGGTGGAGGACATGCTGTCCCGCGTGGAAGGCGACAAGGCTCGCCCGGAGAATATCGATCCGTCCTTCGGCATGAAGGACGATGGCTACCATCTGTCCGACACCCAGGCCCAGGCCATCCTGGACATGCGCCTGCAGCGCCTGACCGGCCTGGAGCAGGACAAGATCGTCGGCGAATACCGCGAGATCATGGATGTGATCCTGGACCTGCTGGACATCCTGGCCAAGCCGGAGCGCATCAGCCAGATCATCAGCGAAGAACTGACCGCCATCCGCGCGCAGTTCGGCGACGCGCGCCGCTCGGAAATCGAGCCTTACGGCGGCGACATCAATATCGAAGACCTGATCACCCCGCAGGACATGGTGGTGACCATCTCGCACACCGGCTACATCAAGGCGCAGCCGATCGACGACTACAGCGCCCAGCGCCGCGGCGGCCGCGGCAAGCAGGCGGCGGCCACCAAGGACGACGATTTCATCGAAACGCTGTTCGTGGCCAATACCCACGACTACGTGCTGTGCTTCTCCAGCCGCGGCCGCTGCTACTGGCGCAAGGTGTACGACCTGCCTCAGGGCGGCCGCCAGAGCCGCGGCAAGCCGATGGTCAACGTGCTGCCGCTGGAAGAGGGCGAGAAGATCAACGCGCTGCTGCCGGTCAGCGAGTTCCGCGACGATCAGTACGTGTTCATGGCCACCGCCGACGGCACGGTGAAGAAGACGCCGCTGCGCGCCTTCTCCAAGCCGCGCGCGGCCGGCATCATCGCCATCAATCTGGACGAAGGCAATTACCTGGTCGGCGTGGCGCTGACCTGCGGTAAGAGCGTGGCGGGCCAGGGCGAGGACGAAGATGAAACGGTGTCCGAAGACGACGCCATCATCGAAGGCGAACTGATCGACGACGCGCAGTCCATCGAAGGCGACCAGGTGATGCTGTTCTCTGACGCCGGCAAGTCGGTGCGCTTCAGCGAGAGCCAAGTGCGCCCGATGGGCCGCACCTCGCGCGGCGTGCGCGGCATGAAGCTGGGCGAAGGCCAGAAGCTGATCTCGCTGCTGGTGACCAACTCCGAAGAGCAGATGGTGCTGACCGCCAGCGACGGCGGCTACGGCAAGCGCACTTGCGTCGGCGACTTCCGTCTGACCAGCCGCGGCACCCAGGGCGTGATCGCCATGGATCTGACCGACAAGACCGGCTTCAAGCTGGTGGCGGCCAGCTTGGTGGAGGAAACCGACGACATCATGCTGATCACCACCGGCGGCGTGCTGATCCGCACCAAGGTGGCGGAAGTGCGCGAAACCGGCCGCTCGGCCCAGGGCGTGCGCCTGATCAACCTGGACGACGGCGAGAAGCTGATCGGCCTGGAGATCGTGGCCGAGTCCGAAGCCGAGTGCGCGGAAGGCGAAGGCGAGGCGGATTGTGGCGCCGCGCCGGAGCAGGGCGAGGCCTGATGATTCCGACCCCCGCCAATGCCCGGGTGCTGGAGGCGATGAGCGAGCTCTTCGTCTCCTTTCCCCACTGCGCGACGCTGGGCTTCGAATACGTCGGCACCGACGGCCGCAAGCCCACGCTGAAGCTGGCTTGGCGCGAGGATCTGGTGGGCAACCCGGCCACCGGCATCCTCCACGGCGGGGTGATCACCTCGCTGGTGGATACCTGCAGCGCCATCGCCGTCACCGCCAACTTGCCTGAGATCGAAACCATCGCCACGCTGGACTTGCGCATCGACTACCTGAAGTCCGCCACGCCGGGCAAGGCCATCTACTGCCGCGCCGAATGCTATCGCCTGGCCAGCCAGATCGCCTTCACCCGCGCGGTGTGCTATCACGACGATCCGGCGGACCCGATCGCCCACGGCGTGGCCACCTTCATGCGAGAGTCCAGCCGCACGCCGATGCTGCAGGAGGGCGGGCAATGAGCGAGTTCATGCAACGCTTCGCCGAGCAGCGCGACCGCAAGGCCTATGCCGAGATCGTGGACGCGCTGCCCTACGTCAAGCTGATGGGGACCGTCATGAGCGAGGACGAGCGGGGCGAGTTGCGTTTCGAGCTGCCTTTCCTTCCGCGCAATGTCGGCAACACCGCGCTGCCGGCGCTGCATGGCGGCCTGATCGGCGGCTTCATGGAAAGCGCGGCGATGATACATTTGATGTGGAGCCGCGAGTCGCTGGAGGCGCCCAAGATCGTCGACTTCTCGCTGGACTATTTGCGTCCCGGCCGGCCGCAGACGCTGTTCGCTCAGTGCGAGATCACCAAGCAGGGCAAGCGGGTGGCGCACGTGCTGATCGAAGCCTGGCAGGACGACCGCGCCAAGCCGGTGGCGGTGGCCCGAGCCCATTTTCTGCTCAGCAATTGAACGGCTCCATGCCTGATCGAGACCAAACCGGCGTATCCTTGCATAGGACGCCGGTTTTTTATTGACTCATCCATTGCCATTCGCGGCTGCGCCGCCATTTGAACAACGACAAGACAAGAGGACGAAGAACCATGGCCAAGGTGTACAACTTTTCCGCCGGCCCCGCCGTGTTGCCCCACGCGGTGCTGGCCGAGGCGCAGAGCGAGCTGCTGGACTGGCACGGCTCCGGCATGAGCGTGATGGAAATGAGCCATCGCGGCAAGGAGTTCATGGAAATCATCCATGACGCCGAGCATGATCTGCGCCAGCTGATGGACATTCCGGCCGGGTACAAAGTGCTGTTCTTGCAAGGCGGCGCGTCGCTGCAGTTCGCGATGGTTCCGCTGAATCTGTTGGGCGACAAGGAGAACGTGGACATCGTCAACACCGGCCACTGGTCCAAGCTGGCGATCAAGGAGGCCAGGCGCTACGCCAAGGTCAACGTGGCGGCCAGCAGCGAAGACCGCAACTTCTCCTACATTCCGGAGGAGGCTGCCTGGCAGCGCGACCCTAATGCCGCCTACCTGCACTACACCTCCAACGAAACCATAGGCGGCCTGCAGTTTCCCTATGTGCCGGCCGAACAGCACGGCGTGCCCTTGGTCTGCGACATGTCGTCCGACTTCCTGTCGCGGGAGGTGGACGTCAGCCGCTTCGGCATGATCTATGCCGGCGCGCAGAAGAACATCGGCCCGTCCGGCCTGACCGTGCTGATCATTCGCGAGGAACTGCTGGGCAAAGCGCGGGCCGACATCCCCACCATGCTGAACTATCAGGTCCATGCCGACGCCGACTCGATGTACAACACGCCCGGCACCTATCCGATCTACATCGCCGGCCTCGTGTTCAAATGGCTGAAAGAGCAGGGCGGCGTGAAGGGCATAGCTACCCGCAATGAGGAAAAGGCCGGTTTGCTGTACCACGTGATAGATAGCAGCGGCGGCTTCTACTCGACTCACATCGAACAGCCGTTCCGTTCGAAGATGAATGTGGTGTTCAAGTTGAAGGACGAGTCGCTGGACGAGATCTTCCTGCTGGAGGCGCGCAAGAACGGCCTGGCGCAGCTGAAGGGCCACCGCGCGGTGGGCGGCATGCGCGCGTCGATCTACAACGCGATGCCGATAGAGGGCGTCAAGTCGCTGGTCAACTTCATGCAGGACTTCGCGCGGCAATACGGCTGATCCGGCGCCGGGGCGGCCTGGCGGGCGCGATGAGGCCTCATTTGGACGCCTCCGCCAGGCTGCGCTCGAACTCGGCATTGGCCTTGAGCGCCAGCCGGATGCCGCGGCTGATGTTGCCGTCCCCCAGCGCCAACGCCGCTGCGATGCTGGCCGCGTCGAGATAGACGTTATGGCGGGCGCCGCCTTGCATTTTCTGCGGCGCGCCGGCATTGGAGGCAAGGCCAAGCTCCATTTTCACCCGTCTTTGATCCAGCTGGCGCAGCATGCCGGAGTTGACCATGCTGTAGACGCCGGTGCTGCGTTTCCTCACCAGCGCGCCGCTGCGTCCGGCCACGGTGATGACGCCCACCACTTCATAGCCTGGCAGGTCATCCAGCTGGTACAGCCTGGGTCTGCCCGGCTGCTCGATGTGAATGCGGTGGCCTCTGTCGTCGCGCATGAGATGTCCCAATCTAGCCGGCGCTGCGCTTGGAATGGGATTTGCAGGCCGTCATATTCCATTTTGTACACACAGAATCAAATCGCAAGTTCTAATGTGTGTATAGCGACGGCGCCGCGGTCGGCCACGGAAAACGCAAAGCCCGGCCGATGCCGGGCTCGGGAGCAAGCAGGAGGGAGGATTTCCTTACGGCTTGGTCGCCTGGGGCCCTCGCGGTCTGGCGTGCTTCACATACTGTTCCAGCCAGCGGTCTTCTTCCCACAGCATATGCAGGATGGATTCGTGAGCGCGGTAACCGTGGCTTTCCGCCGGCAGCATCGCCAGCCGCGCGGTGCCGCCCAGGCCTTGCAGCGCCTGGTACAGCCGCTCGCTCTGGATCGGGAAGGTGCCGGGATTATTGTCGGCCTCGCCATGGATCAGCAGCAGCGGATCCTTGATTTGTTCGGCGTAATTGAACGGCGACATGGCTTGGTACACCTCCTTGGCTTGCCAGAAGTTGCGTTCCTCAGACTGAAAGCCGAATGGCGTCAACGAGCGGTTGTACGCGCCGGATCGGGCGATGCCGGCGCGGAACAGCCGGGTGTGCGCCAGCAGGTTGGCTGTCATGAAGGCGCCGTAAGAGTGGCCGCCGATGGCGATACGGTCGCGGTCGGCCACCCCCAGCCTCGCGACCTCGTCCACCGCCGCCTGCGCGTCCATCTTCAGTTGCGGCAGATAGCTGTCGTTGGGTTCCTGTTTGCCCGCGCCGATGATAGGCATGGAAGGGTCGTCCAGCACCGCGTAGCCGCGCGCCAGGAATGGCTCCGGTCCCCAATAGCCCACTCGGTTGAATCGATAGGGCGAGTCAGTGACCTGGCTGGCGGCAGCCGCGCTCTTGAACTCGGCGGGGTAGGCCCACATCAGCATTGGCAGCGGCCCGTCGCGATTGGCGTTGTAGCCTGGGGGCAGATAGAGGGTGGCGGTCAGATCTATGCCATCCGCCCGCTTGTAGCGCAGTTGGCGCTTCTGCACGCCCTTGAGCTGAGGCGTGGGATGGGGGAGGAAGGTGAGCTGCCGCGGGCTGCCGGCCTCGCCCAGCGTTTTCAGGTAGAGATTGGGCGGCGTTTCGGTTTGCTCGCGGCTGAGCAACGCCTGCTTGCCGCTATCCAGTACGGCCAGCGGGGTTTCGAACCAGGGCGCTTGCGAGCGCCAGAGGCGAGTGGCCCGGTTGCTGGCGAGGTCCAGCATGTCGATGAAGGGGCGGTCGCCTTCGGGACCGGCGCCGTCGCCCAGCAGATAGAGGCTTTCGCCGCCGGGGCCGGTTTGCAGCAGCGGCTGGCCGTTGGCGGCGCTGATCATCGCGGGCGAGCCAGGATCGGCGTAGCGGTCTTCCGAGCTGCGCTGGCTCAGCAGCCGCGGCGCTTGCCCGGCTTCGGCCGGATGGACGCGCCATACCTTCAATTGCCGGGTTTTCCACCAGTACTCGGTCACCAGCGCGAGGTCGCCTCGGCCCCACTGGATATCGGCGAAGCGGCTGGCCAGCTCCTGCAGCTTGAACGGCGGCTGCTTGAACGGCGCGGACTGGAGGAACAGCGCGTCACGGATTCTGGCCTCGACCGAGGGGTCCCCTCCATCCTGCGCTTCTGCCCAGAACAGCGTGGCTGGCGCGTCGCCGCGCCATTCCACCTCTCGCGGACCGGTTTCCACCGCGTCGTTGCCGGACGGCATGCGCTCAAGCAAAGGGCGCTGGGTCACCAGGTGCACGCTGTCCCCTTGAAGGTTCAATACTTCGATACGCCTGGGGAAGCGGCTGATCGGGACCAGCGTGGAATAGGGGCGTTGCAGTCGAGTCGCCAGCAGGTAGCGGCGGTCGGGAGAAGGCTGGACTGAGAGGTATTTGTCCGGCTTGCCTATCATTCTCGCCTTGCCGGCAAGGCTTACCTGAGCCAGCTGGCTGCTCAACTGGTAGTCCAGCAGGTCTGCGTCGTAAGGCGTTTGCAGCAGGTCGGGATAGGTGCGGGTCTGGGACAGCGAGCCGCCCAGACTTTGCTGGATGTTGGGCCCGGCCGGCGTGGAAGGCTTTTTCGGCGCGGTGCCTTGCGAGGGGGGGCGCAACTTGACCAATAACTGGCCGTCGCCCATCCAGGCGAAGCCGCGGCCAGTGGTCGCGTTCAACTGGAAGCCGCCCAGCCGGCGAGCGTGGGCACTGTTCGTGTCCAGCAGCCACAACTCCACGCCGCGCGGGCCCCACAGGCTGAAGGCGACATGCTTGCCATCCGGAGACCAGGCGCTGTCTGCGATGCGCGGGCGAGCGGGTAGTCCGGCCACGGCGCGGATTTTGCCGCTGGCAACATCCAGCAGAGACAAGTCGTTGCCAAAGTCGAAGCGGCTGCTTGCGCGCATGTCCGGATTCAGCCGCAGGCCGGCTAGGCGCAACTCCGGCTGGGCGACATCGACGATGCCCGGCAGGCCCGGCCGATGCGTTTGCAGGATCGCGTCGCGACGAGGGCTAAGCGACTGCGAGGGGGGACGCGGCGCGTCCACCAGCGCCGCAAGTTCCGGCGGCGGCGTCTGGTAGCCGTCGGCCATCGAAGCGGGCGGGCATAGCAATCCGGCCAGCAGCAGGCCGGTCAGGGTGTTCTGGCTGTGAGTCATGCGCTCTCCAGGGATATTCTTGTCAAGACGAGGACAGTCAAACAGCTATAGTTCGACCGCCGGTCAATCGTCTGGCATTTTAGACGGCATGTTCGGCCATCAGCGCCGGAATTTGCACGCCGGAGACATCCACAGTGGGGTAGTCGAGGAACTGCAGCGTCACGCCGTCGCCATCGCCCTGGAAGCGGGCGGGAAAACCCAGCGGCATGGTGGTCTTGTTGGCGATGTGGCCGAAAGGCAGCCCGGTGAAGACCGGCACACCGCTGATGCGACGCAACTCCGCCACCACCGCATCGAAATTGTAGTGCGGGTCGTAGACGTCGACATGGCGCTGCATGGAGAAGTCGCCCAGGAAGATGGCTTTCTGCTTGCTCAGGACGCCGGCAAGGTAGAGCTGCTGCAGCATGCGCTCTACTCGGTACGGCTGTTCGCCCACATCCTCCAGGAACAGCAGGCCGCCCTTGATGTCGGGCAGATAAGGCGTGCCCGCCAGGCTGGAGATCACGCTGAGATTGCCGCCCCAGAATATGCCCTCGCCGCGGGCTTGCGGCTGCGCCCCGGCTATGCGCAGGCTGCGTTGCGGCGTGGAGATGCCGGCGATGAATTCGTTGATGGCATAGCCACTGGGCGAGGCGCTGCCGAAGTCGCCCAGCATGGGGCCGGCGAAGCTGCCTGCGCCTGTCTGGGCCAGCAGCGCCAGCTGGATCGCGCAGAAGTCGCTGTAGCCTATCAGCAGCGAGCGGGATTCCTTCAGGCGGGCGCCCAGCCTGGCCAGGTCCAGTTTGGGCAGCAGCCGCATCGCGCCGTAGCCGCCGCGCGCGGCCATGATCAGCTGCGGCCATTGCGGCTGATCCAGCAGTTTGTGCAGATCGGACAGGCGCTCGGCATCGGTGCCGGCGAAGCGCTGGTAGACGCGGTCAAGGGAATGCTGGTTTTCCAGCGCGAAGCCGGCATGCGTCAACCTGGGCAAAGCCGATTGGCGCTGCTTGGCTGGCACGATGCCTGAGCAGGCGGTCAGGTACAGGCGCAGCGGATTGGGAGAGGACAGAGCGCTGGAGGACATGGACGTACATCCTTGCAAGATGCCGGCGCCGGTGCCGAGGGCGAGCAACTGCAGCAGTTGGCGGCGGTTTGGATTGATGTTGGAAGTCATGGGGTTCGGACGGATTGGCGGAGCGTGAGTTCCACGGGGCGCTGGCGCGGCGTGGCTGGCGAGAGTATACGCGAAAAGAAAAGGCGGTCTCCATGACGGAGCCGCCTGCGGGAGGCCTGGCAAGGATCAGGCTATCAAGTTGGCCATGCTGGCGGATGCTTGTTCCATTTGCGCCAGCACGCTGTTGAGGTTGGAGTATTCGGTCAGCAGGTTGGATTGCTCGGTATCCAGCTGGTTTTGCAGTCGCTGTTGAAGCTGTTGTTCAGTGTTGATCTTGCTGTTCAGGTTGGCTTGGTTCGATGTGACCAGTCCGTTTGGTCCCAGCAGAGAGTTGATCGTGCTGTTGAACACATTGGCCACGCCGGTGTTCTGCGCGTTGCCGAACAGATTGGCCACCGCGGACGGGTTGGCGGTGAGCGCCGAATTGAACGCGGCGGAGTCCAAGGTCAACGTGCCATCCGCTTTTTGCGTGATGCCCACTTGCGCCAGATAAGCGTAGGACGAACTCGGGTCTGCGCCCGTCACGGGGGAGCCCAGAATGCCCGCCATTTGCTCTTGCAGCGAGGTCAGGTCGCCGCTGATGTCGATGTTCGATGGCGTGCTGCCTACCGTGCTGTGGCTCCGCGTGGCGGAAGCCGTGGTGCTGATCACTTGATTGTAGGCATTGATGAAGCTTTGCAGCGTATTGGTGATGTTGGTGGTGCTTTGCGCCATATTGATGGTGACTTGGCCCGCTTTTTCCAGATTGATGGTGGCGCCGGTCACCACATCGCTTACGCTGTTGCTGCTGGAAGAAACGTTGACGCCATTCACCGTCATCAGCGCATTTTGCGCGTCGGCGGACTCGCTGGCCGCGGTGGCGCTTTGTTTCAGGCCCGCCAGCGTATTGCCGGAGGTGCCGCTGCTGTCGGAGCCGCCCGCGGTGATGCTGAAGGCGTTGCTGGGACCCGCCTGGGCGGAGTTCAGCACCAGCGAATAGGTATTGTTGTATTGCACGATGGACGCGTTGATGCCTATGCCGGCGCTATTGATGCTGCTGGCGATGGACGACAAGGAGGCGTTGCTGTCCAGTTGCACGGTGGAACTGGTGCCGCCGACGCTGAAGGTCAGCGAACTGGGCGCGCCGGCGATGGCGGCGTTCTGGTCGGTAATGGACGTGCCATCCGGGTTCTGGTCGAATACCAGTTGCCGCGACTTGGCCAATTGCGACACGTTCAGCACATAGGTCCCGGCAGTGCCGCCGGATGAAGTGGCGACGCTGGCTATGGTGCTGTCCGACGAAGTGGCGCTGAATTGCTGCAGAAAGGAGCCGGACTGCAACGTGGCGGTGGCGGTTTGCAGCGCGGATAGCGCGGAGCTGACCTGGCCGATCACGCTCAGTTCCGATTGATAGGTGGAAGAGCGTTGCTTGCTTTGGGACATCGGCTGGGAGTCGGCCTGGATCAGTTGGCTGACGATGCTTTGCACGTCGAGCGGGCCAGCGTTTGCTGTGATGGATGCGGATGACATGACGTCGGCTCCCTGAGGCGCGCCTGTTCTGCAGTCAGGCGGGCATGTTGCTGTTAGGGCTGTTCAATAGTCATCACGGTTGCGGTCTGGCGCCGCATGGCAGTGGCCGGTCGTGCCGGCGGGTTCTTGCCTCATGCTTTTATCGGCGTAGCCGATGAAAACTTTAATGCCCGCCTGCGTTGATCTTACATCCTCATCGCGGCAGGGGGCGCGAAATTCATATTCCCTCTTTGAAGTTTTTAAGATTTGCTAAGTTTATATGGATATATCCAATCGGTTTTGAATCTGCGCGAACATTTCCGGTAGATTGGCTGCAACCAAAGAACAGGCTGCGAGCATGGATATCGATCAAGCAAGGCTGACTCACCTCCAGCAACTGGAGGCAGAGTCCATCCACATCATCCGCGAGGTGGCGGCGGAGTTTGAAAACCCGGTGATGTTGTACTCCATCGGCAAAGACTCGGCGGTGATGCTGCACTTGGCGAAGAAGGCGTTCTATCCGGGCAAGCCCCCGTTTCCGCTGATGCATGTGGACACCACCTGGAAGTTTCAGGACATGATCGCTCTTCGGGACCGGCAGGCAGAGGAAAATGGCTGGGATTTGATCGTCCACGTCAATCAGGATGGCGTGGATGCCGGCGTCAATCCCTTTACCGCGGGCAGCGCCAAGCATACCGACGTGATGAAGACCGAAGGGCTGAAGCAGGCGCTGAACAAGCACAAGTTCGACGCGGCCTTCGGCGGCGCGCGCCGCGATGAGGAAAAGAGCCGGGCCAAGGAGCGCGTTTATTCCTTCCGCGACAAGAACCACCGCTGGGACCCCAAAAACCAGCGACCCGAGCTGTGGAACATCTACAACGGCAAGATAGACAAGGGCGAGAGCATACGCGTGTTCCCGCTATCCAATTGGACCGAGCTGGACATCTGGCAATACATCTATCTGGAAGAAATAGAAATCGTGCCGCTGTACTTCGCCGCCGAGCGCCCGGTGGTGGAGCGCGACGGCATGCTGATCATGATCGACGACGAGCGCATTCTGGAATACCTGACGCCGGAGGAGAAGGCCCGCATCGAAACCCGCAAGGTGCGTTTCCGCACGCTGGGCTGTTATCCGCTGACCGGCGCGGTGGAGTCTGATGCCGCCACCCTGCCGGAAATCATCCAGGAAATGCTGTTGACCAAGACTTCGGAGCGGCAGGGCCGGCTGATCGACCACGACAGCGCGGGGTCGATGGAAAAGAAGAAAATGGAAGGGTATTTCTGATGTCTCACCAATCCGAATTGATCGCCGGGAATATCCTGGAATACCTGGACCAGCATGAGAACAAAGACATGCTGCGCTTCATCACATGCGGCAGCGTGGACGACGGCAAGTCCACGCTGATCGGCCGGCTGCTGCATGACTCCAAGCTGATTTTCGAGGACCAGCTGGCGGCGATCGAGCGCGATTCGAAAAAGTACAACACCACCGACCAGGACATCGACCTGGCGTTGCTGGTGGATGGTCTGCAAGCCGAGCGCGAACAGGGCATCACCATCGACGTCGCATATCGCTACTTCAGCACCGACAAGCGCAAGTTCATCATCGCCGATTGTCCGGGGCACGAGCAGTACACCCGCAACATGGCCACCGGCGCGTCCACCAGCAATCTGGCCATCATTTTGATCGACGCGCGGCGCGGCGTGCAGACGCAGACCCGCCGCCACAGCTACATCGTCAGCCTGCTGGGCATCCGCCACGTCATCGTCGCGGTCAACAAGATGGACCTGGTGGACTACAGCGAGGATGTGTTCAACCGCATCCGCGACGAATACCTGACTTTCGCCGAGCACCTGGACATTCCGGACATCCATTTCGTGCCGATCTCCGCGTTGCGCGGCGACAACGTGGTCAGCCGCACCGAGTCCGCGCCGTGGTATCAGGGCGCCACGTTGATGCATCTGCTGGAAAGCATACAGATCAGCCACGACGCCGCCCTGGAAGCGTTCCGGCTGCCGGTGCAGTATGTGAATCGCCCCAATCTGGATTTCCGCGGCTTTTGCGGCACCATCGCCAGCGGCGCCGTCCACCCGGGCGACGCCGTGGTGGCGCTGCCGTCCGGCAAGCAAAGCCGAGTCAAGGAGATCGTCACTTTCGACGGCAGCCTCAGCCGCGCCTCCACCGGCCAGGCGGTGACGTTGACGCTGGAAGACGAAATCGACATCTCGCGCGGCGACATGCTGGTGCGGGCGGACGAGGCGCGGCCGAGCGTGTCGCACAGCTTCGACGCCCACCTGGTGGCGATGGGCGACGCGCCGCTGCGTCCGGGCAAGGAGTACGGCTTCAAGCTGGCCGGCAAGTACGTGACAGGCCGCATCGAATCGGTTCTGCACCGCACCGACGTCAATACTTTGCAGAACAGCGCAGCCAATGCGCTGGCATTGAACGAGATCGGCTTATGCCGGATATCGCTGAACAGCCCAGCGGTGTTCGACGCGTACCGGGAGTGCCGCGACAGCGGCAGCCTGATTCTGATCGACCGGCTCAGCAACGGCACCGTGGCCGCCGGCATGATCAGCGCCCGCAATGACGATTCGGGTTCGCTTGAATTGTCGCCTTGGGGGCGGTTTGAGCAAGAACTGGATCTGTTGCTGCAGCGGCATTTCCCGCAGATGACGCGAGGAGAGCTGGCTCGCAAGCTGCTGGACGGCGAGCGCTGAGGCGCTCAGGGCGCGGCCGGGCTTCGGTCGCGCCATTCTTCGGCGAAACATCCCGGCGCCAGCGGCTTGCCGTACAGATAGCCCTGGATGGTTCCGCAACCGGCCTGGCGCAGCCAGTCCGCCTGAGCGGGTTCTTCCACGCCTTCCGCTACAGCTTCCAGGCCCAGGCTGGCGGCTAGCGACAAGATGGTGCTGACGATAGCGTCTCCGCCGCGGCCAATGCCCAAGACGAAGGAGCGGTCTATCTTCAGCACTTGCACCGGCAGTTTGGCCAGATAGGCGAGCGATGAGTAGCCGGTGCCGAAATCATCTATCGCCAGGCGGATGCCCAGCCGGCGCAAGGCGCTGAGCGCCGCCGCCGCGTCGTCTGCCTGCATGATCACGCTTTCGGTGATTTCGAGCTCCAATTGTTCTGGGGGCAGCTCCCAGCGTTCCAACAGCGCCGCGATGCGCGGCAGGAAATCATCCCGTTCCAACTGCTTGACGGACAAGTTGACGGCGAGCGAGGGCAGGGCGAAGCCTTCGCGCCGCCACTGCGCCAGCTGCCCGCAGCATTTTTCCAACACCCGCTCTCCAAGCGGGATGATCAGGCCGGACTCCTCCGCCGCGGGGATGAAGCGGGAAGGCGGAATCATCCCGCGCTCCGGATCGTTCCAGCGCGCCAGCGCCTCGGCGCCGACCAGGCGGCCCGATGCGGCATCCACCTTGGCCTGGAAATGGACCTCTATCCCGTCGTTTTCCAGCGCCAGCCTCAGCCGGCGCTCCAGATCGACGCGTTCTTCGGCCTCGGCCGACATCTGCGGCGTGTAGAACTGAAAGCGATTGCGGCCGGCGCTCTTGGCGCGGTACATGGCGATGTCGGCGTGACGCAGCAAGGCGTCGACGTCGGCGCCGTCGCTGGCGAAGCTGATGCCTATGCTGGCGGATAGGTGCAAGTCGTTGCCGCCGATGGCGAATGGCTGCTGAAACAAACTCAGCAGCTTGGCGGCCACCTCAGCGGCCCTGTCTTTGCTCTCCAGCCGCTCCAGCACGCAGATGAACTCATCGCCGCCCAGCCGGGCCAGCATGTCCTCGGCGCGCATCTGGCGCGCCAGCCGTTGCGCCGCCGAGACCAGCAGCAGGTCGCCGGTGTGGTGCCCCAGCGTGTCGTTCACGTCTTTGAAGCGGTCCAGATCGATGAACAGCAGCGCCAGGCTGTCCGGCGGCAGGTCGGGCTTGGCCAGCGCGGCGTCCAGGCGTTGCTGAAACCGCAGCCGGTTGGGCAGGCCGGTGAGCGGGTCGTGGTGTGCGAGATGGTCCAGCCGCTCCTCGGCGCGGCGCCGCTCCTGGATTTCTCCTTCCAGCTTGGCGTTGGCGTCGGCGAGTTCGCGGGTGCGTTCGTCCACGCGCTGGTCCAGCTCACGGTTGGCGGCGGACAGCGCGGCGCCTTGCCGGTCTATGATGCGGCCGGCCAGCCTCACCACCAGCATCTGGGCGAGGAACAGCACGGCCATCAGCCCGCAGATAGCCAGCGTCACCCAGCGCATCTCGCGCTCGCTGTCTGCGACGAAGGGCGTGGCGTCCAGATAGATCTCCAGCACGCCCTCTATTTTCCCGGCCGGATCATGCACCGGCACGTAGGTGGAAATGATGTCGCGATCGGTCAGCTTGCGCTCGAAGGCATCGATGCTGTTGTTGTGGGCGAGTTCGCTGGCGGGCGCGCCGGCGGCGGCCGAGCGGAAACCCTCGTCGTCGTTCTCGTCCTCTCCTATCTGGTTGGCGTCGGTGGAGAACAGCGTGACGCCGTTGAGCGCGTACATCTTCACCCGGATCACGTCGGTGTCGCGCATCAGCCGGATCACCGCTTCGCGCAGCCGCGGCTGGCCGGCGATCCGCCGCAATTTGCGCGGGTCGCGCGCCAGCGGCAGCAGCGGGCGGAAATCCGCCCACAGCGAGTTTTCGAAAATCTGCACCAGAGAGGCCGCGCGGCTTTTCTCCAGCTTCAGCAATTGCTCGCCGGAGTAGTGCCGCAGGGCGCTGGCCATCAGCGCCGTCGCGCCCGCCATCAACAACAGCGAGAGCAGAAAGAAGTAGGGCACCAGCCGAAAGGGCCGGCCGTGGAGGTGCGGGCTGTGCATGGCGCGCGCTTTTTCAGATGAGGATGCTAATCAGTTTAGAACCCGGCGCGCGGATTCCGAGGCGTGCTTGAGCCGGAAGAGCGGGATTTCTCGCGTCGATTTGCGAAAACTCGCGCGGCGATGGGCGAGGATGTCACAAAAATCCAATCGGGGCTGATCTCGCCACTATGTCGGGCTCGGGCGGCTGGGGTAGCCTTTCTTCATCCTAAAACGGAGGAGAAAACAATGCAGGCCCGTCTGGAACAATGGAAGCAGTACCTGCTGACCGGGGTGTCCCATGTGATTCCTTTCATCGCCAGCGGCGGCATCCTGATCGCGCTGGCCATCTCGCTGGCGCCGATGACAGGCAAGGGGCCGGATTTCAGCCACGCTCCCATGCTCAAGCTGATCCTGGACATCGGCGCCAGCGCCTTTGCCTTGCTGCTGCCGGTTTTGGCCGGCTACATCGCGTATGCCCGCTCCGGCAAGCCGGCGCTGGTGGCCGGCATGGTGGGCGGCCAGATCGCCCATACCGTCAACGCCGGCTTTTTAGGCGCATTGATCGCGGGCTTGTTGGCCGGCTGGGTGGTGGAGCTGCTGAAAAAAATGCCGGTGGGCAAGGCGCTGAAACCGTTGATGCCGATTCTGATCATTCCCATCCTGTCCTCGCTGGCGATCGGCGCGCTGATGTTCGAGGTGCTGGGCGTGCCCATCGCCGATCTGATGGTGGCGATGGGCGCCTGGCTCAAGTCCATGGGCGGCGCCAATGCGATGGCGTTGGGCGCCTTGCTGGGCGCGATGGTGGCGTTCGACATGGGCGGCCCGGTCAACAAGGTGGCCTTCTTCTTCGGCGCCAGCATGATCGCGGAAGGCCAGTACCAGGTGATGGGCGCGGTGGCCGCCGCGGTCTGCATTCCGCCGCTGGGCCTGGGGCTCGCCACCAAGCTGCGCAAGTCGCTGTGGAGCGAACAGGAGCGCGAGGCAGGCTCCGCCGCATTGGGCATGGGCATGATAGGCATCACCGAGGGGGCCATTCCTTTCGCCGCCGCCGATCCGTTGCGGGTGATCCCCACCATTGTCGCCGGCTCGGCGCTGGGCGGCATGCTTGCGATGCTGGGCGGGGTGGGCGACCACGCGCCGCACGGCGGCCCCATTGTGCTGCCGGTGATAGACAACCGCTGGATGTTCGGCGTGGCCATCCTGGCGGGCGTGCTGCTGGTGGCGGTCGCCATCAACTTGCTCAAGGCGCGCGCCGGCGAGGCCGAGTCAGCCCCCGCGGCCTGAGCCTGGACACTTTCTCTACAAGGAAATCGATCATGAAAATCGTCGCCATCACCGCTTGCCCTACCGGCATCGCCCACACCTATATGGCCGCAGAAAAGCTGGAAAGCACGGGCCGCCAGCTGGGGCACGACGTCAAGGTGGAAACCCAGGGCGCCATAGGCATAGAAAACGAGTTGTCCGGCCGCGACATTCAGGCCGCGGACGTGGTGCTGTTGGCGGTGGACATCGCCATCGAAGGCGAGGAGCGTTTCGAAGACAAGAGGGTGGTGCGGGTGCCCATCCAGAACGTGCTCAAAGACGCCAACGCGGTTTTCGCGCTCCTGTGAACCCGGCCGGCCCGAACAGGGTCGGCGCAACGAGAAAGCAGTCGTATGTTACACAGCCTGACCCTGGTATGCCCGCTGCCAAACGGCATCCATGCCCGCCCGGCCAGCCGCATCGCCGAGTTCTGCGCCGGATTCGGCGCCGCCATCCGCTGGCGCAATCAGCGCAACGGCCAGATGGCCGACGCCAAAAGCGTGCTCAGCCTGATAGGCGGGGATATCTTGTTCAACGACGTCGTCGACATCGAGATCGACGGCGCGGAATCGGAGCGCGTGGCCGCCGAACTCAGCCGCTTCCTGAAGCAAACCTTGCCGCATTGCGACGAGCCGCTGGCCGCCGCGCCGGCTGCCTGCCGCGCCTTGCCTCGCGGCCTGGCCGAGCTGGCGCCGTCGCCATGCTTCGGCCAGCCCGCCGGACAGGGCGTGGCGATAGGCGAAATTTGCGTTCATCGCGCTTATCGGATGCCGGAGCCGGAGACGCTGCCCGCCTCGCGCGGATTGGACCGGGAGCTGGCCGAGCTGGGCTTGGCGATGGCCGGCTTGGGCGAGCGGCTGCTGGGCGAGGCCGCGCGGCTGGACGGAGAGGCCGCCGCCGTGTCGCGCGCCCATTTGTCCCTGCTGCGGGATTCCGACTTCCGCGCCAGACTGGAGGAGGCGGTGGCGGCTGGCGCTAGCGCGGCGAGCGCGGTGGCGGCAGCGGTCGCGCATTACCGCGCTCAACTGGCCAGGTCTGCCAGCGAATACCTGCGCGAGCGCGAGATGGATATCCGCGACGTGGGCCGGCGCTTGCTGGACATCCTGGCGCCGGGCCTGGAGCCAGGCGCGGCCGAGCTGCCTGCCGCCGCGCTGCTGTGGGCGGAGGACCTCGCCCCCAGCGAGCTGCTGGCGCTGGATCGCAGCCGGGTAAAGGGCCTGTTGCTGGCGCGCGGCGGCTTGACCTCCCACACCATCATTCTGGCGCGCGCGTTTTCCTTGCCGGTGCTGACGGGCGTGCAGCATGGCGCCATCGCGGCCGGCATCGGCGAAACAGCGGTGCTGGACGCCAGCCTGGGCGCCTTGTTCCTGTCGCCCAGCCCTGAGGTGCGGGACTACTATCTGGACGAGGAGGCGTTGCTGGCGTGCCAGCGCCAGCGGCTGGCGCGGGCTTGCGGCGGCGCGTCCGTCAGCGCCGATGGCCAGAGGCTGGAGCTGGCGGTGAACATCGCCTCCGCCGCCGAGGCGCAGCTGGGCTTCGCTCAAGGCGCGGACGGGATTGGGCTGTTCCGTACGGAAATGCTGTTCATGGATGCCGACGAGCCGCCGAGCGAGGATGCGCAATTCCAATGCTACGCCGAGGTGGTGAGGCTGGCGGCCGGCCGGCCGGTGATCATCCGCACCTTCGATATCGGCGGCGACAAGCCGGCGCGCTGCATGTCCATGCCGCAGGAGCGCAACCCCTTTCTGGGCTATCGCGCCATCCGCATGTACCCGGATCAGGAGGCTGCGTTCCGCAGCCAGCTGCGGGCCATCTTGCGCGCCGGCGAATTCGGGCCGGTCAAGGTGATGATCCCGATGATCGCGACGTTGGCGGAGTTGCGCTGGGCCAGGCGGTTGCTGGAAGAAGAGCGCGCCGCGCTGGGCGTGGCGGAGCCGGTTCCGCTCGGCATCATGCTGGAGGTGCCGTCGGTGCTGTTCCAGCTGGAGGCTTTTTGCCGCGAGGTGGATTTTTTCAGCGTGGGCAGCAACGATCTGACTCAGTATCTGTTTGCCGCTGACCGCGACAACGATAGGGTGGGGCAGTTGTACGACAGTCTGCATCCGGCTTTTCTGGCGGCCTTGAGCCAGGCGGCGGCAACCATTCATCGCCACGGGCGCTGGATAGGCTTGTGCGGCGAGGCCGCCGCCGCGCCGCACGCGCTGCCTTTGTTCCTGGGCATGGGGTTGGACGAATTGAGCATGAGCGCGCCCTCGTTGCAGGCGTGCCGGCGGCGGTTGCGCGAGCTGGACGCCGGACGCTGCCGCGAATTGTTGGCGCGGGCGCTGCAATGCGCGGATGGCGCCGAGGTGAGGGCGTTGGTGGAGAACGGCGCCGCGCGTCCCGCGTTGCCGATGCTGACGGAGGACTGCCTGCTGCCGGATGTCGGCTGGCGCAGCAAGGCGGCGGTGATCAAGGGCATGGTGGATCGGTTGTGGCTGCTGGAGCGCTGCGATGACCGCTATGGCATGGAGGAAGACTTGTGGCTGCGCGAACAGGCTTACTCCACCGGGCTGGGCTACGGTTTCGCCATCCCGCACGCCAAGTCCGAACATGTGCTGCATCCCACCTTGTGTCTGGCCCGGCTGGCGCAGCCGGTGGACTGGGGCGCCAGCGACGGCCTGCCGGTGGACATGGTGCTGTTGCTGGCTTTCAACGCCGCGGACGCCGGCGCCGCGCACCTGAAGTTCTTCTCGCGCCTGGCCCGGCTGGTGATGCATGATGATTTTCGCCAGGCGTTGCGCGGCGAGCGCGATCCCGAGCGGCTTCAGGCGCTGTTGCGGGACAGGCTGGAGGGCGCGGCATGAGCGCGTTTCCCTTGCATGGGCTGGCGCAGCATTACGCCTGGGGCGGGAAGCGCTTCATTCCCCGCATGCTGGGTCTGGACAATGCCGAGAGGCTGCGCTTCGCCGAGTGGTGGCTGGGCGCGCACGAAGAGGCGCCGTCGGTGATCGCCACCCCGCAAGGGCCGCAGCCGCTGCATTACGCCATCTCCCATCAGCCGCGAGCCTTCCTGGGCGACGCGGTGATCCGCCGCCATGGTTGCCGGCTGCCTTTTCTGATGAAGGTGCTCGATGTGGACGCGCCCTTGTCTATCCAGGTGCATCCTGACGAAGCGCAGGCGAAAGCGGGCTTCGCCCGCGACAACGCCGCCGGGCTGGCGCTGGACGATGTCCGCCGCCATTATCGTGATCCTTATCCCAAACCGGAAATGATGGTGGCGTTGTCGCCGTTTTGGCTGTTGCATGGCTTGCGGCCGGACGGCGACATCGACGCGTTGCTTGCGCGGCAGCCGGAGTGGCGGTGCTTGCGGGAACGGCTGGCGAAAGAGGGCGGCGCGGCCTTGCATCGCCATCTGCTGCGGTTGCCGCAGGCAGAGATCGCCGGCTTGCTGCGGCCGCTGTGGCGCAGGCTGGCGGCTGGCGGGGATGCCGGGCCGGCCGATCCGGATCATTGGGTCAAGCGGCTGCCCGGCGCGCGGGCCGAAGACCGCGGGGTGTTTGGCTGCTACCTGCTTAATCTGGTGGGGCTGAGGCCGGGCGAGGCCATCTTCCAGCCGGCGCGGCTGCCGCATGCCTATCTGCATGGCCGCAACATCGAATTGATGGCCAATTCCGACAATGTGCTGCGGGCGGGGCTCACAGACAAGCCAGTGGATGTGGAGGCGCTGCTGGCGGTGATGGACGACGCGCCGGTCGAGCCCGAGGTGCTGGCCGCGCCGGCCGGCTGCGGCTTGCGGGCGTATCCGCGCTGCGGAGGCGACTACTTCGCGCTGGATCAGTTGCTGCTAGGCGAAGGGGAGGGCGACGCATGGCGCAGCGGCGGGCCGGAGCTCTTGCTGGTGGTGGACGGCAGCTTGCGCCTGCGCTGCGGAGAAGGAGAGCTGACGCTGGAGCAGGGGCACAGCGCCTTGCTGCAGCCGGGCATGGCGTGCGAGGCGACAGCAGGTCGGCTGGCGCTGGCTTACCGGGCGTTTTGCCCGCTGGCTGCGGGATGTTAATGTGGCGGATTATTCGTGTCGATAATGGATGACAACGTATGACGCCGCGCATGTCCTTCCGTCTGAGCTGGCCCGCCGAGCTCAAGCGGCTATGCCATGCGCCGGCGGGCCGACACATGCCGGCCGGCGCCTACCAGGTTCATTTCCCGAGGCTGGAGCTGGTGCTGTCCAATCGCTACCACTACAGCCATGAGGGCTGCGAGAACGCCAGCCTGTCGGCGCAGGAGGCGCTGTTCATTCCGGCCGAGCACTGGACGCTGCCCAACTGGTGCGCCAACGGCGAAGTGCTGCATGTCCTGTTCGATTACGCCCGCATCGGCTTCAGCCTGGTGCGTTCCGGGCCGCAGGGGGTGATCAGCACGCACAAGGAAAGCATGGTGCTGGCCCAGCGCGGCAGCCTGAACGGCATGCTGGACGTGCTGGGCGGCTTGTGCCGCGACGGGGCCGGGCCGGAGGTGCTGCGGCTGCAAGGCCAGGCGCTGCTGGCTTTGCTGCTGTCGTTGTACGACGAGGCGCGCGACAGCCAATGGCAGCAAGGCGGCAACCAGTTCCGCGCCATCTGCCTGTACATCAGCGAACATCTGTACGCGCCGCTGACCCGCGAAGACGTGGCGCTGCGCTTCGGCATTTCCACTACCCATCTGTCGCGGTTGTTTCGCCAGCACTTGGGGCACGGTTTCTGCGAATTTCTGGCCCATTCCCGGCTAGACCTGGCCAAAACGCTGCTGCGCCAGGGGCAGTTGCCGCTCAGCGGCGTCGCCGCCCGTTGCGGCTATGTCGACGTCAGCTACTTCCATCGCGTTTTCAAGCAGCGCTTCGCGATGACGCCGTGCGCGTATCGACGCGAGTTCGCCTGATGCGGCTCGCGGTTGAACAGCGTCCGAAGCGGCGCTTTCAGCGGATCGGGCCTTTCACCAGCCGGACGCCAAGCCTGGCAAGCTCGGTGCTGCCATCCGCCTCGCCTGTCAGAAAATCAATGTTGTAGATCAGCGGCGGGATCTCTGCTATCGGGGTGTCGCTCCAGTACTTGGCGCTGTTATCGTAAAGCTCGGCCACGTCCGGGAAAATGTTTCGATTGATCGCCGGGTTTTGGCAGCGCCGCTCCACGATGCCGGCCAACTCCTCAATCGCCGGCACTCTCCAGCCATGGCCGAGCGCTGCCGAGTGACGCCGGGCCTCTTGGTGGCGGAGCAGACGGATTTCGCCGAAGCACCGTTTGCCATCCCAGCGCTGTCCCACGCTGCAGCGCAGCCAGACCAAGCCGGTGCGCTTGTCGCGAACCTCTTCCCCATCGACGGTGAAGCGCGAGGATGGCGTGGAGGCGCGCCGGGAGGTGTCGCAATCTCCTCCGAATGCATGGATGGGCAGCCAGGCAAGCAGTGAGCAGGCTGCCGGGAAAAGAATGCTTTTTTTCATGAAGCGTTTCGCGCCAGGCGGGAAGTATGTTCGCATGCTAGATGTCTGCGGGAATATCCTGCGGCATCGGCGGCAGGATAGGTTGTCCGGGAGCGTCCGGCTGAATATTGAGGAGGCGAAGCGCGTCGCCGGCGACGCGCGAGAAGATGGGGGCCGCCACCGCTCCGCCATAGTATTGGCCGGCGCTTGGCTCATCCACCGTTACCGCGACGATGATGCGGGGACTCTTGCCGGGCGCGAATCCGATGAAGGAGGCGCGGTGCTTGTCCGCCACGTAGCGTCCATCGGCCAGCTTGCGCGCCGTGCCGGGCTTGCCGCCCATGCTGTATCCCGGCACCCGAGCCGCCGCGGCGCCGCCTCCCGCTTGGCTGTTGGCGACCAGAAGATCGCGCATGAGCGCGGCGGTGCGCTCGCTGACGACTCTTCGGGATGGCGCTTCCATGGTTTGCGGATAGAGCGATACGGGCAGCAGCAGCCCGCCGTTGGCGAATACGGTGAAGGCCCGGGCCAATTGAAGAAGGCTGCCGGAAACGCCATAGCCGAATGACATCGTCGCCTGGTCTATCTGGCGCCATGTTTTCCAGTCCCGCAACGTGCCGCTTGACTCCCCTGGGAAGCCTGTTCCGGGTTTTCGTCCGAATCCCAAATCGTTGTAAAAGCGCCAGAAACGCTCGGGCGTGGACATCAAGGCCAGCTTGCTGGTGCCGACATTGGACGATTTTTGCATGATGCCCAACATATCGAGGCTGGCGCGCGGCGCCACGTCTCGCACCGTGGCGGGGCCGATTTTGTAGCTTCGCGTATCCAGCATGGTGTGCAAGGTGGCGTGGCCGTCCTCCAGCGCCAGGGCCATGGCGAATGGTTTCATCACGGATCCCGCCTCAAAGGCGTCGACGATTCCCCGGTTGCGCATGTCCTCCGGCGCTGCGGATTGGCGGTTGTTGGGATTGAAGGCGGGATAGTTGGCCGCCGCCAGCAGCTCGCCGTTTTTCGCGTCCAGTACGATTACGCTTCCTGATCTGGCTTTGTGAGCTTGCACCGCTGACGAGATGGCTTTGTGCGCTTGGTACTGGATGCGCGCATCGAGGGCTAGTTCGACTGTTTTTCCATGCGTCGGCGGTATTGCGCGCGAAGCGTCCGCGATGATTTGGCCGCGCAAGTCTTTCAAAACCTGCCGCGATCCGTTTCTGCCGGTAAGTTGGCCATCTTGCGACAGCTCAATTCCCTCTTGTCCTTTGCCTTCCGAGCCGGTCAAGCCGATCACGTGGGCGGTGGATTCTCCTGAAGGGTAAAAGCGCATGAACTCAGTTTCGGCAAAGATGCCCGGTATGCGCATGTCCAATATGTCCTGAGCGGTGCGCGGGTCCAGCCTTCGTTTCAAGTAGACGAATTCGCGGCCGCTGGCGATAAGTTTGCGATTGAGCGCTTCCGGGGAGACATCCAGCAATTCGGCCAAGTTCCGCAATTGAGAAATGCCTAGCGGCTGCATGATTTCAGGGTTGGCCCAAAGGCTTTTGACGGGGCTGCTGGAGGCAAGCAACTGGCCATTGCGATCCACAATCCGGCCTCGGCTGGCCTCCAATGTCAGTGCGCGCAGAAAGCGGATATCGCCCTGTTTCTGGAGGAAATCCTGCTGAAACAACTGCAGGAAGGCGGCGCGGATCGGCAGCGCCAGCAAGCATAGGCAGAGCAGTCCTGTGACGATGCGGGTTCGGATAGGGGACATTTTCGTCCCGACTGGGTGTGGGTGCAGCTGGCGATGTCGAACGGGCATGGGAGGCGCCTATTCCTGAATGAGGGAGCGGGTGCCAGGATGCTATGGATGCCAGGCCAAGGTGTAAACGCGGCTTGCCGTAACGGATGTAACGGCCTTGGTTGTGCTCGAAGGGGGCAAAACGCCGATTGTGGCTATCGGTTTTTGTGATGCTGGAGGGCTTCGTTAGCTTTTATGCATGAAGGGTTGGCAGTGTGTGCGTGAGCTGTTTTAAATGGAGAAAAAAATGATCGTTTTGGCTGCGAAGCAATAAGCCCGCCATTGAAGTTGAGCCCACTTGTGATAAATCCTGAGCAAGATGCGAATAAAAATTTTTCTAGTTATGCTTGCATTATATAGCCCAAAATATTCATGATAAATACTTGGGGCAGTATTCTTATGGGACTGATACTCTTGATTTCAAGGATGTCACAGGTAGTGAAAAAATAAGGCCCGAACAAATTGTTCGGGCCTTATTTTTTTTGGCGGAGGCTGTGGGATTCGAACCCACGGACGGTTGCCCGTCGGCAGTTTTCAAGACTGCTGGTTTAAACCACTCACCCAAACCTCCAGATTCAGGGCTTCGGTATCGCCATATGAGCGTGCTGAATCGCAACGTCTCTAAATCTGCTTGATACCTGAATGAGAGGCGGCAATTCTAACGGGAATCGCTTCGTTTGGCTAGAGGGTTGCGGCGTTTGAAGCCAACATTTCCGCGGCGTGTTCGCGCGTGGTTTGGGTAAGCTCGACGCCGCCCAGCATGCGGGCGATTTCCAACACCCGCTGTTCTGCGTCCAGCGGCGCGATATTGCTGAGCACCTGGCCCTTGCGCTCGCGCTTGCTGACTTGCCAATGATGCTTGCCGCAGGATGCCACCTGGGGCAGGTGAGTGATGCACAGCACTTGATAGCGTTGGCCCAGGTCGCGCAGCATGTGGCCGATCACCTCGGCCACGCGGCCGCCTATGCCCACGTCCACTTCGTCGAAGATCAGCGTGGGCACGCTGGCCACCTGGCTGATCACCACCTGCATCGCCAGGCTGATGCGGGATAGCTCGCCGCCGGAGGCTACCTTGGCCAGCGGTCGCAGGCTGGTGCCGGCATTGGCGGCCACCAGGTATTCGATCGACTCCATGCCGTGCGCGCCGGGTTCGGCCAGCGCGGACAGTTCGATGGCGAAGCGGGCGCCGCCCATCGCCAGCCGGCCCATTTCGCCGGAGATGCGTTCCGACAGCTCGCTGGCGGCCTGGCGGCGCTTGCCGGAAAGGGCTTCCGCCAGCGCGCGGTAGCGAGCCAGGCAGGCGGCCTCGGCCACGCTCAGCGCTTCGACATCCACGCTGGCCTCCAGCGCGGCCAGTTGCTGCTGCCAGTCGGCCAGCTTGTCGGCCAAGTCGGCGGGCTGCACTCGGTATTTGCGCGCCGAACTCATCAGCAAGTCCAGCCGGCGCTCCATTTCCACCAGTTGGTTCGCGTCCTGATCGATGTCGCTGGCGTAGTCGCGCAGGCTGTACACCACCTCGCGCAGCTCGGCGTCTACCGAATCCAGCAGTGACAGGGTATCGGTCAGGCGAGGGTCCAGATTGGACAGTTTGGACAAGCGGCTCTGCACGTGGGCGAGTTGGGTCAGGCAACTGTCGTCGTTTTCTGACAGGACATCCACCGCTTGCCGCGCGCTCTGCACCAGTTCCGCGGCATTGGCCAGCCGGGTGTGGCTTTGGCTCAGCGTGGCCCACTCGTCGGGCAATAGATTGAGCTCGGCCAGTTCGCCGATCTGCCAGGTCAGGCGTTCGCGTTCCACTTCGGATTCGCGCGACATCCGTTCAGCATCCTGGCGCGCCTGGCGCGCCGCTTGCCACTCCTGCCAGGCCTTGTTGGCGTCGCGGGCCAGCGTGGCTGAGCCTGCATAGGCGTCCAGCAACTGGCGCTGGGTTTCACTCTTCATCAAAGACTGGTGGGCATGTTGGCCGTGGATGTCCACCAGGAACTCGCCCAACAGTTTCAACTGGGCCAGCGTGGCGGCCTGGCCGTTGACGAAGCTCTTGGAGCGGCCGCCTCGGTCTATCAGGCGGCGCAGAAGCAGTACGCCTTCGTCGCCGGATAATTCGTTATCGGCCAGCCAGGCGTCGATTTCAGGGCGGCGCTCGATGGCGAATTCGGCAGTGAGCTCGGCGCGCTCTGCGCCTTCGCGCACCTGAGCGCCGTCGGCGCGGTCGCCCAGCAGTAATCCCAGCGCGTCCAGCATGATGGATTTGCCGGCGCCGGTTTCGCCGGTGAGCACGGTGAAGCCGTCGGAAAAGTCCAGCGCGATGCTGTCGACGATGACGAAATCTTTGACGGTCAGCGAAAGAAGCATGGTGTGTGGTCTGCTCCGGTTAAATCAGGCGCTCGCCCCAGTGCAGCTTGTGGCGCAGCATGTCGTAATAGTTGTAGCCTTCCGGGTGCAGGATGCGCAGCGGGTTGCGGTAGCGGCGGATCAGCACCCGGTCCATTTCCATCAGGTCGCAGTGAAGCTGGCCGTCGAAATGCACGCGCGCGTCGAGGCCGCGAGTGAGCATGAACTCAACCTCGCAGGAGTCGTTGACGGCAATTGGCCGGTTGGACAGCGACTGCGGGCAAATCGGCACCAGCGCGATGGCTTGCAGCGTGGGGTGCAGGATGGGTCCCCCGGAGGCCAGCGAGTAGGCGGTGGAGCCGGTGGGGGTGGATACGATCAGGCCGTCAGAGCGCTGGCTGTAGACGAACTGGTTGTCGATGAAGACTTCGAATTCAATCATCGATCCCACTGCGCCTCGGCTGAACACCACGTCGTTGAAGGCCAGCGCGCTGGCGACTTCGGCGTCTTCGCGGACCACGGCGGCCTGAAGAAGGATGCGGTCTTCCGGAACGAACTTGCCTTGCAATATGGCGTCCACCGAGTCCAGCATTTCATGCAGGGGGATGTCGGTCATGAAACCCAGCCGGCCCTGATTGATGCCGACCAGGGGTACGCGGTACGGCGCCAGCAGCCGGGCGATGGAGAGCATAGTGCCGTCTCCGCCCAGCACGATGCACAGGTCGGCCAGCTTGCCCATGTCGTTGCGATCGATCAGCGCATGTCCGCAGGCTTCCTCAGGGGTGATGCTTTCCTTGTCGATCAGCACCGTGGCGCCGCCAGCTGCCAAGTGGTCGGCGAGTTCAAGCAGGGCTGGGGTGATGCCAGGCTTGCTGTGGCGCGCCACCAGGCAGATGTGTTTGAACAGTCTTTCCATGCGGCGATTCTACTGGTTTGGCGGGAATTCGTTGAGCAAAATCTCTTCGTCGGCCCGCTGTTTTTTGCCGGTGGCCTCCAGCGCTTTCAGGTAAAAGCGAACCAGGTCAGCCAGCGAATCCACGCCAAGCTTGCTGAAAAGGTTGGCGCGGTGCACTTCGATGGTGCGCGGCGACAGGTCCAGCTCGCGTGCGATCTCCTTGCTGGACAAGCCGTCGGCGACCAGCTCCAATACCTCGCGCTCGCGGCCGCTGATGCGGGATAGCTGGCTCATCACTTCCTGGGTTTCTTCTTCCTTCTGATGCTGCTGGATGCTGATGCGGATGCCTCTCTTCAGGCTGGCGATCAACCTGTTCTGGTCTATCGGCTTGGTCAGGAAGTCGATGGCGCCGGTCTGGAACGCGCGTCGGCATTGCTCGATGTCGCCGTGGCCGGTGATGAACACGATGGGGATGTGGATGTCGCGCTCCGCCAGTTGTTCTTGCAGCGCCAAACCGGTGATTTGCGGCATGCGGATATCCAGCACCAGGCAGCAGATCTGGTTGCCCTGGTAGCCGTCCAGAAATTCCATCGCGTTGGGGAACGTGACGGTTTTCATGCCCTGGGCGGTGATCAGCATGGCCAGGGAATCCAGTACGGCAGGGTCATCGT
Source organism: Chromobacterium phragmitis (assembly GCF_003325475.1). NCBI lineage: Bacteria > Pseudomonadati > Pseudomonadota > Betaproteobacteria > Neisseriales > Chromobacteriaceae > Chromobacterium > Chromobacterium phragmitis. The sequence goes on from NZ_CP029495.1 coordinate 3,997,601, forward strand.
CGACGATGAATACGGTTGGGGTCGTGTTTTGCATCATGCTTCCACTCCGGATGGTACGGCCATGTCGCGAGGGGCGCATGGCAGGTCAATGACGAACTCCGCTCCCGAGCCGGGCTTGTTGCCGGCCATCAACTTTCCGCCGAAGGCTTCGACCGCAGTCTGGCAGATGGCCAGGCCCAAGCCCATGCCGTTGGGTTTGGTGCTGAAAAACGGGTCGAAGATCCGGTCCAGTTTGTCCGGCGGAATGCCGCTGCCATTGTCGCTGATGATGAGCTGCACGCGCTCGCCCTGCCGGCGGGTGGTGAGATTGAGGCGACCCCAGGGACGAGTTTGCTCCATGGCCTCCACTGCGTTGCGCGCCAAGTTCAGCACCACCTGTTCCAACTGGATAGTGTCAGCGTATACCAACGGCAACTCCGGCGCGAAGTTTTGCTCGATGTGAATGTCGTGATCGTGCAATTCATAATCCAGCAAAGACAAAGCGTTATGAACAGCTTGATTCAACTGTACCGGCGCCAGTTGCTGGTTCTTCTGGGTGACGAACTCGCGCAGCCTGCGGATGATGCGGCCGGCGCGGTCGGCCTGGGTGACTGACGAGGTCAGCGCGCGCCGCAACATCGCCATATCCAACTCGTCCTCGTCCAGCAGGCTGAGCCCAGCCTGGCAGTAGCTCATGATGGCAGACAGCGGCTGGTTGATCTCATGGGCGATGCCGGAGGCCATCTCGCCCATGGTGTTGATCCGGGCGACCCGGGCCAACTCCATTTCATGCTGGCGCAACCGGCTTTCGCTGGCCTCCAGCGCCGCCAGCATGCGGCGGCGGATGGGCGCGGTGTCGCGGAAAGTGAGCACCGTGCCGATCAACTGGCCGTTGCGGCCTAGCAACGGCGACACCGCCCCTTCGACCAGCAACCTTTCTCCGCTGGGGCGTTTCAGATAGCAGTTTTGAGCCAGGTAAGCCACTTGCAGGGTGGCTGAGGCTTGTTCGATTGGATCCTGGACGGGTTGGCGAGAGAACTCGTAATGCAACGGCGCCACCTGTTTCAGGCGGCGTTGCAGCAGTTGCGCGGCCGGCAGGCCCAGCAGCGTTTCCGCGGCGGGGTTCACGTACTGGATCACCTGGCTGGTATCAATGCTGATCACTGCCTCGCTGATGCCGCGCAGCGCCACGCTGGCGTATTCGCGTTCGCGGAAGATGTCGTCCTGAATTTGTTCTCGCGCCAGATGGTTGTACTCCAGCAGCGCCAGCACCACCCAGAGCAGGTAGGCAGGCAGCATGGCGATCAATAAATTGATTGCGGTTTCCGACAGGGTGGTGCGCTCCAGCCGGAGTTGGCGGCTGAGCCGCATATCGTAGGGCAGGGAAGCGACATCGAGGCTGGCTCGATAACTGAGTCGAGGCAGCAGCCAATCCAGCGCCAGCGCCGAGGCGGCGTCCGCTTGTTTCTGCAGCTGCAGAGCGCCGGGGTCGTTGGCGTTGTCGCGGCGAAGCAACTGCAGAGTGTAGCGTCCTTGCAGCGACGGCGGCAGCGCAAGCAAGGGGCGCAGGCAAAGGACCTGCATGACTACGCCGGCGGCTTGCTCGATGCGCACCATGGGCACCGGGGAGGGAGGGGTGGACCGGTATACGGTTTGAAACAAGGCCAGCCCCCACTCGCCATTGCGAAGCACCAGGGTGGGGGAGGCCGATTGCATTTGCCCCAGCGCGCGGTTCACCGAACCCGACAGCACCGAATCGTCGAGCAGATCCAGTCCCATTTCGCGCCAGTCAGGCGACGCGAGGCCCGGCTCGGCCATGCTGAGGGGCAAGTAGCGCGGGCGCGAGGGCGCCGTACGCCAGGCGGCGGGGTCGCGCCAAGTATTGAGCTGGTCGTGCAGATAGTCCCGTATCGCATAAGACTTGCCAAGGATGAGGGATTGCTCGTTTTCGAAGCGCGTTCGATCGCTTTGCTCCACTAGCGGCTGGTAGCCGATGAAATACAGCTGGGGCTGGGTTCGGGTGGCGGCCTGCGCCAGCTCCCTTATGCGCGCTCGTCGGCCCGCAGCGCCGCCGGCGACGAGATCGCCCACCTCGTCTTGTAATGATTCGCTGTTCTTTAAACGATTGTTGACGTTCTGCTGCAACAGTTCGATCGTCTGTCGAAATTCCTGTCGTTGCTGGCGGATGTCCAGCAGCAATGTGTGCGCCATCAGCAGGCTGAATGCGCACAAGAGGCATGACATGCTCAGCCATTTGCTGCGGGAGGAGGCTTGCCGCAACAGGTGCAGATGTGTGTGGAGGGAACTGAGCGGGGATTTGTGAGGCACTTCGACATCGGACATGCTTCAGGCTTTGGTGGGTGCGAGGTTGGGATGCGTGCCGCTTTTAAGGTGGCGGGGCGCGCCATTATACCGGGCGCGCCCTGTTTATGCCCTGTTAGTTTTGCAGCAGATGAGAAAATCTGCGCCGCATTTTTGTCAGCTTGGGTGAAATCACGGCCTGGCAATAACTTTGCTGAGGATTCTGAGCGTAATAGTTTTGGTGGTGGGTTTCGGCTGGATGGAAGCGCGCGGCCGGCTCCAGCCGAGTGACGATGGGCGCGTCGAACACCTGTTCGCGGCTCAGCTCGGCGATGGTTTGTTCTGCTATTTGGCGCTGATTGTCGTCGAGATGGAAGATGACCGATGCGTACTGGGACCCCACGTCGTGCCCTTGCCGGTTCAGCGTGGTGGGATCATGCACCGTGAAGAACACCTGCAGAAGGGTGGCGTAGGCGATTTTTGCCGGGTCATAGCGGACCTCCACCACTTCCACATGGCCCGAATTTCCAGAGCAAACCTGGCGATAGTCAGGATTGTCGATGTGACCGCCGCAATAACCGGAAACCACGGCCTCCACGCCGGCAAGTTGGGAGAACGCCGCGTCCAGACACCAGAAGCAGCCTCCGCCGAGAATCGCTTTTTCCATGATGACTCCTATTTCGATGATGGGCCGCTAGCGGAGAGCCTGGCGGCTCTCTCGACACGCTCAGCGGCATGCGGGGTTGGTCGGAATGGCGCCGAAAATCTCACAAGCCAGTCTGACGGTTTCCACCTGTATTGTCACTGTGTCCGTAATCGGCACCGCGTAGCCTCCTGCCATGCAAACCACCAGCGCCGCGTCTTGGCCTCGGCAAGCCTCCATCACCATGCGGTCGCGTCGCGCCAGCCCCTGGCGGCTCAGGGCAAGCCGTCCTAGCCTGTCGCCATGGAAAGGATCCGCGCCGGCCAGGTAATACACCAAGTCCGGCCGGGCGCGGGCGAACAGTTCCGGCAATGCGCCTTGCAATGCATCCAGATAGGCGTCATCCCCTGTTCCGTCAGGCAGATCGATGTCCCAGTCGCTATCGGTCCGGTCAAATGGGTAGTTGCGCGCGCCATGGATGGAAAAGGTGAAGATGCGCGGCTCTCCGGCGGCGATGGCTGCGGTGCCGTCGCCTTGATGGACGTCCAGATCGACAACCAGCACGCTGCGGGCGCGAGCTTCCGTCAGCATCAGCATGGCGGCGACGGCCACATCGTTGAACACGCAGAATCCGCTGCCGCGGGCGGCTGCGGCATGATGGGTGCCGCCGGCCAGATTGACGCCGCAGTCCTCCAGCAACGCAGCGCGACTGGCCGCAATCGTGGCGCCGACGGATCGGCAGCTGCGCTCCGCCAGCTCCGGCGACCACGGCAGGCCGATTTCGCGTTGCGCGCGGCTATCAAGGGAACCACTCAGCACCGCGTCGACATAGGCGGGGCTGTGAGCGTGGAGCAGCTCGTGGCGGGTGGCGGCCGGGGCGGTTTCCATCCATTCCGGCGCGAATGTCGCCACTCGCTCGGCGAGCAGGCGGTATTTTTCCGCAGGGAAACGATGGCCAGGCGGCAAAGGCAGGGGGAAAGCGTCGGTGCGGTAGATGCGCATCGCGCAGGCTACAGCGCTTTTAGCAGGCTGAAGCGGGGCACCATGCGGCCTTCGTGCTCCACCATTTCTTCGAACATCGCCGCTGGACGGGCCCACAGGCCGTATTCCCCGTACAACGCGCGGTACATCACGAGCGGCTCGCGGGTTTCCGAATGGGAAGCGGTGCCGAGCACTTGATAAAGCTGGCGATTGCGAAAGTGCTGGTAAATCCCGGGCTGAGTCATGGCGAGCCTCCTGCGGCGATGCGAGTGGGGGGCGAGCATGCCGCAGCCGGACCGCAGCGTCAAGAATGCGCGCTGTTCCAGTAATAGACGCGGAAGTCCCGATCCAGCGTGAAGCCCAGACTCTGGTACAGCTGTTGCGCGCCCAGATTGTCATGCGCGGTTTGCAGCATGATCTCGCCACCGCCCAGGTCGTTGGCGTACTGCTGGCAACGTCGTATCAGCGATTGGCCGACGCCTTGGCGGCGAGCTTCGGCCGCGACGTAAAGGTCGTGCAGCACCCAGCAGGGCTGCAGCGATAATGAGGAAAAACCGGTGTACATCAGGGCGAAGCCTCGCGGCGCGTCGCCTTCGCTGGCCAGAAAGGCAACTGCCTGGCGGCGGCGCAGCCTTTCGCTCAAGTAGGCCTGACAGGATTCCTGGGACTGGCTGACGCCGTAGAAGTCAAGGTAGGCGGTGAACAGCGCCAGCCATTCCGTCACCGATTCAGGGGTGGCGATGCTGAGTTGAATGCCCATTTGCAATCTCCATGCTGCGTTGCGCGGCGCTGGGTTACAATAACGCCCTTTTTCAGCAGGTTAGACAATGAAGCTGGTGCTTGCCCCGATGGAGGGCCTGGTTGACGATGTGATGCGCGAGGTGTTGACCCGCGTGGGCGGCATCGATCTGTGCGTGACCGAGTTCGTGCGCGTTACCTCGGCGCTGCTGCCGACGCGCACTTTCATGCGCTTGGCGCCAGAACTCGGCAACCAGGGCAATACTTCCACAGGCGTGCCGGTGCGGGTGCAACTGCTGGGCTCGGACGCCGTCTGTCTGGCAGAAAACGGCGCCAAGGCTGCCAGCTTGGGCGCGCCGGGCGTGGACTTGAATTTCGGCTGCCCCGCTCCCACCGTCAACCGTCATCGCGGCGGCGCGGTGTTGCTCAACGAGCCCGAGTTGCTGCATCAGATCGTGGCCGCGGTGCGGCGCGCGGTGCCGGCCGCGGTTCCGGTGACCGCCAAGATGCGGCTGGGCTACGAGGACAAGAGCAAGGCGCTGGAATGCGCGCAGGCGATAGCGCGCGGCGGGGCGGACGAGTTGACCGTGCATGGCCGCACCAAGGTGGAGGGCTACAAGCCGCCGGCTCACTGGGACTGGATCGCCCGCATCCGGGAGGGCGTGGATATCCCGGTGACGGCGAATGGAGAAGTCTGGACCCTGGCAGACTATCGGGCGATCCGCGAGGAAAGCGGTTGCGACTCGGTGATGATAGGGCGCGGGTTGGTCGCCTGTCCCGACCTGGCTTTGCGGATTGCCAACGGCGGGGCGGAGCAGCCGATTGCCTGGGAGGCTATGATCCCGTGGGTGAGGGAGTTCTTCCTGCTATGCCGAAACAAATCGGGCGAGGAGCGCTATCCGGTGGCCCGGCTCAAGCAATGGCTGGGCTTGCTCAAGAGAACCTGGCCGGAAGCCGAACGTTTGTTTGAAACAATCAGGCGCGAGCAAGATGTTGTAAATATTGAAAATATTCTCTCGTCTACGCAAGATAAGTAAATATACTCATATCGCAATGCAAAAACACTTGCTAAGATCACTATGCGTTCTGCTTTGGTAAAGCAGTGCGCTGTAACATCTGCCGGCCTGCCTGGCTGCAGATCTTACACTTCCCCGATACCTTGCACCCCTCCCTCACGGGAGGGATTTTTTTTATCCGCGTTCATGAACTAATAATTAGAAAAAATCATGGCGGAACAAGCATGGACACTCCTCCCGCGGTAAGTTGGCTGGAAAAGCTGATTCCCGCTGTCTGGTATGGCTCTTTGACGGTTTTTGTCGCCATGACCGCGGCGCTCTCCATTCTCCTGTACATCACGCATCCTGACGGGCGAAAACGCACAGTCCGCACACTGCTTGTCGCGCTGGCGGCGTTGCTGGTGGTCAATATCAGCAACCAGACCGAGCTTGGGCAATGGACGCGGCAGGTGGCCGTCATCGTGCTGGGGTTGGCATTGATCCGCCTGTGGGCGATGCTGCTGTTCAGGCTGCTGTTGCCGGTGCTGCGCGTGCATCCGCCCAAAATACTGGAAGAGATCCTGGTGGTGCTGGGGTTTGTCGGCTGGGGACTGGTATTGCTGCGGCTGGCGGGGCTGGACCTCAGTCACATCGTCACCACATCGGCCGTCATCACCGCAGTGTTGGCGTTTTCCATGCAGGATACGCTGGGGAACATTTTGGCCGGGCTATCTCTGCAGGTGGATAATTCCGTCGACATCGGCGATTGGATAAAAAGCGGCGACCTGGTGGGACGGGTGGTGGAAATCAATTGGCGCGCCACCACGCTGGAGACGCGCAATTGGGAAACGGTGGTGATTCCCAACAGCGTGCTGATGAAAAACCACTTCGCCATTCTCGGCAAGCGGCATGGTTGTCCGCTGCAGTGGCGCAGATGGGTCTGGTTCAACATCAATTGGGATACTTTGCCCACCCAGATCATCGGGGTGGTGGAAACCTCGCTGCGCGAGGCTCAGCTGCCGGGCGTGGCGGCTGCGCCGGCGCCCAACTGCATCTTGATGGGGTTCGAGAATGGCTATACCCGCTACGCGGTCCGTTACTGGCTGACGGACCTGGCGGCTGACGATCACACCGATTCCATCGTGCGCACGCATATCGACGCGGCTTTTCGGCGGCATAATTTGCGCATGGCTTCGCCCTATTACAACGTGCTGACCATCAAGGAGAACGAGAAGTACATCGAGGCAAGGATGAAGCGCCACCTGGAGGAGCGCGTGCTGGCGCTGCGCAAGGTGGAGCTGCTGTCGGTGCTGAACGACGAAGAAATGATGGTGTTGGCGGATCAGCTGAAATTCACGCCTTTCGTCACCGGGGACATCATCATGCACCAGGGGTCGGTCGCGCATTGGCTTTACATCATGCTGTCGGGCGAGGTGGAAGTGTGGCTGACGTTGGCGGATGGCGGCCGCAAGCTGGTTGATGTGTTGAAGGCAGGCAGTTTTTTCGGGGAAATGGGTTTGATGACAGGGGAGTCTAGAACCAATACGGTGATCGCCCGCAGCAATGTCGAGTGCCTGAGACTCGACAAGGATGCCTTTCAGGCGATTCTGGTGTCGCGCAAGGAACTGGCGGAAACGATTTCCACCATCTTGGCGGAGCGGCTGGAAGAGCGCCGCAACCGCGAGCCTGACGCCATGCAGGACGCAGATGGCGGCATGCCGAAGCGAGCCGAGTTGGTGGATCGCATCCGCAGTTTCTTTGGCTTGAACAAGCACTGAAAGCCGCTAGCACTACGCTCCTTGAGTTAAGCCTTCTTGCGCGAAGCGCTATGGCGAAGTTCGGATCGACGTGCCTTGGCCCTGTCTTCATGAGGCGTCATCAGCGCGGAAGGGCGAGACCGGCGCATCATGACTTCAGGCTCAACGCGGATTGCGGCTGGCGGGATGGGGGCCGGTTGGCGGTATTCCACAGCCGGACCGATTGGCATTGGCTGCAAGCGCAACCAGATTGGTCCAGGGCTCAGACAAACTGGACTGGCACGTAGAAATCACGACCGGTGCGGCTGACCAGCACTTGCGGCTGGCCTTCTATCATCGCGCGGTAGGGGCGCGGCAGGCGTTTCCAATCGTTGAACTTCATCTTGATGCAATCGTTCAGCATTCCCATGGCAATCTCCTTCGCGCTAGTCCACTTTGTGGATGACATTGGTCACCACGCCCCAGATATGAAACGATGCGTCTTCCGGAACGGCAATCGGCTGATAGGCCGGGTTATCCGGCAGCAGGCGTATGCCGGCAGGGCCGCGCTCCAGCCGTTTCACGGTCAGCTCTCCGTTCAGCGCCGCCACCACTACCTTGCCGTTGCGCGGCTCGCGGCCCCGCTCCACCAGCAACAGGTCGCCGTCGTGTATGCCGGCGCCCTGCATCGAGTCGCCTTTGACCCGAACCATGAAGGTATCGCCCGGGCGGCTGACCAAATGCGTATTCAGGTCTATGTCGGCTTCTTTCAAGTCGTCCGCGGCCACCGGCGAGCCTGCCGGCACGCTGCCGGCGAACAGCGGCAGCGACAGCTCGCTCAACTGCGCGCCCAGGGTGCGGAAGTCGAAGGCTTGCGCGCAGTTGGCGGTGCGCCAACTGCGGTAGTCGTCCAGCCATTGCTGCAAAATGGGCTTCAGCGGCTCCGGCACCCGCAGCGCGACGGTCTTGTCGCCGCCGAAGACGGATTTGCGGCCGGCGCCGGAACGTTTGCCGCCGCGCTGCTTGGTTTGATCGGTATCCATGATTTGATTCTGTACAATTTCAAATTGAATTGCAAGAATTACCGTTCCCCGCTTGCGAGCATGTCGGCGGGAAGCCTGTCCGATAAGCGATGAGGGCTGTCGGTTTTCAGCCACAGCCAGCGGTGCGGCTGAAGCCTGGCCAGAAAATCCATGTCGTGGGAAACCGCAAGCAAAGCGCCGCGGTATTGTGACAGCATCGCCAATAGGGCTTCGCGGCTGTCTAGGTCCAGATGATTGTCAGGCTCGTCCAGCAATAGCATTTGCGGCGCAGGCGCGGCATAAAGCTGCGCGGCCAGCGCCACGCGCATGGCTTCGCCGCCGCTGAGTCCGGCGCTCGGGAGGCTGGACTGTCGCGCGCTCAGGCCTAGCTGGGCCAGGCGGGTTCGCGCGTCTGCCTCGCTTAGAGTGGGGTTGAGGGTCTGCAGCCACTGGCACGGCGTGAGCCGCGGCAGGGCGCGGCCCGCGTGCTGGTCCAGCCAGCCAATGGCGACGTGTCGGCGCAGGCGGCCGGATGCCGGCGGCAACTGCCCCGCGATCACGCGCAGCAGCGTCGACTTGCCGCAGCCGTTCGGGCCGACGATGGCCAGCCGCTCGGGCCCCTCCAGCCGCAGATCGATAGGCGCGGCTGCGCCGCGGGGCAGCCGCAGCGCCTCCAGTTCCAGCGCCGACTTGGCCGCTGGCAACTCGCAAGCCAGCGATCTGAGCAGAGGCGGCGCGTTGTCGCCAGCTCTCATCTGCGCTTCCAGCAGGCTGGCCCGCTGCCTTTCCCCGGCCTGCCGCTGGCAGCAGCATCTTTCCCTGGCTGTGCTGATTGCGGTCTTTTTGCGCGCCGATGAGCAGTTTGCTCTGGTTGCTCTGATCCGCTTGCTTCTCTCCTCGGCTGGCGCGCTTTTGCTGACGTTCGCGTTCTTGTTGCTGTTGCCGTTTCAGCTGCTTGCCGGCATGGCGTTGCGTCTGCAATAGCGATAGGGCCCGTTCCCGCATCTTGCCGCGCTCGTCCAGATAGGCGGCGTAGCCGCAACCGTAGCTGCGCAGGCCTTGTGTCGACAACTCGGCAATATCGTCCATCCTGCCCAGCAGGGCGGCATCATGGCTGATCAAGACCAGACCGCCAGGCCACTCTCCAAGGCGGTCGCGCAGTCGCGCGCGCCACGGCAGGTCCAGATGATTGCTGGGCTCGTCCAGGATCAACCAGTCGGCGTCGGAGCGCAGCGCCGCGAGCAGGGCGACGCGCTGGCGCTCGCCGCCGCTGAGCGCCGCGCTGGGAGTATCCGGACTCATTCCGTTCAGGCCGGCGTCGGACAGCAATTGTTGGAACGAGGATTCGCAATCCCAGCGATCATGAAGCAATTGGTAGTCGCGCTCATCCAGAGAGCCGTCGCGGACGCGCCGGAGCGCCGCCAGCGTTTCCGCCATTCCCGCCAGATGCGCGGCGGTGGGGTGGGCGTCGGGATCGATCTCTTGCGGCAGGCGATGGATGCCGCCCTCGCGCTGCACGCGTCCGGCATGCGGGGCGAGCTCGCCCGCCAACAGCTGTCCCAGCAGCGATTTGCCGCAGCCGTTGCGGCCGACTAGGCCGGTGCGATGAAAGGGGAAGACGTGGCTCAGGGCCGGAAAGGGCTGGCTGCCGTCCGGCAGCGCGTATCGCAGCTGTGGTATCTGCAGCAAGGGCATGCGGATGCTCCATGTTGGCATGGCTTGGGGTCCGAGGGGACAGTCAAGGCCGTGCGCGGCACGGCGGCATCAATGGCGCATGGGAGGAGGGCTCCTGAGTGGATGCGGCATGTTAGCCGACATGCTTGCATGGTTGCAATGCCGAATCTGGAATAATAGTATACGTTCCATATATTAAACGCTTATTGGAGGCGAGCCGTGGGCATCGTCAAGATTTCCGAGCAGATGCACGACAATCTGCGCACCGCCAGCGAGGCGCTGAGCCGTTCCATCAACGCCCAGGCGGAACATTGGCTGCGCATAGGCATGCTGGCCGAGTTGCATCCGGACCTGCGTTACAGCGAGATTTGCCAATTGCTGTTGCGCGCGAGCCAGGAAGGCGCGAGCTTGGATCTGCAGCGACAGGCGGCGGAGGCGGCGCGATGAGCAAAGCGGTGATCAAATCCCCGGCCGAGGTGGCCAAGGCGCGCGAAGCGGGCAAGCTGGTGGCGGAATTGCTGGCGATGATAGGCGAGCATGTGAAGCCCGGCGTCAGCACCGAAGAGCTGGACGCGCGCTGCCACGAATACATCGTCAAGGTGCAGAAGGCCAAACCGGCCAATGTGGGCTACTACGGCTATCCCAAGACCATCTGCGCCTCGGTCAATCAGGTGGTGTGCCATGGCATTCCGTCGCCCAAGCACATCCTGAGAGACGGCGACATCGTCAATATCGACGTGGCGGTGATCAAGAACGGCTGGCATGGGGACAGCAGCCGGATGTTTTTCGTTGGCGAGCCGGCTCCGGAAGCGAGGCGGCTGGTGGACATTTGCTACGACGCCACCATCGCCGGCATCCGCGCGGTGCGGCCCGGCGCGTCGCTGGGCGATGTCGGCCACGCCATTCAGACCATCGCCGAAGGGGCGGGCTTCAGCGTGGTGCGCGAATACTGCGGCCACGGCATAGGCAAGGTCTACCATGAGGAGCCGGAAGTCTTGCATTACGGCCGCCCTGGCATAGGCATGAAGCTGAAGCCCGGCATGGTGTTCACCATCGAGCCGATGATCAACGCCGGCAGAGCCGGCACCCGCCAGCTGGGCGACGGCTGGACGGTGGTGACGCAGGACGGGTCCTGGTCGGCGCAGTGGGAGCATATGGTGGCGGTGACTGATCATGGCTTCGAAGTGCTGACGCCGTGGCCGGACGGCCTGGGCGATTACCCGGCGATAGCCTGAGCCATGGCGCGTTCGGAACGACTGCTGGACCTGTTGCAGCTGTTGCGCCGCTACCGGCTGCCGGTGACGGCGCAGACGCTGGCGGACGAGCTGGGCGTCAGCGTGCGGACTGTCTACCGCGACATCGCCAGCCTGCAGCTGCAGGGCGCGGACATTGCCGGCGAGCCGGGCATGGGCTACCAGTTGCGGCCCGGCTTCCTGCTGCCGCCGCTGATGTTCGCCGATGAGGAAATAGAAGCGCTGGTGTTGGGCATGCGTTGGGTGGAGAAACGCGCCGACTCCAGGCTGGCGCGCGCCGCAGGCAACGCCCTGGCCAAGGTGGCGGCGGTATTGCCGGACGATTTGCGCCGGAGGCTGGAGGACGAAACGCTGCTGGTGGGGCCGGCGGACGGGCCGGGCATCGCGGTGGACATGGCCGCGCTGCGCGACGCCATTCGTTTGCAGCGCAAGCTGGTTTTGTCGTATCGGGACGTCAACGGCGGGGACAGCCGGCGTGTAGTCTGGCCTTTCGCGCTGGGTTTTTTCGAGAAGGTGCAGGTGCTGGCCGCCTGGTGCGAACTGCGGCAGGATTTCCGCCACTTCCGTTGCGACCGAATACTGAGATGCGAAAGCGCGGATGAGCGCTACCCGCGCCGCCGCCAGGTTTTGCTGAAGGAATGGCGGCAGCGACTGGGCATCGCCGGTCCGGCTTAGGCCTGTTCGCGGTGCTCGGCGGCGTGCTGCGCTAGATAGGCGTCGAGATCCGCGCCGCCCAGGTCAAGCGCCGCGAGTATCCGCGCCATGAAGCTGACTGGGGCGGTGCCGGGGGCTGTGATCACGCCGCCATCGCTGATCGCCCAAGGCGTATCCTGATAGCGGGCGGTGCCCGCGTAGCCTGGCAGGTCCAGGCTGTCCGCCGAATTGGACGTGTGGCGAACCTCATTCAACACGCCGGCTTGCGCAAGCGCCCGTGTGCCGTCGCAGATGCCGGCCACCACCGCGCCATGCGCACGCGCGGCGGCGACAATGGGCGCGACGTTTGGCGCTTGCTCGGTTCGCCATATGGTTCCGCCGCTCACTATCAGCGCATCCAGCCCATTCAGTTCAATATCTTCCAAAGCCAGGTGCGGCGTCACCATCAGCCCGCTTGAGGACGTGACCGGTTGGCCGCCGGGCGTGGCGAAGCGCACGTCGCAGCCGTAGTAGACGCGGAGCGAAGAGTTGACCAGGGCGGTTTCCCAGTCGGAAAAATTCTCGGTGAGGAGGGTGACGGCGCGCTTCATTGGATTTCCTTGCATGCGATGGATTGAACGCCCGGATCTGGTTCCGGGTCATGCAAGGTAAGCCCCCGCGCTGTCAGTTTCTGTCAGTAGTCCTTCCGGCGCTTTGATGCCCCGAACAGGCGGCTGCGCCGACATATTCAAACGGCGCGCGGTTGCCAGCTGGTCAGTTCCGCCCATTGCTCGGCCGCGAGATAGATCAGGTCCACCGCGGGGTCTTTCACGTCCGGGTAGCTGTCCGGATCGGCCAGGCCTGCCGCCAAGCGCCGTTTCAGCTCGCCGTAAGCCGCAGCGCTTGCCGGATGGGCGCGCAGATAGTCGCGGAACAGCAGGGCGTAGCGCTGATTGGCCGCGCCCACCCGCCGCACATGGATGTGGACGCGGCGTTCGCCCTCCTGTTCGCGGAAGAAGAACTTGCGCCATTGCTCGCCGACATCGTCGAATCCGGGCGGCAAGTGGTCGCGGTTGAATGGCTTAAGGGCGAAACCGGCATCGCTCAGGCTTTGGGACACGCTCTCATCCAGTTCCGCCACCGTGATCTGAATGTCGATCACATCCTTTGCCGCCAAACCGGGCACCGAGGTGGAGCCGATGTGATCGATGCGCAGGGCCTGGCTTCCCAGCGCGGCGTCCAGCCTCGCAGCGACGGCTTCGAACTCGTCCGCCCAGCGGGCTTGATGCGCGATGATGGTCACCGTTTCAGTCATGCTTGAGCAATTCAGAGAAGTGATGGGCGACGATGTCCATATTCCGGTTCAGGTAGAAACGGTGGGCGCGGTGGCGCTGCACGCCGGAGTCCAGGTGGATTTCGCCGCAGCCTTCGGCCATGGCCAGCTGGCGCAGCCAGGCCATCATCGCCGCGCCGTGGCCGCGTGAACGTATGGTTTCATCGGTGGCGAGGTCGTCGATATACAAGCTCTTGCCGGCGATCAGCGTGCGTTGAAGGCGGAAGCCGGCCACGCAGGCGATGGCATCTCCATCCCGCAGATAAGCCAGTTGATAGCCTTCGGCCATTTGGGCGCGCACGGTTGCGACGAAAGCGTTAGCCTGCAGATGCGGCCGCAGTTGCCGCATCACGGCGAAGCAATGCTCTATGTCCTGATCTTGCCGGGCGAGTTGGATCATCGTTTCTTCCTATCAGATATGGCTGTACATCCAAAAATCGCGCGAGGGGCCGCGCACTTTGCGCTAGCTGCGCAGCAAACCTTCGCGCTGAAAGCCGACGCGTTCCAGCACGCGGATGGAGCGCGCGTTTTCCGGCAATACGGTGGCCTGGATGCGGGCCAGACCGATGTGGCAGTGTCCCCATTGCAGCAAGCAGGCGCAGGCGGCCGTGGCGATGCCGCTGCCCCAGCCGGAGCCTTGCCGGCGCTTCCAGTCATCGGTCAGCTGGCCGGCGTAGCCCCAGTCCTCTGCGCGGATTTCCTGAATCACGATATGGGTATGCTCGGGTTTCTTGCCCAGATGGCGAACCAGTGAATCGGTGATGTCCTTCACCTGCGCGGCTTTTTGTTCGCGGGTGGCGCCAGCCGTGATTTGAACATTGACGTCGGGCATGGTTCAGCCTTTCTGATGTAAATCTATCGCGTAGAAATATTCGGTGGAGCCATCTTTGTTCACGCCGGTCAACTCGCCTATCTTGCGCCAACCAAGGCTGGTGAAGATTTTCTGGCTGGCGACGCACCAGTCCTCGGTAGAGGAAAGCAGCATGCGGCCGCGGGCGGTCTGTTGAATCGCTTCTATCAATTTTCTGCCCAGGCCTCGTCGGCGCGCGGCGGGCGCGACATAGAGGTATGTCAGCAGCGGCTGGCCCAGCAGGCCGACGGGCTGAAAGCTGACATAGGCGACGGGCTCTCCCTTGCGCTCCGCCACCATGCAGCAGGCATCGGCAATTTCCTGCTGTCGGCAGCCGCCCATCTCATCGAAGCGCGCGATCGACGCAAGATCATTTTCATTGGCGAGGCGGATTTTGGCGGTTTGGCCGCAATCGGAAGATTGGGCAGGCATGGCCACTGCGGGAGCCAAGCCGTTTTCCTTGAGCATGTTTTTCGTCTCTTGATGGCTGTCGCCACTGGATTGCAAGGGTCTTTGCTTTTCTTTCGGCGGGCCAGTCGACACCGGCAAAAGTCACTCTTGGGTCCCCGTCCCGTATTTGCTCTTCGCGGCTTGTCTCAGCATGGCGGGGGATGGGCGCATCCCGTTGGAAACCAGAGACGCCAGCTTGCCGCGGCGGGTGGAAAGCAATGGGCGGGGAAGAGTTGCGCGGAGTTGGAATGGCAAATGAATTGCCATGCGAATACTCTCATGTTTTAGAGTTGGATGCTACTGACAGAAATTGACAGTTAAAAAGCGTAGCATGACTGCATGCCGAGACGAGCTCGGCGCTCACTCAAGGAGAACAGTCATGCGATACCCCGATATGGTGATTTTGTACGTGGACCAGCCTTCCCGCAGCGCGGATTTTTACGCCCGATTATTCGACTTGCAGCCTCTGGAGCTGTCTCCCACCTTCGCCATGCTGAAATTCGCGTCCGGCATGCGGTTGGGGCTATGGTCGCGCCATACGGCGGAGCCCGCCGTCGAAATGACCGGCGGCGGCGGAGAGCTGGCGGTGCTGCTTGAGAATTTCGACGCGCTGGAGGCGTGCTATGCCCGCTGGCAGGCCTTGGGGCTGCCCATTCTGCAGGAGATGGCCGATATGGATTTCGGCCGCACTTTCGTGGCGCAGGACCCGGACGGCCACAGGCTGCGCGCTTACGTCGTGACAGAGTGACGCCGGGCCGCGGCGAAGGGCCGGCGAGGAGACGGGGGCTCAGTCTTGGTGGAAACAGCGGCCGCATACGGCGCGGTAACGCGCCTCGCCGCCGATTTCCACTTGCGGGCCTTCCTTCACCCGTTTGCCGGCGCCGTCGATGCGGATATGCATCGTCGCTTTGCGGCCGCAGAGGCAGATGGTCTTGATTTCTTCCACATCGTCGGCCAGCGACAGCAGCCAGGCCGAGCCAGGGAAGGGATGGCCCTGAAAGTCGGTGCGCAGGCCGAAGCAGATCACCGGAATGTTGCGGGAGTGGGCGAGGCGGTGCAGCTGCTGCGCCTGCTCCGGCGTCATGAACTGGGCTTCGTCGATCAGGACGCAGGCGGTGTCGCCGTACTCATGCGCCAGGAAATCGAAACCGGCGTCGAAGGTGTTGGATTCGCGCTGGATGTTGAGGCGGGAGGTGATCATGCCCACGCCGTAGCGGTCGTCGATGGCGCTGGTGTACAACGCCACCTTCTTGTCCATCGATTCGTAGTTGTTGGCGATCTGCAGCAGCTGGGTGCTCTTGCCGCTGTTCATCGCGGCGTATCGGAAAAACAGTTTGGCCATGGTGCTGGGCGCGGAGGACGTTGCCGGGGCGCGCAGCATACCACGGCCGGCGGGCTCAGTAGAAGCTGGCGATCTCCTCCAGCGGTTTCTTGCCGATATTGGGCACCATGCAATCGCTCGCCGGATAGCCGGCCACTAGCAGGATATAGGGTTTCTCGTGGGCGGGGCGCGCCAGCAGCTGGTTGAGGAAGTTCATCGGGCTGGGCGTGTGGGTGAGGGTGGCGAGGCCGGCGTGGTGCAGCGCGGCGATCAGGAAACCGGCGGCGATCGATACCGACTCGGGCACATAGTAGTTCTTGAGCTCGCTGCCGTCGTCCAGCACCGTTTTTTTCTGGCCGAAGATGGCGATCAGATACGGCGCGGTTTCCAGGAAGGGCTTGTCTGCATCGGTGCCCAGCGGCGCCAGCGCGTCCTTCCACTCTTGCGGCGCGCGGTGTGTATAGAATTCGCGCTCCTCGGCTTCCGCGCCTTGCCGTATCTTCCGTTTCAGCTCGGGGTCGCTGACGACGGCGAAATGCCAGGGCTGGTGGTTGGCGCCGGAGGGCGCGGTGCCGGCGGCGCGCAGCGCGTTTTCTATCACTTCGCGGGGAACGGGCTGGCTGGTGAATTCGCGCACGGTCCTGCGGCGGCGGATGTCGGCGTAGAAGGCTCGGGAGCGTTCCACCATTTCCGCTTCCGGATAGCGTTGGTAGGTGCTGAGCGGGACGAAGGCCGGCTGGCCCTGGTTGAACGGCAATCTGCTCATGACGGCTCCTTTGGGTGGGCGTAGCGTTGTCGGGGCATCGGACTGATGGCTTGAGAGCTTATGCGGTTTCCCATGCCGCCGCCGGGTCTGCGAACGAGTGATTTCCTCGCTTTCGCGGCATAGCATGGCATCGGCTTTCGGTTAAATGCAATCGGCATTATGCATTTGAAAAGTCGTTCGTCATGTAGTTTTATTTCAAATAAAGATACTTTATATGGAGCTATGCGCGTTGCGCGATGCAGGCAGGCATGCGCCGGCGATGAACGTAAAAAAAGCGCCCGGGGAGGGCGCTTGGCGTGGCACGGCGGAAAGCTTTACAGATCGCCGCCGGTTTCCAGAATGAAACTGGCCTTGGCGTCCAAGCCCAAATGCCGGACCAGGTAGGGCAGCGTTTCGTTCAGGGTTTGCGGCAGGGTCCACGGCGCGTTGAGGATGAACATGCCGCTGCCGTGCATGCCGAAACCGTCCGCCGACGGGCCTTGCACGTGCAGTTCCGCCCGCAGCCAGCTCTTGGCCGGCAGCTTCTTCAACTCGGGAATCATCTCTTTCATTTCCGCGCGCTGCAGGCAGGGGTACCACACCGCGTAAACGCCGGTGGCGAAGCGTTTCAGGCCTTCTTTCAAGCCGGTGACCACGTTGTGGTAGTCGCGCTTGTCTTCGTAAGGCGGATCAATCAGCACCAGCGCGCGGCGCGGCGGCGGCGGCAGCACGGCCTTGATGCCGTCGAAGCCGTTGGCCTGCTGGATCTGCACCCGGCGGCCGCTGCCGGAAAAGTTCTCCTGCAGGATCTGGGCGTCGCTGGGATGCAATTCGAACAGGCGCAGCTTGTCGCTTTCCGGCATCACGTCGGCGGCGCACCACGGCGAACCGGGGTAGAACTTCAGCTCGCCGTCCGGGTTCATGCGCTTGACCACGTCCACGTAGTTGCGTACGGCTTCGGGCAGATCGTCGCGCTGCCACAGGCGGGCGATGCCGGTTTCAAACTCGGCGTTCTTGGTGGCGTAGCCTTCGGTCAGCGAATAGGCGCCGGCGCCGGCGTGAGTGTCGATATACCAGTAGGGCTTGTCTTTCTGGCCCAGGTAATTCAGCAGCTCGATCTCGATCAGATGCTTGAGCACATCGGCGTGGTTGCCGGCGTGGAAAGCGTGGCGATAGCTGAGCATTGTTCTTGTCTTTCAGATGGTTAATTCGATGCCGGCGGCGCGCGCGGCGTCGGCCCAGTCCAAGCGCGCCAGCAACGCGGTGAAGTTCCGCTCCAGCGGGCAGGCAAGCCGCAGCGGCTCACCGTTGGCCGGGTGGGTCAGCCGCATTTCCACGCAGGCCAGCAGCATGCGGCGGCAGTCCAGCTCGTCGGCGAACATCCGGTTATGGCGGCCTTTGCCGTAGGTGGAGTCGCCAATGATGGGATGGGCGATGTGCTTCAGGTGGCGGCGCAACTGGTGGCGGCGGCCGGTCAGCGGCGCGAGCTCCAGCAAGCTGTAGCGGCTGGAGGGGTATCGTTCCACCATGATGGGCAGCTCGACGCGCGCCAGGGTCCGGTAATCGGTGACGGCCGGTTGCGGCGCGGTTTCCACCTTCTCGCCTATCCATTCCAGGTCGTCCGGGCGGCGGCTGAGCGGGTGGTCGATATGCCCGGCGTCGTCGGCATGGCCGCGGACGACGGCCAGGTAGCGCTTCTCCACCTGCTGGCGCTCGAATTGCCAGGACAATTCGCGGCCGACATCCTTTTCCAGCGCGAACAGCAGCGCGCCCGATGTGCCTTTGTCCAGCCGATGGACAGGGTAGACCCGTCGGCCGATCTGGTCGCGCAGCATCTGGATGGCGAAGCGGGTTTCGTGGCGGTCCAGCTCGGTGCGGTGCACCAGCAGATTGGACGGCTTGTGGATGGCGATCAGCAGATCGTCCCGATACAGTATTTGCAGCATGGAGACAAAGGTTTTGAGCAGGGCGGAATTGTAGGGCTTGCACGCTGCTTTGGATATAGCCTTTATGTTTTGTGTTGGGTCAATCCTATTGAAGATCGTCATGGCGGGCGCGCGATGTCGAATGCGTAATCCAGCGCTGGCGTGGCTTCCGGGCAAATCAATATTTTTAAGTAAAGAAATGTTTGTGACACGGTATTTCAAAGTAGAGAAGAAATGGTTTACAGCCCCGTGAACGCTCATTACAATTCGCCGCGCTCAGAAGAACGACATGGTGGTGTCCGTAGCCGGCTTTCGCGCATTGCGCAAGAGGGGCACGGGCGGCTTTGCCACAGCCAGGGTTGTAGTTCTCCGGTTACATGCCGGTTGCAAGTTTGGTTGCCTCCATTCACGTCCAAGCACTGTTGCACTCGCCGCGTCTGCCTGGGGCCAAGGCGCGTAGACCAACTCACAGTCAAGAGTTATAGAGATGACCATCCAACTGAAACGTATCAGCTTCGCTGTCGCCGCAGCGGTTCTGTCCGCCGCCGCGTGCGCCAAAGACTTCACTCCCGCCGTGATCTACGACTCGGCCGGCAAGTTCGACAAGAGCTTCAGCGAAGCCGCCTACAACGGCGCCGAACGTTTCAAGAAAGACTTCAAGCTCAACTACCGCGAAGGCCAGATTTCTTCCGACGCGCAGAAAGAACAGCTGCTGCGCAAGATGGCCAGCCGCGATACCGACATCGTGGTCGCCGTCGGCTTCAACTTCTCCCAGGCCGTGGAAACCGTGGCCAAGGAATATCCGAAGGTCAAGTTCACGCTGATCGACGCCGTGGCCAAGGGCCCGAACGTGCAGAGCATCGTGTTCAAGGAACAGGAGGGCTCCTTCCTGGTGGGCATGGCCGCCGCGCTGAAATCCAAGACCGGCAAGGTGGGTTATATCGGCGGCATGGACATCCCGATGATCCGCGCCTTCGGCTGCGGCTACGCCCAGGGCGCCAAGCACGCCAACAAGAACGTGGCCGTGCTGCAGAACATGACCGGCACCACCCCGCAGGCCTTCAATGACCCGGCGCGCGGCACCGAGCTGGCCAAGAGCCAGTTCGACCGCGGCGCGGACGTGATCTTCGTCGCCGCCGGCGGCACCGGCCTGGGCGTGCTGCAAGCGGCCAAGAACGCCGGCAAGTTCTCCATCGGCGTGGACAGCAACCAGAATCACCTGTTCCCGGGTTCGGTGCTGACCTCCATGGTTAAAAAAGTGGACGTGGCCGTCTACAACACCTTCAAGGACGCCAAGGACGGCTCCTGGAAGTCCGGCGTGCGCGTGCTGGGCCTGAAGGAACAAGCTGTGGATTGGGCGCTGGACAAGTACAACCGTTCGCTGATCACTCCTGACATGGAGAAGAAGATCAACGAAGCCAAGGCCGAGATCATCAGCGGCAAGATCAAGGTGGTCGACTATCGCGCCAACAACAGCTGCCCGGCGCAATAAGCCAGGCGGTGAATTCCCCGAAGGGGACGACAGCCGCGGTGATTCATCATCGCGGCTGTTTGTTCATGCCGGCGGGGAAGCAAGAATCGAAGAATCGGGAACATATCAAGCATGACCGAGTTTGCCATTGAACTGACAGGCATCAATAAGAGCTTTGGCGCCGTCAAGGCCAACCGCGACGTGACGATGAGCGTGCCGAAGGGAAGCATCCACGGCATCATCGGCGAGAACGGCGCCGGCAAGTCCACGCTGATGAGCATTCTGTACGGCTATTACCAGGCCGACAGCGGCACCATCCGCGTGAACGGCGAGGATGTCCGCATCCGCAACAGCCAGGAAGCCATCCGACTGGGAATCGGCATGGTCCACCAGCACTTCATGCTGGTGGAAACCTTCACTGTGCTGGAAAACATCGTGCTGGGCGCCGAAGGCGGTCGGCTGCTCAAGGGCGGCATGGACCAGGCCCGCGAGCATTTGAAGGAACTGAACAAGAACTACTCGCTGGAAGTGGACCCGGACGCGCGGGTCGGCGACCTGGGCGTAGGCTTGCAGCAGCGGGTGGAAATCCTGAAGGCGCTGTATCGCGGCGCCGACGTGCTGATCCTGGACGAACCCACCGCGGTGCTGACCCCGCAAGAGGCCGACCACCTGTTCCACATCCTGCGTTCGCTGAAGGCGCAGGGCAAGACAGTGATTCTGATCACCCACAAACTGCGCGAGGTGATGGATATCACCGACAACGTCAGCGTGATGCGCGCCGGCACCGTGGTGGACAACGTGCGCACTTGCGACGTGGACAAGGAAAAGCTGGCTGACCTGATGGTGGGCCGCAAAGTGTCGTTGAAGGTGGACAAGGCCGAGTGCCAGGCCGGCGCCGCCGTGCTGGACGTCAAGGGCCTGACCCTGATCGACGAGCGCCAGGTCAAGCTGCTGGACAACTTGAACCTCCAGGTCAAGGCTGGGGAGATCGTCGGCATCGCTGGCGTGTCCGGCAACGGCCAATCCGAATTGCTGGAAGTGCTGGCCGGCATGCGCGATCCGAGCGCCGGCGCCGTCGTCTACAAGGGCGAGGACCTGCTCAAGCTGAAATGCCGGGCCAAGCCGCGCGCCGCCGTTTATCGCCAGCGCGGCATCGGCCATATCCCGGAAGACCGTTCGCGCGAGGGCCTGGTCAAGGCGTTCTCCACCTTCGAGAACGCCATCCTCGGCTACCACGACGACAAGTCGCTGAGCCGCGGTCCGCTGTACTCCCGCAAGAAGCTGGTGGAGCGTACCCGCGACTTCATCGCCCAGTTCGACATCCGCCCGGGCAACCCGTTGCTGCGGGTGGGCCTCTTGTCCGGCGGCAACCAGCAGAAAGTGGTGTTGGCGCGCGAAATCCATGCCAATCCGGACCTGCTGTTGATCGGCCAGCCGACGCGCGGCGTCGACATCGGCGCGATCGAATTCATCCACAAGCGGCTGATCGAGCTGCGGGACGAAGGCAGGGCCATCTTGCTGGTCTCGGTGGAACTTGAGGAAATTCTGGCGCTGGCGGACCGCATCCTGGTGATGGCCGGCGGCCAGATCACCGGCGAAGTGGCGGCGAAGAACGCCGACACCATTTCCCTCGGCTTGCTCATGGGGGGGCACAAGCATTGAAATTCGGACAACCATCCACGCTGCCGCGCTGGGCGCAGCTGACCATCCTGCCGGCGCTGAATCTGCTGGCCGCGCTTCTGGTGACCGGCCTGGTCACCTGGATGATAGGCGAGGACCCATGGGAGTGCCTTAAGCTGCTGATCAGCGGCGCCTTCGGCTACGGCGAGGGCATAGGCTACACGCTGTTCTACACCACCAGCTACATCTTCGCCGGCCTGGCGGTGGCCACCGCCTTCCATGCCGGGCTGTTCAACATCGGCGGCGAAGGCCAGGCCTATCTGGCCGGCCTGGGCGTCACGCTGGTGATGCTGGGCTTCGACCACACCCTGCCGCCCTATGTGCTGATTCCGTTGGCCATGCTGGCGGCGATGGGCTTCGGCGCGGCCTGGGCTTACATCCCGGCCTATCTGCAGGCCAAGCGCGGCAGCCATATCGTGGTGACCACGATCATGTTCAACTTCATCGCCTACTCGTTGATGTTGTACCTGATCAGCCACCAACTGATCGAAGCCGGCTCGCAGAACCCGACCACCCGCCTGTTCGCCGAAAACGGCTGGATTCCGCAAGTCCACGAGGTATTCACTTCGCTGCCCAGTTCGCCGCTGAACCTGTCCTTCGTGTTCGCGCTGCTGGCCGCAGGCCTGTTCTACCTGATCGTCTGGCACAGCCGCTGGGGCTTCACGCTGCGCACTGTCGGCACCAACGAACACGCCGCCGGCTATGCAGGCATGAGCGTCAGCCGCGTGATCATCGTCGCCATGTGCGTGTCCGGCGCGCTGGCGGGGCTGGCCTCGGTCAACGACCTGTTGGGCTCCTCGCACCGCATGAACGTGCTGTTCACCAACGGCGTCGGCTTCGTCGGCATCGCCGTGGCGCTGATGGGCCGCAACCACCCGGTGGGCATCGTCCTGTCCGCGCTGCTGTTCGGCGCGCTGACTCAGGGCGGCTCTGACCTGTCGTTCGAAAAGCCGATGATCACCCGCGAGATGATCCTGTTCATCCAGGGCCTGATCATCCTGTTCTGCGGCGCGCTGGAAAACCTGTTCGAGCCGTTCATCGCCGGCCTGTTCAAGCGCAAGGACAAGTAATATGGAAATGTTTTTCAGCCTCCTCGATTCCACCGTGCGCGTGGCCACGCCGCTGGTGCTGGCCGCGCTGGCCGGCATGTTCTCCGAGCGCTCCGGCGTGGTGGACATCAGCCTGGAAGGCAAGATGCTGGCGGCGGCCTTCGCCTCCGCCGCCGCCGCCTATGTCACCCACAATCCATGGATCGGCCTGTTGGCCGGCATGATGGCCGCGGTGTCGCTGGCCATGGTGCACGCCTTCGTCTCCGTGACTTACAACGGCAACCAGCTGATTTCCGGCATGGCGATCAACACCATCGCCTCCGGCATCACGCCGGTGCTGGCGCTGGCATGGTTCCAGCAGGGCGGCAACACGCCGCAACTGCCGGACGAGGGCCGCTTCCACGAGATCGCGCTGCCGTTCGCCGATGCGTTGCGCGACGTGCCGGTAGTCGGCCTGGTGTACAGCAAGCTGATTTCCGGCCACAGCATTCTGGTCTACATCACGGCCTTCATCGTGATTCCGCTGGTGGCCTGGGTGTTGTACCGGACGCGTTTCGGCCTGCGCCTGCGCGCGGTGGGCGAGAACCCGCACGCGGCCGACACCGCCGGCATCTCCGTGGCCCGCGTGCGCTACACGGCGCTGTTCTGGGGCGGCATGCTCTGCGGCATGGCCGGCACCTATCTGTCCGTCTACCAGACCGGCAGCTTCATCAAGGAAATGACCGCGGGCAAGGGTTTCCTGGCGCTGGCCGCGCTGATTTTCGGCAAATGGCGTCCGGTGCCGGCGGTGATCGGCTGCCTGCTGTTCGCCTTCGCCGACGCGATCCAGATCCGCCTGGAAGGCGTGGCCTTGCCTGTGGTGGGCCAGATCCCGTCGCAGGCGATCGCGGTCATCCCCTATGTGCTGACCGTGCTGCTGCTGGCCGGCTTCGTCGGCCGCGCCCTGGCGCCGAAGGCGATCGGCGTGCCTTTCGTCAAGTCGCGCTGATACGCTTTCCGTTTCATGCCAAGCCCGCCCGCTCAACGCCGGCGGGCTTTTTGCATGGGCGCGCGTGCTATGATGGGGGCTTGTGACGGATGGGTTCGGCCCATCGCAAAACAGGACTGAAATCGCATGCTGAGCTATCAACAGGCGCGGGACTGGCTGCTGGAGCGCGCCAAGCCGCTGAACACCCATCAAGAACTGCCGCTGATGCAAGCGCTGGGCCGCGTGCTGGCCGCGCCGGTGGTCGCCGGCGTGGACGTGCCGCCGCACGACAACAGCGCCATGGACGGCTACGCGCTGCGCTGCGCCGATCTGGCACCGGCGATGGCGGTGTCGCAGCGCGTGCCTGCCGGCAGCGTGCCGACGCCGTTAGAGGCGGGCACCGCGGCGCGCATTTTCACCGGGGCGCCGATTCCGCCGGGAGCGGACGCGGTGATCATGCAGGAGCAGGCGGAAGTGGATGGCGAAGGCCGCGTGGCGTTCAGCGCGCCGCCGAGAGTCGGTCAGAATATCCGCCGCCGCGGAGAAGACATCGCCAAGGGACAATGCATCCTGGAGGCGGGAAAAGTCTTGACCGCCGCCGACCTGGGCCTGGCCGCGTCGATCGGCCTGGCCAGGCTGCCTGTGCTGCCCAAGCTGCGGGTGGCGGCCTTCTTCACCGGCGACGAGCTGGTGGAGCCGGGCCTGCCGCTGGGCGAGGGGCAGATCTACAACTCCAACCGCTATTGGCTGCTGCTGGCCTTGCAGCAATTGGGCTGCGAAGTGGTGGATCTGGGCCATGTCGGCGACGCGCTGGCGCCTACCCGGCAGTTGCTGCGCGACGCGGCGGCGGTGGCCGACGTGGTGATCACCTGCGGCGGCGTGTCGGTCGGCGAGGAGGACCACGTCAAGGCCGCGGTGGAAGCCGAGGGCGAGCTGACGCTGTGGAAAGTGGCGATCAAGCCGGGCAAGCCGCTGGCCTACGGCAAACTGGGCGAGGCCGATTTCATCGGCTTGCCGGGCAACCCGGTGTCCGGCTACGTGACGCTGCAGACGCTGATCAAGCCCTTCCTGTTGAAACGCATGGGCCTGGAGGTGCCGCCGCCGGAGGCGCAGCGGCTGCCGGCGGCCTTCGCCTGGGACAAGCCGGACATGCGCCGCAGCGAGTTTCTGCGGGTGCGCAAAGTCGGCGGGGAGTTGCAGCTGTATCCACAGCAGGGCTCCGGCGTGCTGATGTCCTGCGCCTGGGCGGATGGCCTGGTCTGGCTGCAACCGGGGCAGCTGGTGGCGCCGGGCGACGAACTGGCTTACCTGGAGCTGACGTGAGCCGGATACGTTTCGTCAGCGAGGACGGAACCTTGCTGAGCGAATCGGAAGCCATGGCGGGAGATAATTTATTGGATATCGCCCGCCTTGCCGACGTGCCGCTGCATTGGCGCTGCGGCCAGGGCACTTGCGGCACCTGCAAGGTCAGGATCGCCGGCATGGCTTCGCCGCAGCGGCTGGGCGGCAAGGAGCGCAATGTCTTGCTGCGCGCGGGGGCGATCAGCGCCGAGCTGGCCGCCCGGCCGGAGTGGCACGAATCCGAGCCTTGGCGGCTGGCTTGTCATCTGGCGGTGGAGGACGGCGTGGATTGGCGCGTGCTGTGTCCCGCTTTTTAGCCGAACTGGCGAAAAGGATGGGGCATGTGGCGGATAGGGAGGGCTAGCATGAAGCTGTTTCCTGCAACCCATGGAGCGGCATCATGAAGAGATTGTTGATCTGTTGTGGAGCGGCGCTTGCCCTGTCCTGCGGTTCTGCGTCGGCGGCGAAGTGGACGCTGGGGCCGCAAACTGATTACGTATGCCTGAGCGGGGGCACGGTGAAGCAGATCCAGTATTGCCACAACTGCGCGGCGGCATTGGGCAATCAGGCGAAAGTGCGCTGGACTTTCAAGGAAATGTGCGACGGCAAAGAGGCTGGCAAGCGGGAGGTGCGCGGGGAGTTGGCCTGCAGCGGCAACTACGGCAACGAGACGCAACAGAACCAGAAAATCCGCGCCAACGCCGAATCCAAGCTGCCGCCGGCTACCACGCCCTGCCCATAGGGCAGGGAGGTCGACGACAAGGGGTGCAAGACGAGCGCCCCCTTGTCGTTCCCGTCGGGGCTCAGTTTTGCTCGCCCTCGCAAGCCAATTCTTCATTGTCTTCGCGCTGCAGCCAGTGGCGGAGCATGGTCAGGCTGACAGCAAGCAGCGTGGGCCCGATGAACAGGCCGATCACGCCCCAGGCGATCAAGCCGCCGATCACGCCGAGAAAGATCACTGACAAGGGCATTTGAGCGCCCTGGCTGATCAATAGCGGCTTCAGGATGTTGTCTATGGTGTTGATCAGCAGGAAGCCCCAGACCAGCAGGAACACGCCCAGCCCGGTGTGGCCGGTATAGAACACCCAGCCTGCGGCCGGCAGCCAGACTACCAGCGTCGGCATCTGCGCCACCGCGACGATGAAGCACAAAAAGCCCAGCACCAGCGCGCCGGGCACGCCGGCGATCAACAAGCCGATCACGCACAGAATGGTCTGCGCCAGCGCGGTGCCGACCACGCCGGTGGTGACGCTGCGTATGGTGCGGGCGATCACCTCCGGCAACTCGCCCGCGGTCTCGCCGCCCAGTTTGACCACGATGCGCTCCACCAGGTCCCATAGCTTGTCGCCATTGATCAGCAGCAAGCCGGCCACCACGATGGCGAGCACGATCTCCAGCAGGCTGATGCTCAGATTGGCGCCGCCGGACAGCAGCCACAGCGCTGTCTGGTTCACCGCCGGACGGATTTTCTCGAAGAGACCGGGCAGATCCGCCTGGGTGCTTTGCCACAGTTTTTGCAGGCTGTCGCCGACCAGCGGCAGATTGGCCAACCAGGCTGGCGCGCTAGGCAGGCTCAGGCCGGCGAGATCATGCCCCAGGCTGTTCAGGTGCGGCAAGGTGTCGGCCAGGGTCAGCGCCATCAGTCCGATGGGAATGGCCAGCGCGGCGCCCAGTGCCAGCACGATGAGCAGGGCCGCCAGCTTGTGGCGTCCGCGCAGCCGCTCGCGCAGCCGCCCGTACAACGGCCACGCCGAGATGGCGATGATGGCGGCCCAGGTCAGCGCGCCGAGGAAGGGTTGCAGCACTTTCAGGCAGGAGACCACCAGCAGCGCCAGAATGGCGACGCGGAAGACGCTGAGAATGCTGAGATTGGGAAATCCGTTGACGACGGGCATGGATGCTTCCGTTGAAGGTGGGCGGAACGGCGGCCGGCGCGGCAAGCGCCGGCCGGATACGGCGCTAGTTTGCCACCTTCGCCAGTTCGCGGGCAAATGCGTCGGCGGGCATGTAGCCCACCACGCGATTGGCCTCTCTGGACTGGCTGTCGAACAGAATGATGCCCGGCGGGCCGAATAGTCCGAAACGCTTGAGCAGCGCCTGGTGTTCTGCATTGTTGGCGGTGACGTCGGCGCGCAGCAGCATGAAGCGTCCCATGTCGGCGGCGACTTGCTGTTGCGGGAAAACATCGGCCTCCATTTCCTTGCAAGCCACGCACCAGTCGGCGTAGAAGTCCAGAAGCAACGGCTTGCCGGCCGCCTTGGCCTCGGCAAGCTTGGCGTCGAGCTCGGCGCCGGAGGCGATGGGCTGGAAATGCGGTTGCGCCGCGCCCTCGGCGCTGCTGGCTGCGATCAGCTTCAAGGGGTAGCGAGGATTGTCGGCGCCGGACAAGAGGCCGACCAGCTGCGCGCCGCCCAGCAGGAACAGCAGCAGCCCCAGCGCTTTGCCCAGCCGCGCGCTGGCCTTGCTGCCGCTTTGCAGGCTGTCGAACGCGCCCAGGAACACCGCCGCGCCGATCAGAAGCGCCGCCCACAGCAACATGACCAGCGCGCCAGGCAGGAATGGCGAGGCCAGCCAGATGGCCAGGCCCAGCATGACGACGCCGAACGCCGACTTCACCGCCTTCATCCAGTTGCCGGCGCGCGGCAGCACTTGGCCGCCGAAGGTCCCGATGGCGATCAGCGGCAAGCCCAGGCCCATGGCCATCGCGTACAGCGCCGCGCCGCCCAGGAGCGCGTCGCCGGTGCTGCCGATGTAGCCCAGCGCCAAGGCCAGCGGCGGCGCCACGCAAGGGCCGATGATCAAAGCCGACAGCGCGCCCATCAGGAACACGGTAACGGCTTTGCCGCCGGACAGGCGGTTGGAGGTGTCGGCCAGCCGGGATTGCAGGCTGTTGGGCAACTGGATGGTGAACAGGTCGAACATCGACAGCGCGAACACCACCATCAGCGCGCTGGCGGTCAGCACCACCGCGGGCTGCTGCAGCCATACGGTCAGCAGCGAGCCGGTGAGGCCGGCCACCACGCCTACCGCAGTGTAAGTCAGCGCCAAGCCTTGCACGTAGATCAAGGACAGCAAAAAGCCGCGGCCACGGCTGAGGGTTGCGCCTTGGCCGGCAATCAGCGATGAAACGATGGGCAGCAGCGGGTACATGCAGGCGGTGAACGCCATGCCCAGCCCCGCCAGCAAGAAGGTGCCCAGTGTGGCCAGCCAACCCCTGGCGGCCAACTCGCTGTTACCGGCCGACGCTTTTCCCGGCGAGTCGCCTCCCGTCCAGGCGCTGAGCTTGTTGCCCGCGCCGCCGGCCTCGCCCACTTTCAGCTTGTGGGTGTAGGGCGGGTAGCAGACGCCAGCCTCGGCGCAGCCTTGCAGCTTGACGTTCAATTGGAAATCAGCTGGCGCGCCGGCGGCCAGCGGGATGGTGATCAGCTGTTTGCCGTGGTAAATCTGCTGCTTGCCGAAGTAGGGGTCGTTTTTTTCCTGGGCCGCGGGCATGGCCGGCTTGCCGGCCAGATCGGCGGGAGTGGTGCTGATGCTGATGCGGTCGCGGTACAGGTAGTAGCCCGGGGCGACTTCCAGCGTCAGTTGCAGTTGATCGCCGCTGCGGCTGACCTGGGCGGCGAAGGCCTGCTCCGGCGGGAGCAAGTCTTCCTGATTCACCGCGTGGGCGGGCAGCGCGAATCCCAGGCAGGCGATCACGGCCGCCAGCCAGAGACAGGCTGATCGATAAAGGGAGTGGGGGTATGCTTGCACGTGCAGACTCTTCTTTGCGGTTGGCGATGGAGATGTGACGATGTAAATGGTTTGCGGTTCCGTTTTTATGACGCGTGATGCAATATGCATCAAATCGAGCGAGCCGGCAAACGCCCATCTGTTGCGTGGAATCCGGCAGCGGCTAGTATAGCCGGACGAGCCGCGCGCAGGCAGCGGGCGGCTTATGAAAAATAAGAACGAGGTTATCAAGAGGAGCTATGCGAGAAGCCATACATTTCGCCCATGCCAACAGTTTCCCGGCATCGGTGTACCGCAAGATGCTGGACAAGCTGGCCGAGCGCCGCGACGTGGGCTATCTGGACACGATAGGCCATGACCCGGGTTTTCCGATCACCGACTGCTGGCCTCACCTGGTGGACGAGAGCATCCGCTTCATCGAAGCGCGCTACGCCGGGCCGGTGGTCGGCGTAGGGCATTCGCTGGGCGGCTTTCTGATGTTCTACGCGGCGTTGAAGCGCCCCGATCTGTTTCGCGCCATCATCATCCTGGATTCGCCGCTGATGGGGCCTTCCCGCTCGCTGGGGATTTGGCTGGCCAAGCGCTTCGGCTTCATCCAAAGAGTCACCCCTGGCGGCAATACGCTGCAGCGGCGGGACAATTGGGCGTCGGTGGAGATGGCGCATGATTATTTTGCCCGCAAGCCCAAATTCGCGCGCTTCGATCCGGACTGCCTGGCCGACTACGCGATGCACGGCACGCAAGACGACGGCAGCGGCGGCCGCAGGCTGAAGTTCCGCCCGCAGGTGGAGCACGACATCTACGCGACCCTGCCGCACGACTTTCCCCGCCACCGCGGGCGGTTGAACGTGCCGGCGGCCTTGCTGGCGGGCTCCGGCTCCGATGTGCTGAGCGACCGCGACCTGCGCTTCATGCGCAAGCATTTTTCCGTGATGGTGGACAAGCAGCCCGGCAGCCATCTGTTTCCGCTGGAGAAGCCGCTGGAGACGGCGGCGCGCATCGAGCAATTGCTGGAGCAGCTGGAACGCGGCGGTTGGCGTTGACCATCTGCAAGGCTCAACAATTGATTCGGATGAGTAGCACAGCGCTTGCGGGGGACGGCCATCTCGCGGAAACTAAGGGCATCGATCCCACAGCCAATTTGTCATCGAGAGAGCCTGAAACCAGTGTCTGAAGAACGTCTCAAGCAACACCGCAACGCCATCGACGCCATCGACGTCGAAGTCCTCAAGCTGTTGAACCAGCGCGCCAGCCACGCCCGCGAGATCGGAGAGATCAAGGGCGGCGGGGTGATCTATCGCCCGGAGCGCGAAGCCCAGGTGCTGCGCCGCCTGAAGGATCTGAACCCCGGTCCGCTGCCCAGCGAGTCCGTGGCGCGGCTGTTCCGCGAAGTGATGTCGGAATGCCTGGCGCTGGAAAAGCCGCTGTCCATCGCTTATCTGGGACCGGAGGGCACGTTCAGCCAACTGGCTACGGTCAAGCATTTCGGCCATGCCGCCCGCACCGTGGCCTGTAGCTCGATTGACGAGGCGTTCCGGCTGGTGGAGTCGCGCTCGCTGGATTACGTGGTCGCGCCGGTGGAGAATTCCACCGAGGGCGCGGTGGGGCGCACGCTGGATCTGATGGTGAGCTCCCCGCTGAAAATCTGCGGCGAAGTGGTGCTGCGCATCCATCACCATCTGCTGCGCAAGACGGAAGGCATGGACGGCATACGCCGGGTGTACGCCCACGCCCAGGCGCTGGCCCAGTGCCATGAATGGCTGAACAAGAACCTGCCGGCCGACGTGGAGCGCGTGTCGGTGGCCAGCAACGCCGAGGCCGCGCGCCTGGCGGCAGAGGATGAAACCGCCGCCGCGATCGCCGGGCAGGCCGCCGCCGAGCGCTATGCATTGATGAAGCTGGCGGAAAACGTGGAAGACGAACCCAACAACACCACGCGCTTCCTGGTGCTGGGCCTGCAGGATGTCGGCGCCAGCGGCCAGGACAAGACCTCCATCGTAGTGTCGGCGCCCAATCGTCCCGGCGCGGTCCATCAATTGCTGGAGCCTGTCGCGGCCAACGGCGTGTCGATGAGCAAGTTCGAGTCGCGTCCTTCCCGCGCCGGGCTGTGGGACTATGTGTTCTTCATCGACCTGGAAGGACACCGGCTGGACGACAATGTGCAGAGGGCGCTGGCCGGACTGGGCGAGCGCACCTCCTTCGTCAAGGTGCTGGGCTCCTATCCGATGGCTGTATTGTGAGCGACGGGAAATGAGCCGGGGCCGGATGATTCCGGCCCTTGTTTTTTTGCGAGAAACGGAAATAGAAAATGAAATCGATTTGCCTGTTCTGTGGTTCCAACAAGGGCAGCAAGCCCGAATACGAAGAGGCTGCGCGCGCGTTTGGCCGAGAGTTGGCCGAGCGCGGCATTACCCTGGTATACGGCGCCGGCAAGGTGGGGCTGATGGGCGTGGCAGCCGACGCGGCCTTGCAGGCCGGCGGCAAGGTGATAGGCGTGATTCCCGAGTTCCTGAAGGCCAAGGAAGTGGCCCACCTGGGGCTGACTGAACTGCACGTCACGGAAACCATGCATCAGCGCAAGGCCATGATGGCGCAGCTGTCCGACGGCTTCATCGCGCTGCCGGGCGGCTTCGGCACTTTCGACGAACTATTCGAGATTCTGACCTGGGCGCAGCTGTCGGTGCACAACAAGCCCGTGGGCGTGCTGGATGCCGGCGGGTTTTACCAACCGCTGCGCGCGCTGGTGGAGCATGCCGTGGGGGAGGGCTTCGTGCCGCAAGGCAATATGGATTTGTTCCGCATCGAACAAGACTTGCCGAGCCTGCTTGAGTGGATGGCGCAGTACCAGCCTCGCCATGTGGCCAAGTGGCTGGATCTGGCGCGGACCTAAGCCGCTATGGCGCGCAACGCCAAGCTGTCCGCATGGCAGAGGCTGCGCCGGGCGGCCAGCTGGCCTCTGGCGCTGCTGCTGGCCGCCGTCATTCTGTTCGAAGAGTACGCCTGGGACGAACTGGCGGCTGCCCTGGCCAGGCTGGGCCGTTGGGCCCCCTTCGCCGCGCTGGAGCGCTGGGTGGCGGGACGGCCGCCCAAGGCCGCGCTGGCGCTATTTCTGGCGCCGGCATTAGGCTTGTTGCCGGTCAAGCTGGCCGCGCTGTTCTTGATTGAGCAGGGACATGCCGTGCTCGGATTGGGAGTGATACTGGCGGCCAAGCTGGGCGGTACGGCGCTGGTCGCGTGGCTATTCGCTCTCACTAGGCCGGCGCTGATGTCGGTGCCGTGGTTCGCGCGCTGGCATCAGCGCTTCGCCAGGCTGCGAATCTGGGTGTTCGACCGGCTGCGCAGCTCCCTGCCCTGGCGGTGGGCGAGATTGGCGAAGCTGAGGGCGCGCAGGCTGCTTGCCAAACCGTCGCCGTTCCGGCGACTGGCCCGCCGGCTGGCCAGCCGCTGGCGGAGCGTATCCGGACGAAATGAACACTAAGGAGGAGAAGGAATGATCGTCGTCATGAGCGCGCGCGCGGACGAAACGGAAATCAAGGCCGTGATCGCGCGCATTGAGGATGGCGGGCTGGAGGCCCACGTGTCGCGCGGCATGGAGCGCACGGTGATCGGCGCGGTCGGCGAGGAGCGCGGGCTGGAAGCTGGCGTTTTCGAAGCGATGAATGGCGTGGAGCGCGCGCTGCGCGTGGTCGGCGATTTTCGCATCGTCTCGCGCGAGACGCAGCCTGTCGACGCGCCGGTGAGGATCGGGCGGACGGTATTCGGCGCCAGCGGCGTCGCATGGCTGGGCGGCTGCGCGCAGGATTGGAGCGAGAACGCCCTGCGCGTCGCGGCGCAGGCTGTGCGCGCCGCGGGGGGCGGCCTGCTGTACGCCGGCGGGGGGCGCGGCCATGCCAGCCCATACCATTACCGGGCGCTTGGCGTGGCGGAACTGGAGCGCTTGCAGGAAATCGCCGCAGAGGTAGGGCTGGGCGTCGTCGCCGAACTGCGGGATGTCCGGCTGCTAGACGCGCATCTCGAGGCTCAAACCGAGGCCTTGCTGTTGCCTCCGCAAGCGCTATCCAATGCGGAATTGCTGCGCGAAGTGGGCCGCGTCAACAAAGCCGTCATCTTGCAGCGCGACAATCGCCTGACGTTGGATGAGTGGCTGGCGGCGGCCGAGCACGTGGCGCTGGGCGGCAATCATCAAATCGTGCTGTGTGAGTGCGGCAGACATGACGACGCAGCCGGGCTGGATGTGGGCGAGTTGGCGGCTTTGCGCCGCCGCACCTACTTGCCGGTTATCGTCGCGCCGCAGCAGGCGGTAGGGGCGACTGCTGCGCTGATGCTGGCAAGGGCGGCGTTGATGGCGGGCGCCTGCGGCCTGATGCTGGATTGCCTGGGCTGGGCGAAAGCGGAAGCAGCCAGTTGGCGCGGGGTTCTGTCCGGAACGGTGGGATGACGATACTGCCTGGGCTGCTGCGGGATATTGCATCGTGCCGCGAGTGCGAGGCGTATTTGCCGCGAGGCCCCAGGCCGGTGATCCGCGCGTCGGCCGGTTCGCGAATCCTGATCGCAGGCCAGGCTCCAGGGCGGAAGGTGCATGAAAGCGGCGTGCCCTGGGACGACGCTAGCGGCAAAAGGCTGCGGGAATGGCTGGGCGTGGACGCGTCGAGCTTTTACGATGCGGGCAATTTCGCCATTGTGCCCATGGGTTTTTGCTACCCGGGCACGGGAGCAAACGGCGACTTGCCGCCCAGGCCGGAATGCAGCCGCTTGTGGCATCCGCGCTTATTGTCGTTGCTGGAAAATGTGAAGTTGGTGCTGGCGGTGGGCGGCTACGCCCAGGCGTACCATCTGCCGGAGCGAAAGCGGACCTTGACTGAAACGGTGGCGGCGTGGAGGGAGTACTTGCCGATGGCGATGCCCTTGCCGCACCCCAGCCCCAGAAACCAGATGTGGCTGGCGCGGAATCCGTGGTTCGCAGCGGAATTGCTGCCTGAATTGAAAAAGCGTGTGGCAGGAGCATTGGCGAAGTAAGCGATAGAGGTTTGCTTGTGAATGAGCAAAAACTCTAAAAATGTGGATTTCCATCGTTTCACGGGCGATAATTCGCCCCAGCTCTATGGAGAGACCCGTCACGATGAAGTGTGTTGATGATTTTCGCCTGCAACTTGGCAAGCACGAACTGGTGCCTATCGTAATCGGCGGCATGGGGGTGGACATTTCCACCGCCCAGCTGGCGTTGGAGGCTGCCCGGCTGGGCGGCGTAGGCCATATTTCCGATGCAATGGTGCCCACAGTGGCGGACCGCCGTTTCAATACCAAGTTCGTCAAGAACAAGTTGGCCCAGTACAAGTTCAATGTCGAAAACCAGGATAAGTCGGTTGTCCGTTTCGATCTGGGCATGCTGGAAGAGGCCACCCGTTTGCATGTAGGCAACGCCATGCAGCAGAAGCGCGGTGGTGGCTTGGTGTTCATCAACTGCATGGAAAAGCTGACCATGAACGCGCCCAAGGAAACCTTGCGGGTGCGGATGCGCGCGGCGCTGGATGCCGGCATCGACGGCATCACCTTGGCGGCGGGCCTGCACCTGGGCTCGTTTTCCCTGATCGAAGACCACCCGCGGTTTCATGACGCCAAGCTTGGCATCATCGTGTCATCGCTGCGCGCGCTGCAGCTGTTTCTGAAGAAGAATGGCCGCAGCGGCCGCATGCCGGACTACGTTGTGGTGGAGGGGCCGCTCGCCGGCGGCCATCTTGGTTTCGGCATGGATTGGGCCGAATACGATCTGGCATCCATCTTCACCGAGATTCGCGATTGGCTGAAAGCCGAACAGCTGGACATCCCGCTGATTCCGGCTGGCGGCATTTTCACCGGCGGCGATGCCGCAACATATCTTGAGGCGGGCGCCGGCGCGGTGCAGGTGGCCACCCGCTTCACGGTGACCCGTGAATGCGGCTTGCCGGAAAAGGTGCAGCAGGAGTATTTCAAAGCCAGCGAGGCGGACATCGAGGTCAACCAGCTCTCTCCTACCGGTTACCCGATGCGGATGATCAAGAGCTGCCCGGCCATCGGCGACAGCATCCGGCCGAATTGCGAGGCTTACGGCTATCTGCTGGACGCCAAAGGCGGCTGCTCCTACATCGACGCCTATCACAAGGCGCATGCGGAAAATCCTGGCCAGCGACGGGTGCCGGTCTGGGAAAAGACCTGCTTGTGCACGCATATGCGCAATTTCGATTGCTGGACATGCGGGCATTACACCTACAGATTGAAGGACACCACGCACTTGCGTTCCGATGGCAGTTATCAGCTGCTCAGCGCCGAGCACGTGTTTCATGACTACCAGCACAGCAAGGGCCAGAGCATAGCCTTGCCGCGCAAAGAGGAGTGTCTGCTCGCGGGTTGATTTCCATTGCGAGCAGCACGCACCGGCAGCCTGAGGCCATTGAGCCCAGGCTGCCTTTTTTTGTAACCAGGATTTTGCAATCTCGGGTTGCCACCGCTTTCTTATTTATATAGCATTGAAGGCTTGGCTGTTGCATTGATGCCGGGTGTGCCGCTCGTTTGCGCGCCGCTTACCGCTGCTCTACCATTCTGCGATAGGCTGAATCGGCGGACTGCCGAGGCCGCATTGCACAAGTTGCTGTATATTTCGAAATGATTTCCATTTTCTTGCGAACAAGTAACAAACAATGAGCAAAATCGACACCGACAAGCAGGAAACCGCATCGCAACGCATTCGCTACCGGCTGCAAAGCGCCGGCGCGCGCTTCCACGCCAACGACAATATCTCGGCCTACATCCGGGAGGGGGAGCTGGATGAGCTGCAGAAAGAGGTGGAGGCCAAACTGCGCGGCGTGCTGGAAAGCCTGGTGATCGATACTTCGAATGACCACAATACTCAAGATACCGCCAAGCGGGTGGCCAAAATGTTCGTGCGGGAAGTGTTCCGCGGCCGCTATGTCGACATGCCGCCCAGCACCGAATTCCCCAATGTCGAACGGCTGAACGAGCTGATGATCATCGGTCCGATCACTGTGCGCAGCGCCTGCTCGCATCATCTATGCCCCATCATCGGCCGAGTATGGGTGGGGGTGCTGCCTAATGAGGACTCGAATCTGATTGGCTTGTCCAAATATGCGCGGCTGATCGACTGGGTAATGACCCGTCCGCAAATTCAGGAGGAGGCGGTTTCTCAGATCGCCGATCTGCTGATGCGGAAGTTGCAGCCGGATGGTTTGGCCATCGTGATGGAGGCGGACCACTTCTGCATGCACTGGCGCGGCGTGAAGGACAGCAACAGCAAGATGACCAATAGCGTGATGCGCGGGGCTTTCCTGAACAATCCGGATCTGCGCAAGGAGTTTCTGTCGCTGATGCATAAGTGATCTTCATCTCAATTATTCCCGGCTCAAGACCAACCAGCGGCGCTGCGCCGCGCTCATGAATGGAAGAGGCTATGTTTTCGTATCGCATGATGATTTCCCTGGCGTTGGCAGCATGCCCGACAGCGGCACTGGCCGCGCCCGCGGCGCAGACCTTGCCGTCCGGGGTCAAGATTGAATGGCTGGTCGCCGGCAAGGGCGCCAAGCCGGCGGCCAGCGATACCGTGAAGGTCAACTATCGTGGCACCTTCAAAGATGGAAAGGAGTTTGACAGCTCCGCCAAGAACGGCGGACCGATCAGCTTTCCGCTCAATCGCGTGATTCCATGCTGGACTCAAGGCGTGAGCGCTCTGGCCGTGGGCAGCAAGGCCAAGCTGTATTGCCCGGCCAGCACCGCCTATGGCAGCCGCGGGGTGCCGGGCGTGATTCCGCCGGACACGCCGTTGTATTTCGAAGTGGAGCTGTTGTCCATCCAGAAATAGGCTCGCAGCCAGACATCAAAACAGGCCCGACCATCCGGGCCTGTTTTTTTGCGCGGTTCTTGGTCAGGCTGCGGGGGCGAACAATGCCGCCAGCGGCGCGACGATGCGTTCCAGGTAGTCGGCATCGACCTGGTCGAAGCTGGCCAGATCGGCGGAATCGATGTCAAGCACGGCGGCCACCTTGCCGCCGGCATCCCGGATGGGAACCACCACCTCTGAACGGGCGCTGGAGGAGCAGGCGATATGGCCGGGAAAGGCGTCGACATCCGTCACCAGCAGCGTCTGGTTTTGCGCCCAGGCGCTGCCGCAGACGCCGCGGCCATGCGGAATCCGGGTGCAGGCTATCGGGCCCTGGAAAGGCCCTAGCACCAACTGTTCGCCCTTTACCAAATAGAATCCGGTCCACAGCCAGTTGAAGGTCATGGCCAATGCGGAAGACAGATTTGCCAGCGCGGCGATGAGGTCGGTTTCACCCGCTATCAGCGCGTGGGCTTGCGGCAGCAGGGCTTGGTACTTCTCCTCCTTGCTGCCGGCTTCGATTATCAGATTTTCTGCCATGAGGTATTGCTTGGTCGAGTCTGAGAAGCAGCCAGCATACACAGGAGCGGCGGAAAATAAAACGCCGCCCGGAAGGGCGGCGCGCATGGTGTTGCGGAGCCAGTTGGGAATTACATCATGTGCTGACCGCCATTCATGGCGATATTGCTGCCGGTGAGGAAGCCGGCGTTGTCGGAGCAGAGGAAGGTTACCAGCGCGGCGATTTCCTCAGGTTTGCCTAGGCGGCCGACCGGAATTTGAGCGACGATCTTGTTGCGCACGTCTTCGGGTACGGCCATCACCATCTCGGTGGCGATATAGCCCGGCGAAATGGTGTTGACCGTCACGCCTTTCTTCGCCACTTCCTGCGCCAGGGCCATGGTGAAGCCATGCATGCCGGCCTTGGCCGCGGAGTAGTTGGTCTGGCCGAACTGGCCTTTCTGGCCGTTGATCGACGAGATGTTGATGATGCGGCCGAAACCGTGCTCCAGCATGCCGTCCAGCACCGGCTTGGTCATGTTGAACACGGAGTCGAGATTGGTGCGGATCACTGCATCCCAGTCATCCTTGCTTTGCTTGCGGAAGCTGGCGTCGCGGGTGATGCCGGCGTTGTTGACCAGAATGCTGACCTGACCGATGTCCTTGGCGATGCGGGCGATCACCTCCTGGCAGGCTGCAAAGTCGGTGACGTCGCACTGGAAGCTGTGGATGTCATTGAAGCCAAGGCCTTTCATGTCGGCGTGCCAGGCGGTTTCGCGCCCAGGTTTGCTGTAAGTGGTCACCACGACATGTCCTGCTTCGGCCAAGGCCTTGCAGATGGCGGTTCCGATACCGCCCATGCCGCCGGTCACTAGCGCAATCTTCTTAGTCATGATGCTGGCTCCTCTGTCGGGTTTGAAATCTATCTTTGTTGGGTAATGCTCACTTCCTTTTGTTACAGAATATGCAGGCTGCCATTAAAAGTAAATAAATAGCATGTGCTATCGTATTTACAATACTTTAGTTCAGCTCTCTGGTCAGCCGTTGCAGCAAATCCAGCCTATGCTTGGAAATTTCGCCTTGTTCTGTGGCATTGATGATCGCACAGTTCGGTTCGACGCAATGCGAACAGTTATGGAACCGACACTGGCCGATATGACGGCGCATCTCCGGAAAATAGCGAGTTAAATCCTGTGATTTCAGGTGTTTCAAGCCAAATTCCTGCAGGCCCGGGGAGTCTATCAGATGACTGTCCTCGTCCAGATGGTATAGGGTGGCATGGGTAGTGGTATGGCGGCCGGAATCCAGCGCTTCCGAGATGTCGCCGATGCGAGCGTTGGCATCCGGCAGCAAAGCGTTGGTCAGCGTGGATTTTCCCATGCCGGACTGACCGACCAGCACGCTGGTATGGCCGCTGAGCAAGGGTTTCAGCGGTGAAAAATCTTGTTTGGCCGACAATGTGACAAGCTGATAGCCAAGATTTACATAGAGTTGCAATTTTTCCAGCAATGCGGCGGTTTCCGGCAGGTCGCTTTTATTGACCACGATGACCGGGTCGATGTCGCCGGCTTCCGCTGCGATAAGGCAGCGCCCCAGCAGTTCCTCGCTGGGAGAGGGCACGGCGGCGATCACGAACAGGATGCGGGTGACGTTGGCGGCGATGACCTTGGTTTTCCAGTCGTCCTGGCGATAGAGCAAGCTGCGACGTTCGTGCGAGCGCTCGATTACAGCCTGTTCGCGGTTCTGAATCAGGATGTCGACGATGTCGCCGCAGGCGTAGTCGACACGTTTGCCGCGGGTGGTGCAATCGAAAATCTGGCCATCCGCTTCCACGATGAAGCGCCGCCCGTGGCTGCGGATGATTTGTCCGGTACAGGCTGTCATGGGCGGCGCAACAGAGCTTCGGTTTTGGCCGCGCAGATGAAGTCGTTCAGGGTCAGACCCCCGGCATCGTGGGTGCTGAAATGCACCACCGCGCGGTTGTAATGCACGGACATGTCCGGATGATGGTCTTCCTGGTGGGCGATCCAGGCCAGCGCGTTCACGAATGCCATGGTTTCGTGATAGTTGGCGAAGCGGAAGGTCTTGCCCAGTTCGATGCCGTCGATTTGCCAATCCGGCAGCGTGGACAGCAACTGTTTGACGGTGTTGTCGGCCAGCGGACTCTGGCCGTGTTGGGGCGTGCAGGACAGCTCCAGCAGATTCATGCTTGATTTCCTTTCAGGTGTTGGATGCGCAGCGCGGCGGGCGGGTGCGAATCGTAGAAGGCGGAGTGGATCGGATCTGGCGTCAAAGTTGCTCCGTTGTCTCGGAACAGCTTGACCAGCGCGCAGATCAAATCGTCCGCCCGGGTTTGTTCGGAGGCGAAATCATCGGCTTCGTATTCATGCTTGCGCGACGAGCGGCTGGAGAGCGGCGTCAGAGGGAAAGTGAACGCAGGAGTTGCCAGCACGAACAGCAGCAGGGCCATCGCCGTGCCGGGCGTAGCGACGCCTAGCCCGGCGTAAAACCAGGGGGCGTGCAGGAGTTGGCCAAGCAGGGCAAGGAAAAGCAGGGACAGCGAAAAAGCCACCGCTATGCGTTTGGAAATGTGGTGGCGTTTGTAGTGGCCGAGCTCGTGCGCCAGCACCGCCTCGATTTCGTCGTGGCTCAGTTTTTCCAGCAGCGTGTCGTAGAACACAATCCGTTTGCCAGCGCCGAATCCGGTGAAGTAGGCGTTGCTGTGGCTAGAGCGGCGCGAGCCGTCCATCACGTAGATGCCGTTGCTGCGAAAGCCGGTTCGACTGAGCAGGGCATCTATCCGCGCCTTGAGCGCTTCATCTTGCAGAGGCCAAAACTTGTTGTACAGCGGCGCGATCAATATCGGGAACAGCACCAATCCCAGCAGTTGCACCGCGCACAGCACCAGCCATACCCATAGCCACCATGACGGTCCCGCGATATTCATCAGCCACAACACGATGGCCAGCACGGGAAGGCCGATGGCGATCGACAGGCCGATGCCCTTCAGTTGATCCAGCAGATACAGGCCCGGCGTCATTTTGTTGAAGCCGAAACGGACTTCGATCCCGAATGTGCCATACAGAGAAAATGGCAGTGAGATCAGGCTGCTGATCATGGCGAACAGAACGATCAGCGCCATGCCCGAAAGCAGCGGATTGGCGAACCATTGCATGCTGAGGATAGCAAGCCATTGCAGTCCGCCGCCGAAAGTGAAGGCCGCGATCAGGGCGGTGTCCACCCAGGCGGACAGCAGGCCCAACCGGGTTTTGGCGATGGTGTAGTCGGCGGCATGCCGGTGTTGTTCCAGCGTGATGCTGTCGCGAAAGGCGTCAGGCACCCGATCGCGGCGCTGGGCGATATGGCGGATGTGGCGCCAGCCTAACCATAACTTCAGGCATAGCGTCAACGACAGCGCTGCGGCGAACAGCAGGGAGAAAGCCTCGGTCATGAGCATCCGTTTGGAGTTTGCCGACGACGCGGCAATGAAGGAAAATGGCAGGGTTTTCTAAAGATTGACTAGTATGGCACAAGATACCAATAACCTCATCTGGCTCGACATGGAGATGACGGGACTGAATCCGGATCAGGACCGCATCATCGAGGTGGCGATGATCGTCACTGATAGCAATCTTAACGTGGTGGCCGAGTCCCCGGTGCTGGTCATTCACCAGCCGGACGCCACGCTGGACGCCATGGACGACTGGAATAAAAACACCCATGGCAAGAGCGGCCTGATCGAAAAAGTGAAGAACTCCGCGATCAGCGAAGCCGAGGCGGAGCAAGTGCTGCTGGACTTCATGATGCAATATGTCCCAGAGCGAGCCACGCCGATGTGCGGCAACACCATTCACCAAGATCGTCGATTCATGGCGCGCTGGATGCCGCGTCTGGAAGCTTACTTCCATTATCGCAATCTGGACGTATCCACGCTGAAGGAGCTGTGCAAGCGCTGGCGGCCGGAAATCGCCAAAGGCGTAGTCAAGCGCGGCAAGCATGAAGCGCTGGCGGACATTCTGGAGTCGATTGAGGAAATGCGCTATTACCGCGAACACTTTTTGAAGGTGTAAGCATCTTCGCGCGGGGGCCGGCCGACGCGCCGGCTTTTTTACATGCATCGATATTCCATTGGCAGATACCATGGCCGCACACCGCCACATCGACATCAACTCCACTCAGATCTGGGCCAAGCTGCACCAGCATCAGCGCGCGACCCGCCACATGCACATGCGGGAGCTGTTCGCGCTGGACCCTCATCGTTTTCAGCGCTTCTCGCTGGAGCTGGACGGACTGCTGCTCGATTATTCGAAAAACCGCGTGACCGAGCGCACGCTAGAGCTGTTGTTCGAGCTGGCGCAGAAGGCGGATCTCCGGGGGTGGATGGATAGAATGCGGCGCGGCGAGCGCATCAACGTCAGCGAGGACAGGGCTGTGCTGCATACTGCGTTGCGCCTGCCGAAAGGGACGTCGCTGCGGGTGGATGGGCGGGATGTGGCGGCGGATGTACACAAGGTGCTGTCCAGACTCAAGGATTTCAGCGAGCAAGTGAGGGACGGCCGCTGGAAAGGTTTCTCGGGGCAGCGAATCCGCAATGTGGTCAACCTGGGCATAGGCGGCTCCGATCTGGGGCCGCTGGTGGCGACCGACGCGTTGGCGGCCTACGCGCATCCAGAGCTGAGCGTGCACTTTGTTTCCAATGTGGATGGACAGCATCTGGCGCGCACGCTGGGCAAGCTGGATCCGGCGACGACGCTGTTCATCGTCGCCTCCAAATCCTTTACCACGCCGGAGACCTTGCTTAACGCCCAGGCCGCGCGCGAATGGTTTCTGCGGAAGGGACGCGAGGGTGACATCGCCAGGCATTTCGTCGCGGTGTCCACCAACGATGCCGCGGTGAGCGCCTTTGGCATCGATACCCGCCACATGTTCGGCTTTTGGGACTGGGTGGGCGGCCGTTACTCGGTGTGGTCGGCAATCGGCTTGTCGGTGATGCTGGCCATAGGCTACGACAACTTCCGCGCCTTCCTCGACGGCGGCCATGCGATGGATCGCCACTTTTTCGAAGCCCCGTTCGAGGCCAATATGCCGGTGCTGCTGGCATTGATAGGCATCTGGTACAACACATTCTACCGGGCGCATACTCATGCCATCATGCCTTACGATCATGGGCTCAGGCGTTTGCCGGCCCATATCCAGCAGTTGGACATGGAGTCCAACGGCAAGCGGGTGGGGCGGTTGGGCGAAGCGCTGGATTTCGACACCGGGCCTGTGATCTGGGGCGAGGAGGGCGCCAACAGCCAGCACGCGTTTTTCCAGTTGCTGCATCAGGGCACCCGCTTGGTGCCGTGCGACTTCATTCTTCCGTTGAACAGCCACTATCCGCTGGGCAATCAGCATGATGTATTGGTCGCCAATTGCCTGGCGCAGACGGAGGCGCTGATGCGCGGCAAAAACGAGGCGGAGGCGATCCAGGAACTGGGCCATCTCTCCGGCGAGCAGCTGGACATGTTGCTGCCGCAGAAACTATTTCCCGGCAATCAGCCGTCCAACACGCTGGCGCTGGACAAAGTGACGCCGTACAGCATGGGCATGCTGATGGCCCTGTACGAACACAAGGTGTTCGTACAGGGTGTGATTTGGGGCATCAACTCCTTCGACCAGTGGGGCGTGGAGTATGGCAAGCAGCTGGCCAAACGCATTCTGCCGGAGTTGTCCGGCGGCACCGGCGCGCTGGCTCACGACAGCTCCACCAATGGCCTGATACAACACTACAGGGAACGTCATGGCAAATAGCAGACAACTGGCGGCCGATTTGGGAAAGGCCTTGCAGGCTCGAGGCGAAAGCGTCGCCACTGCGGAATCCTGCACCGGCGGCATGATCGCGGCGGCCATCACCGATGTCGCAGGCAGCTCGGGCTGGTTCAGCCACGGCGTTGTCAGTTACGGCAATCAGGCAAAACAACAGCTGCTGGGCGTGCAGGCGACGTCGCTGATGGACCATGGCGCCGTTAGCGAGCGCGTGGTGCGCGAAATGGCAGCCGGCGCGCAGGGCTTGGCCGGGGCGGACTGGGCCGTGGCGGTATCAGGCATCGCCGGTCCGGATGGCGGCTCGCCGGAGAAGCCGGTGGGGTTGGTTTGGCTGGCCATCGCCCACCCGGGCGGACAGACCGAGGCCTGGAGCCGGCAATTCGGCGGCAATCGGCAGTCCGTGCGCGAGCAAACTGTGGCGGAGGCGCTGACTCGGCTGATCGAGCGCGTGCTCGGCCATGCCGCGCAAGTGTGACCCGGAGGGGGATTCAATGGAGTTGTACGCC
This sequence comes from Chromobacterium phragmitis, assembly GCF_003325475.1. NCBI lineage: Bacteria > Pseudomonadati > Pseudomonadota > Betaproteobacteria > Neisseriales > Chromobacteriaceae > Chromobacterium > Chromobacterium phragmitis. Next base: position 4,041,096 of record NZ_CP029495.1, read on the forward strand.
TTCCCCGCGCTGGCGATTCTGTTTGTGGGCATGTTTACCCGCGAAGTCATCGCGCCGGCGTCGAAAAACCGCTGCGACCGCCGTTGGCTGCTGCTGGCCAGCCTGCTGGGCGCGAGCACCGTCATGGTCACGCTGGCGCTGGGTTATCTATTCGCAGTCCAGATTGAGCGCGCGGCGGTGATTTCAGCCGCCCGCGATTGGCCGGATGCGGCCGTAGGCGCGGCCAGCTTTTTGCTGACCAGTTTCGTTTTCTACTGGTGGCATCGGGCGACCCACGCGTCGGACCTGCTGTGGCGCCTGTTTCATCAATTGCACCACAGTCCCAGGAGAGTGGAGGCGTTGACGGCATTTTACGCCCATCCGCTGGATGCGGCGGCGGCGGTGCTGATCAGCGCCTTCTCCAGCTACTTGGCACTGGGCGCATCGCCGGTCGCTGCGGCTTGGGCCTTGTTCTTCACCAGCGGTTTCGATTTGTTCCTGCATGGGGATGTGAGGACGCCGCGTTGGTTGGGCTATTTCATCCAGCGGCCCGAAATGCATACCGTTCACCATGCCCGCGGCCATCATGCGCAGAATTACGGCTTGCCGATATGGGACTGGCTGTTCGGCACCTGGAGCAATCCAGAGCATAGAGCCGAGCGGCTTGGGTTCGATGACGAAAAGGCCGACGATATCCATGCGATGCTGCTATGTCGGGACGTGCACAAGAGCGGTGGCTGATGCGTCACTCGGCCTCGTCGTCGGGTTTCGCGTCCTTGCGCGCGCGCGGGTGCGCGCCGTCGTAAACCTTGGCAAGGTGCTGGAAGTCCAGTGCGGTGTAAATCTGGGTGCTGGACAGGTTGGCATGGCCCAACAGCTCCTGCACCGCGCGCAAGTCTCCTGATGATTGCAGCAGGTGAGAGGCGAAGGAGTGCCGGAGCATGTGGGGGTGGACGTGCTGGCTGGCCCCGGTTTTGATCGCCCAGTCCCGTAAACGTTTTTCCACTTGGCGCCCCCCCAGGCGCCGGCCGTGCCGCCCCAGAAACAAAGCGTTTTCCGACGAAGGCGCCACGCGCAGGCGAAGCCAGTCGCGCAGGCGAGCCATCGCCTCGGCGCCGATGGGCGCCAGCCTCTCTTTGCTTCCCTTGCCGCGGATGCGCAACAAGTTATCGGAAAAGTCGATATCGTCCAGATTGAGAGACACGGCTTCGGATAGCCGCAGCCCGCAACTATAGATCAACTCGTAAATCGCGCGGTCGCGAGCATCCAGCTCGCTGTCGCCGTCTATCCGATCCAGCAGCGCCGCCGCGCCGTCTACAGGCAGGGCCTTGGGCAGCAGCTTGTCTCGCTTGGGCGCGCGCAGTCCGCTTGAAGGATCGTCCTCCCGCAGCGCGTTGCGCTGCAGCCAGCGGTAGAGCTGCCGCCAGGAAGACAGCCTCCTGGCCAGGCTGCGGCTGTTCTGGCCTTGCGCGTGCAGCTTGGCCAGCGCTTTGCGCAAATCTGTCGACGTCGCTTGGCGCGGAGGTTTTCCCAGCAGCGCCGCCAATCGCTCGATGTCGGCGCGATAGGCGGCGAGCGTGTGCGGGCTTCGGCCGGAGACTGCGAGATGATCCAGGAAGAGGCGAAGCGAATCGTCCATCTCAGTTCCGGCGCAGCCGCGCCATCTGCATCAGGCGCTCGAATAATTGCAGATCCTGCTCGTTCTTGAGCAGGGCGCCGGCAAGCGGCGGCGGCGCGTTGCGCTCGTGGAGGCTGGCCAGCTCTTCCGCGCCTACGTTTTCGCCTGATAGCAGCTTCAACCAGTCCAGCAGCTCCGAGGTGGTGGGTTTTTTCTTCAGGCCGGGCAGCTCCCGGATCGAGAAGAACACTTCCAGCGCCTGGCGAACCAGCTGTTGCTGGATGTCCGGAAAGTGGACATCGATGATGCTTTGCATCGTTTCCGCGTCGGGAAAACGAATGTAGTGGAAGAAGCAACGACGCAGGAAAGCGTCCGGCAATTCCTTTTCGTTGTTGGAAGTGATGATGATGATGGGGCGCTGTCTGGCGCGCACGAACTGCTGGGTTTCGTGGACGAAGAATTCCATTTGATCCAGTTCGCGCAGCAGATCGTTGGGAAACTCTATGTCAGCCTTGTCGATTTCGTCTATCAGCAGCACTGGCGCGGAATCCGCCTCGAAAGCCTGCCACAACTTGCCTTTCACGATGTAGTTGGCGATATCGTGAACTTTGGCGTCGCCCAGCTGCGAGTCGCGCAGACGAGAGACGGCGTCGTATTCGTACAGGCCGTGCTGGGCCTTGGTTGTGGACTTGATCGGCCAGACGATCAGCTCGCGCCCCAGGCTGGCGGCGACCTCCTCGGCCAGCATGGTCTTGCCGGTGCCGGGCTCGCCCTTGATCAGCAGCGGTCGGCGCAGGGTAATGGAGGCATTGACGGCCAGCATCAAGTCCTCGGTGGCGATATAGCGTTCAGTGCCAGTAAAGCGAGTGTTCATTATTTATATAGTCTGGATGGCGTGAATGGGGGGGGCGAAGCGGCCGATCAGACGGCCGCGCGGGCTTAACGGGCGAATTCCCTTTCCAGGTCTTCCAGCGTGATGTCCCAGCTTTTCATCATGTAGCTGAGCAGGGCCATTTCGCTGTCGCTGATCGTCCCGTCGGCTTTGCTGATGTCCATCGCCAGCACGCAGGCGAGGATGCGCTTGCGGCGGTCGCTGACTTCGGCCAGTAGATTGTCTATGCGTTCGCGCTCCAGCAGCTTGATGGAGCCATCGTCGGAGGCCTCGTCCGAGATGTCGTCGCAGAAGTCGCGCAACACTTGGGCGAATTGTTTGCGTGGCAGGCTGATCAGGTGATAGACGTGCAGTTTTTCCAGAAGCTCCAGTTCGCGGGGGTCCATATTGCCATCCGCGATCATGAACATGGAGAGCAGCCTGGCAATCGCCTCCGGGCTGTTTGGCGAATAGTTTCTCATGGCGCGATTCCTTCTTGCTATTGACAGAGCCTGGCCGAAAACGATTCCGGCATGCGGGCGGTTTGGCGCGCGTGATAATCGAAGAACACGATGCCCGTTTTCAATCTTGCCACTTCTTTGCCGCCGTTGTCATCGGTCACTTGATAAATGAAATCCAAGCCTTTGTCGTGGATGTTGGCAATGCCGATTCGAATCCTCAACACGTCGCCATGAAAGGCCTCCGCGCTATAGCGAATGGCCGCGTCGGAGACGACGATGCCCACTCCGTCGATATTCAACTCATCGACATAACCCCATTCCCGGAGCAGGCGCAACCTGGCCTCCTGGGCCATTCTCAACAGAGCATCGTTGGCGAGATGATTCGCGTAATTGATGTCCCCGATGCGGATTTCCAGTCGGGCTTCGTAGAGGATGCGACCGGGCGCTTCTATTTGGATTCTGGCCATGTCGTATACTGAGTCGTGGGGAATGATGATGCGACCTTTATGTCAAAGCTACCTAAGCTGTGTCAAATTCGGATGCGGCTGGCTTTGATAGACTGGAGGCGCAAGCCAAAACCATAGAGGAGCTGAACGTCATGTATCAAAAGATATTCGTACCGGTCGATGATAGCGACACTTCCAACATGGCATTGGACGAAGCGTGCAAGCTGGCGAAGGCTTTCGGCTCGACTCTCAGGCTTGCGCATGTGGTGGATCTGGCGCAGTTCGGCTGGGGCGGAACCGAGTTCCTGGACGCCACCGAGTTGCAGAAATCCATCAAGCAGGCGGGGGAGCAAGTGTTGAGCCAGGCGGGCGAAAGGGCTCGGGCGCTTAGCGTGACGCCTGAATGCAAGATACTGGAGAGCTGGGGCGACAAGATCGCCGCCGTATTGTCGGATGAGGCCAATGCCTGGGGCGCGGACCTGATCGTGATGGGGACGCATGGGCTGGGAGGCTTGATGCATTTGCTGATGGGCAGTGTCGCCGAGGGCGTGCTGAAGGTGGCGGACATGCCGGTGCTGCTGGTGCGCAATCCGGGAGACTGATGAGGCGGGCTGCCCATTGAGGGCTGCTGAAATGAAAAAAGCCAGCCAAGGGATGCCAAGGCTGGCTTTTCTTGTGGCTGGAATCAGCTGGCCGCCGCTTCGGCGCCGCCCTCCTGAGCCTCGATCTTGGTACGCACGGCCTTGCGCAGGCTCTTGTACAGATCAGGGTGGGTTTCCTTCAGGTACTCCACGATTTCGAAGTCTTCGCGGCGCACCTTGGACAGGTCGATCTGCTCGACATGCACCAGGCGCAACAGTTCACGCACAGGCTTCGGCATGTTGCGGCCGCTTTCGTAGCGGGAGCCGCCGGACTGGGTAACACCGATTCGGCTCCAGAACTCTTGCTGGTTCAGGCCAAGCTTGCGGCGGATTTCCCGGGGATTCGGGATCTTTTCAAACAGTTTCATGAGTGTTCCTCTCGTATCTGAAACAAATGGTTCTAGTATTTTTTTAGGACTTCGCCCTGCCCATTAAAAATAGCAAAAAAAACCCAACAGGAATATTTTTGATGCAGGGAATTTAGTGAAGTTCCATGAATTTGAAAATTCAGTTTTGCTAATGTTAGCGGATTCTTATCGTTAGGGACAATGTTGACAGCATGCTCGACTGTGCATAAGCGAAAAAGTGTCGCAAATTTGCAATTGTCCTAGCGGAATGCATATAGAAGGGGAGGGGTGGCGAGCCCGACCCCCGGCACTTGCACTAAATAACTGTGGCTGCTTCCTTCCGGACCTGACCAGGTTCGCTACCGTGCAATGCGGGGAGGCCCGCCATAGAGAGGAAGAATTCTATCCAAGCCTTTGCTATTTGACAAGCATTTTTACAAGTTTTTTGCCAGGGCAGAACTTGGAGGGGAGGCGGCATGGCGAATGGCTATTGCCTGCCGCGGAGAGGCGGTGCAGACTCGAAAGCTGACCTCTCCCGATATGCCAAGCGCCATGACTGCCACGACCGTTGATTTGCTTGCCGAGTTGATTCGCTTCGACACTACCAGCCGCCATTCCAATTTGAAGCTGATTGCCTGGGTGCAGGACTATCTTTCCCGTTTTGGCCTGAGTTGCCGCTTGACTTACAACGAAGATGGCAGCAAGGCCAACTTGTTTTGCCGCATCGGCCGCGAAGATCTTGCCATGATTGTGTTGTCGGGGCATAGCGATGTCGTGCCGGTGGGTGGCCAGGACTGGACCTATCCGCCATTCGAACTGACCGATGGCGACGATGGCAGACTGTATGGCCGCGGCAGCGCAGACATGAAGGGCTTCATCGCCTGCGTACTGGCCAAGGTGCCCGACTTTGTCGAGTTGGCCAAGTCGGACAGCTTGAAGCAGGCCATTGGCATCGCCCTGTCTTACGATGAGGAAGTGGGGTGCCTGGGCGCGGGAAGGCTGATAGAGGACTTGGTCTCGCAAGGCGCCAGGGTGGCGGGGTGCCTGGTAGGGGAGCCGACATCAATGAAGCCGGTGATCGCGCACAAGGGCATCGCTCATTATCGTTGCCGAATCAGGGGGAGGGCCGCTCACTCTTCGCTGACGCCGCTGGGCGTCAATGCCATTGAGTACGCGGCGAAGTTGATCACGCATATTCGGAAGCTAGCCGATGCCGAAGCCTCTTTCGGTCACCGCCAGCCTTTGTATGACGTGCCCTTCACTACCATGCAAACTGGTTTGATCACAGGGGGCGTGGCGTGCAACATTGTTCCGGCCGATTGTGAATTCATGTTCGAATGCCGCTGGCTGCCGGGAGACGATCCCCAGAGGCTGGTCGCGTCGGTGACGGATTACGCGGCCAGTTTGCTGGTCGAGATGCGCGCGGTGGCGGATGAGGCCGCGATCGATATCGAACGCGTGGTGCATAGCCCCGCATTCGAGGCTGAGCCGGACTCGGATATCAGTCGCTATGTGAGCTGTCTTTGCCATTGCGAAGGGCGGGGCGTCGCCTACACTACGGAAGCGGGCTTGTTCAGCGAAGCCGGCATGCCTTGCGTGGTGCTGGGTCCGGGATCGATAGAGCAGGCGCATCGACCGGATGAATTCATAGAAATTGCCCAGTTGCAGGCTTGCCATGATTGGCTTGGGCTATTGACTAACAACTTAATCAAATAACTGTCAGAAATGCTTTGCATCCATAAGCGATAGGCGGCAAAATCCTGCCCCTAGCAACGAAGGTCAATTGAGCCCGCCCGGAGACCTCCGCGCGGGCTCGCTTTATTGGGATTCAGAAAAACAATGAGTCAGAACAAGTCGGAAACGGGTGGAGAGCCTAAGGCGCGGGATGGTTTCACCTCCAGCTTTGGCGTGTTGGCGGCGACGCTGGGTTCTGCGGTAGGGCTGGGCAATATCTGGAAGTTTCCCTACCTGACCGGCACCAATGGCGGTGCCGGTTTCCTGGTGGTGTACGTAATGGCCACGCTGGTGGTTGGCCTGCCGGTGATGATTTCGGAAATCATGCTGGGCCGCAAAGCCAAGCGCGATGCGGTGACATCGCTGGTCAAGCTGGCGCCGACGGGGCAGCCTTGGTGGCTGGTGGGCGCTTTCGGCGTTCTCGCCGCCTTCCTGATCATGGCTTTTTATTCTGAAGTGGCCGCATGGGTCTTCGCCTACATCTTCAAGGCGATAGGGGGCGATATCCTGTCGCGCGATCCCAAGGTGACATCGGACGCGTTCAACGCCCTGATTTCCGACCCTGTGCAGTCGCTATTGTGGCAATGGCTGGTCTTGGCGCTGATTGGCGGCATTCTGTTGCTGGGGGTGTCCAAGGGAATTGAAGCGGTAACCAAGAAGCTGATGCCGCTGCTGTTCGTGCTGCTGGTGGTGATAGGCGCGCGCAGCTTGATGCTGCCCGGCGCCGGCGAAGGCCTGGCCTTCCTGTTCGCGCCTGACTTTTCCAAGATCAGCGCCGCAGTGGTGTTGACCGCGATGGGGCTGGCCTTCTTCAAACTGTCCATCGGCATGGGAACCATGATCACTTACGGCAGCTACTTCCGCGATGATCAGAATATTCCCGCCACCGCGTTCCGCGTGATGTGTGCCGACCTGTTCGTCTCCCTGCTGGCTGGCATCGCGATTTTCTCGGCGGTGTTTGCCTTTGGTTTTCAGCCGGCGGCCGGCCCTTCGCTGTTGTTCATCACCATTCCCGCCGTATTCGCCAGCATGCCGCTGGGGCATGCTTTCATGGTGGTGTTCTTTGTTTTGACCGCCATTGCGGCTACCGGAGCCATGCTGTCCATTCTCGAAGTGCCGGTATCGGTGTTGAGCGAGCGATTCAGCATCAGCAGGGTAAAGGCGACCGTGATCAATTTGCTGTTGTTGGCGCTGGTAGGCGCGGGGTGCGCGTTGTCCAACAGCCTGACAGCCGATTTCAAGGTTTTCGGCATGACGCTGTTCGATCTATTCGACTTCGTCACGTCCAATGTATTGATGCCGCTGGGAGGGATCTGCCTGTGCCTGTTCACTGCATGGGTGTGGGGCTACGACCGGTTCCGCGACGCTTTGAGCAACGGCGAAAAGTTGAACAACGAGCGCGTGTTGAAGCCGTTGTTCTTCGTGCTTCGCTTCGTATCGCCGCTGCTGATCCTTTATGTGATGCTCAAGGGGCTGAAGGTCATCTGAAACAATGAAAGGGCCGGACAATTCGTCCGGCCTTTTTTGCATGCCGCCGTTCAGGGCAGCGGCGCGTCTTCGTCAGGCGCTATCGCAGGGGGCGGAGTGAAGCCATTGATTTCCCTGGCGGTCTTCTCCAGCAGCAGCACGATGGAAGTATTGAGCGCGCCAAACGCCCAACTGGCTAGAAAGAACAGCGAGTAGGCGCTGAGTTTGTCGGAAAATAGGGCATTGCCATGCAGCTTCAGTTCGGCAGGGTCAAAGATCGAAAAGAAAACGGCGGTCGCGATCATGGCGATCATGAAGGACGGCCAGAAAAGCAGAATTCCCTTTTTCATGCATGCCTCCGTTTTGAACGACCAACAAAATGACATCTCGCCTGTGCGAGGGGCGGTTTGACTGCAGTTTTTTGCTGGCGGCTCTGCAAGATGTGCCGTCGGCACAAAATCGCCCGATCAGGCGCGCATGTTTCTGATTAAGCCACATCTTAGGATTTGTCGATAACTGTCCGCAATGTCCTGCCTGTGAGGTCAGGGGATACATGTTAAACTATGTTCGACAGCGAACAGCCTTCATTCGGAAGGCAACAAGCAATATCAGTATTTTTTGATCGGCCGTCCGGCCGGTGCATTTGTAAAGCTAATGGAGCCTGGTATGACCTCTTCGATCTTCGCCGGCGTGGAGCTGGCGCCGCGCGACCCCATTCTCGGTCTCAATGAAGCGTTCAACGCCGATACCCGTAGCATCAAGGTGAATCTTGGCGTAGGCGTGTATTCCGACGACAATGGCAAGATACCCCTGCTGGCCGCGGTGCAAGCGGCCGAGAAGGCTCGGCTGGAGGCGCTGCCGGCGCGTGGCTACCAACCCATCGAAGGCCCCGCGGCATATGATGTCGCTGTGCAGAAGCTGCTGTTCGGAGAAGGCAGCGACCTGTTGGCAGCAAGCCGCGTGGTGACCGCTCAGGCGCTGGGTGGGACAGGCGCCCTCAAGATCGGCGCGGACTTCCTGAAGCGGCTGAATCCCGCCGCCAAGGTTTACATCAGCGATCCGTCCTGGGAGAACCATCGCGCGCTGTTCGAGTCTGCTGGCTTTGAAGTGGGGAACTACCCTTACTACCATGCTTCCAGCCGCGGTGTGGACTTCGCTGCGATGAAATCTTTCCTGGCTTCGCTGAGCGCGGGCTCCATCATCGTGCTGCACGCTTGCTGCCACAATCCGACTGGCGCGGACATCTCAGCCGCTCAGTGGGAAGAGGTGGTGTCGGTCTGCCGCGAGCGAGGCCTGGTGCCGTTCCTGGATATGGCTTATCAGGGATTCGCCGACGGCATTGATGCCGACGCGCTGGCGGTGCGCCTGTTCGCTGACTCCGGCTTGCAGTTTTTTGTCGCCAGCTCCTTTTCCAAGAGCTTCTCGCTGTATGGCGAGCGCGTTGGCGCGCTGTCCATCGTCACTGCAACCAAGGATGAATCGGCTCGCGTGCTGTCTCAGCTGAAGCGCGTGATCCGCACCAATTACTCCAATCCGCCGATCCACGGCGCCGCCATTGTCGCCGCCGTGCTGTCCAGCCCGACGCTGCGTCAGCAATGGGAAGACGAGTTGGCCGGCATGCGCGATCGCATCCGCGGCATGCGGACGGCCTTGCTGGACGCGATCAAGGCGCAAGGCGCGGAGACGGACTTTTCCTTTATCACTGCTCAGCGCGGCATGTTCTCCTACACGGGCCTGAGCGCCGCGCAGGTGGATCGCCTGCGCGAGGAGTTCGGCATCTACGCCGTATCCACTGGCCGGATCTGTTTGGCGGCGCTCAACAGCAAGAACGTCGAATACGTCGCAAACGCCATCGCCAAGGTTGTGTAAACGGGCGAATGGGCCTTCATGCGAAACAGCCGCTCCGGCATGAACGGAGCGGCTGTTTTATATGAGAAAAACTCATTTCATGTTGCGTTGGCAAAATAGCATTCAACGGAATGCTAAATTTATTCATCATTTTCCGCTTGCGTCTGTGATGGGCGCGCCACCCAGGCTGTGTCCAAAAGTACAGGTTTTCTCTGTGCGACGTGTTTTTTCCCATTTGCGGCATTGCTCGACCCGTCAAACATCCTCATGATGGTGGCAGACATCAATGAATGTCCGATCGCGAACCATTCAAATGGGCGATGACAATAATCCAATAATTCGTTTGAGGGGAAACCCTCGGGGTAGATGCCATGACAGCGACTTTTCCTGAAGTGCTGGTTCCGCAGGCCATTTCTGCGGGCGCTTTCGACGCGGATGATGCTGATGTCCGCAACAACTTGGGCCTGCTTGGCCTGCTCGACGTGCATTCCCGCGATGGCCGCTATCACCTGGCCGCGTCGCTGGAGCCGGTAGGGACAGACCTTCAACCCACGCAATGGACCTTGGAAGTGGAAATGGAGGTTTGCGCCGATGGCAAAACCGTGCATTGCAAACTTGGCCAGTTGACCTATGCGGGCAACACGCCGGGCAGCCATCTGCGCAAGATGCTTTCCAGCGGCGAACTGCTGTCCTACCTGACCCAGAGCATCGCCGAAGCTGCCTGATAGCCGGTTCGCGGCGATAACGAACAAGGCCACTGCATCGCGCAGTGGCCTTTCTGTTTGGGCGCTGGCAGTTCAGGCTCAGGCGGCGTGGCGCTCGTAAAGGGAGTGGAAGGCGTGCCGATACTCCAGCTGCACATAGGGCTTGAGCAGCGCCAGCACCTGCAGTACGCCTCGGTGGCCTGACTCTTCGGTGATCGGCGCGCGTGGACGAGAAGTCTGCTCGAAGGCGAACCAGAACTTCACCACCAGCCAGATATTGACGCTGACCGCCTCAATGTCTTCCTCATCCATTTTCAGCAGCCCCAGGCGGATGAACTCGCGGAAGTGTTCGCCCAGGATGTTCTTCAGTTCAGTGTTCACGAACTGATGGTACTCGGACTGCATTTGCGGATTACGCGCCAGGAGGCCCGGCAGATCGTAGAACATGAAGCGGAATTGCCACATCGCCAAGAAGGCGGTGTCCAGATAATTGACTAGATCGTCCACCGTCATTTTTCGATCTTCCGGCACGGCCAAGCGCTGGTTGATGAACTCGCGGTACATCAGGAATATCTGATAGACGATTTCTTCTTTATTGCGGAAGTGGTAGTAGAGATTGCCCGGGCTGATGCCCAGATGCGCGGCGATGTGATTGGTGGTGATGCTGCGCTCGCCTTGCTCATTGAACAGCTTCAGGCTTTCTTGAATGATGCGGTCGTAGGTTTTGATTCTGGTTTTACTCATGTAGCACCGGCTGGTAGTGACTTCGCATAGCGCAATTGTATACGATGTTTGGAGTTCTTGCTCTATTTCTTACGCTTTGATGATGGGGTAGCAGTCCGACATGAATTTATGCAGGATGGCTTGCTCGATACGTTGCCTTTCCCTGGCCGGAATCGCGATGCGCAGGATCAACTGATAGCGTTTTTCGTCTACCGGCTGGATGGAAATGCGCGGTTCCACAGAAGGGATGTCCACCAAATAGCGCTTGGCCATGTCCTCCATGTGGCGGCGCGCCACTTCCACGTGCGGATCGCATACGCTTTCCGCGGCCTCCATCAGTAAGCGCTCGCCCAGCGTTGGCGGCACTTCGTAGGCGAGTGGCACATTGATGATGTGCATCACATACTCGCCCATGTAGTTCTCTCGAATCACCGGCGTGGACAGCAAGAGGCTGTTGGGGAAGGTGAGGGCGCGCCCCGTCATCTGGTGGGAGCTGTGATTGGGGCCGATTTCCATCACGGTGGTGGACAAAAGTCCGATGTCCACCACCCGCCCGCGCACGGTTCCGAGCTCGATATGATCGCCCAGTCCGTAGCTGTTGGACATCTGCCTGACCACGCCGCCGGACAGGCACATGATCAGCTCCTTGGTGGCCAGGATCAGCGCGGCGGCGAACGCCAGCATGGATACCGCCAGCGTCTGCAGCTCGTTGGCCCAGATGAAGCCGATGCCGGCGAGGCCCGCCACGAACAGGCCGTTGCGGGTATTGATCGACCAGCGGCGCCTTTCCTCGACCGGTACGCTGCTGCTGGCGGCCAGCAGCCTGTCCACCACGATGCGTATGATCAGCAAGGTGAGGATCAGCAGCAGCGAGCGAACGATCTCGTGGGAGTAGTTCTCTCGCAAAAACGCGACCAGGTCGAGCAAGGTGTGCATGGTTTAATCGTTCAGTTTCACCGCGTGCTCGCGGGTTTCGTGGAAGACGATGTCGGGCCAGCGCTCCTGGGTCAGCTGCAGATTGACGCGGTTGGGCGCCAGATAGGCCAGATTGCCGCCGGCATCGGTCGCGATGTTCATCTGCAGCGTCTTGACGAATTCGTCCAGTTTCTTGCGGTCGTCGCAGCTGAACCAGCGGGCGGACCAGATGCTGGCCGATTCGAAGATGGCGTCGACGCCGTATTCGGCGGCCAGGCGGCTGGCCACCACTTCGAACTGCAGAACGCCCACGGCGCCCAGGATCAGGTCGCCGCCGCTGTGCGGCTTGAATACCTGCACCGCGCCTTCTTCGCCCAGCTGCTGCAGGCCTTTTTGCAGCTGTTTCAGCTTCAGCGGGTTTTTGATGCGCACGGAGCGGAACAGTTCCGGCGCGAAGAAGGGAATGCCGGTGAAAGACAGGTCCTCGCCCTCGGAGAAGCTGTCGCCGATCTGGATGTTGCCGTGATTGGGGATGCCGATGATGTCGCCCGCGAAGGCTTCTTCCACGATTTCGCGGTCGTGGGACATGAAGGTGACCACGCTGGAAGCGGCGATGTCGCGGTTAAGGCGCAGATGCTTCATCTTCATGCCGCGCTCGAACTGGCCGGAGCAGACGCGCAGGAAAGCGATGCGGTCGCGGTGCTTCGGATCCATATTGGCCTGGATCTTGAATACGAAGCCGGAGAACTTGGCCTCCTTCGGGTCCACGCTGCGCACGGTGGCGTCGCGCTCCTGCGGCGCCGGAGCCCAGTCGATCAGCGCGTTCAGAATTTCGCGCACGCCGAAGTTGTTGATGGCGGAGCCGAAGAACACCGGGGTCAGTTCGCCGGCCAGGAATTCTTCCAGGCTCCACTCATTGGACGCGCCTTTGACCAGCTCGATCTCCATCCGCAGCTGTTCCATTTCCAGCGGGAACAGCTCGTCCAGGCGCGGGTTGTCTATGCCCTGGATCACTTCGATATCGGAGACCAGCTTTTCCGTGCCGGCCTCAAACAGGATCACCGCGTCGCTCAGCAGGCTGTATACGCCGCGGAAGGTCTTGCCCATGCCGATCGGCCAGGTGATCGGCGAGCAGCGGATCTTCAGCACGTTTTCCACTTCGTCCAGCAGTTCCAGACTGTCGCGCACTTCGCGGTCGCACTTGTTCATGAAGGTGACGATGGGCGTGTTTCGCAGGCGGCAGACATTCAATAGCTTGATGGTCTGCTCTTCTACGCCCTTGGCGGCGTCGATCACCATCAGCGCGCTGTCCACGGCGGTCAGCACGCGGTAGGTGTCCTCGGAGAAGTCCTGGTGGCCCGGGGTGTCCAGCAGATTGACGGTGTGATCGCGGTAGTCGAATTGCATCACCGAGGAGGCGACGGAAATGCCGCGTTGCTTTTCGATTTCCATCCAGTCCGAGGTGGCGAACTTGCCGCCTTTCTTGCCTTTCACCGTGCCGGCCATCTGGATGGCGCCGGAGAACAGCAGCAGCTTTTCCGTTAGCGTGGTTTTACCGGCGTCAGGGTGGGAAATGATGGCAAAGGTGCGGCGATGCGAGACTTCTTCGGCAATGCGGGCGAGATCGGCGGACATGGGTGCTTGCTTGGAATTCAATAAAACCGAGCATTTTACCGGAGTTGAGAAGATCGGGAAATTCCATGTTACAATTGATAATGATTATCAATAATAAAATAATTCCGTGATGCCAAAAGAAGTCCATTTGCGTCGAGATTCGGCGGCTACGCTGCCGTTCCGGCTGACAGCCCTATGCTTATGCCTAAGCGCCAACGCTTCCCTGGCCGCTGAAGACGCTCTGCTGCCGCCGCTCAAAGTCCGGGCGACCCAGCTGCAAAAACAGCTTGGGGTCGATAAGCTGGAGTCCGAGGAAATCTCCAGGCCTCAAGCCCGCTCGCTGGCCGAAGTGCTTGACGTCCTGCCTGGGGTCAATGCGGGCGGTTCGCCCAGGCCTGGCGGGCAGGTAATCAATGTCTGGGGCTATCGCAGCGTGGAGCAGGTTCAAGTCCAGCTGGACGGCGCCAGTCAGACCTTCTCCAAATATCAGCAAGGCACCAGCTTCATCGAACCGGAACTGCTGGGGAGGGTGGAAGTGATCAAGGGCGCCCAGTCCGCTTTGTACGGCAATGGCGGCTTCGGCGCCGTGATCCGGGCGGAAACCAAATCGGTGGACGAGCTGCTGTTGCCCGGCGAGTCAGCGGGCGGCTTCGCCAAGTTCGGCTACCAGAGCAATGGCGGTCAATTCTCCAAGACGGCGGCGGCGTATGCCGGCGGCAGCGAGCATATGGCCGATATCCTGGCTTATGTGTCAGAGTCGCGGGCGGGCGATGGGAAAACCGGCGGCGGGGAAACCTATCTGTTTTCCGGCGGAGAGCAAAGGGCTGGAATGCTGAAGCTGGGTTTCCGGCCTTGGGCCGGGCATCAATTCCGGCTGAGCCTGGTTCGCCAGGAGTCTGAAATGCGCACGCCGTGGGCCGCGAAGAGCGGCGACATCGCCGCCCCATCCGATTACGACATCAAGCGTTACGGATGGGAAGAGGCCTGGCTGAGGAAGACCGTGATGCGCGATCAGAAGGTGGACTCGATCAGCGGCGAATGGCGTTACGCCAGCCCGGATCTTCCCTGGCTCGACCTTGCTGTCAATTATGCCCAATCGCGCCGCTATCAACATGACAAGCGGCCGGAATCGACATGGAAGATCGATTTTCGATCTTCATACGGCCATGAGAGCTGGGTGACGCAGAACAGCCGCTCGCTGGACGTCCGCAATACGGCGAGGCTGGGGGAGCGGCACAAGCTGGTTTCCGGCTTGGCATGGAGCAAGCAAGATTGGGATCCGCTGACGTTCCTGGCCAACAAAGCGAAAGACCCGGACTACAACTATGGTTGGATGAATGCCTACGGCGGCAATCGCGGCGAAGAGACGATGCGTTCCGCTTACCTGATCCATGAATGGACGCCATTCGTCGGCTGGAGAGTCTCTCCCTCCTTGCGTTACGATCAGGTGAATCTATTTGGACGCCCCAATCTCGCTCCCATTTACAATGTGGCCAGCGCAGGTCACGACTACCGCCCCGTGAGTTTCTCGGGATGGTCTCCGCGCCTGGCGGTGGATTGGCGTTTCGCGCCTGGCTGGAACGCCAGCTTCAGTTATGTCGACACTTGGCGGGCGCCGTCGGTGGACGAGGTGTACGCGGCCCAGATTCCTCAATCCACGCTATCAGGCACCAGCAGGCAGCTGAAACCGGAAAAGCTGCGCGGTTTTTACTATGGGCTGAATTTCGACCGCAATGGCGCGCTGACCCCGGGAGACCGGCTGAGTCTGTCGTTGCTGGCTTATCGTCAACTGGTGCGCGACAACATCTACATGCGTCTGGGCCATGGCAATACCGGCGACGCGCCGGGCCAGGCGCCCAAGCCCGGCACCGGTTTTTATCGAAACATGAGCGGCTACCAAATCCATGGCTATGACCTGACGCTGGACTACCAGCTGCGCGGCTGGTTCGCCTCTGCCGCTTTTTCCGCGACGTCCGGCAACCATCGCAACAGCTTGCGCGACCCCTGGGGGCAATCCGAACCGGTTGTGGATGCGCCGCCGAGGAAAGCGGTGCTGACCACTGGCTTCAGAGTGGCCAGGTTGGGCCTGACGCTGGGCGTGCAAGGCAAGTTCGTTCGCGCGCAGGACAGGATTCCGTATTTCGAAGGCTCGCGCACAGCCTATGCGATGCCGCCCAGCAAGGGTTATGCGCTGGCCAACCTGTTCGCAAGCTGGCAGCCGCAGAGCGGCGCGTTCAAAAACATGGAGGCCCGATTGTCGATAGACAATCTGACCAATCGCGACTACCGGCCGTATTTGACCGAGGGCGCGCAGGGAATGGGCCGCTCCATCCGCACCAGCCTGTCCTGGCGCTTCTGATTATCCGCCCGATGATTCGAAACCGGCCTCGGGCCGGTTTTTTTGCGCCGGCGCGGATTGGAAAACACCCATTCGGCTACAATATCGTCCAAACGACAATTCAAACCAAGGAGGTTTGCCGTGTTCACCGGTATCGTCCAGGGCGTGGCCGAAGTGGTCGCCATCGAAGAAAAACAGGATTTTCGCACTCATATCGTCCGCCTGCCCCAGGAGATGCTGCCCGGCCTGCAGCTTGGCGCTTCGGTGGCCCACAACGGCTGTTGCCTCACCGTCACCCGCGTGGATGGCGACTTGGCTCACTTCGATCTGATGCAGGAAACGCTGCGCGTCACCAATCTCGGCACGCTCAAGGCGGGCGACGGCGTAAACGTGGAGCGCGCGGCGAAGTTCGGCGACGACATCGGCGGCCACGCGATGTCCGGCCACGTGATGGGCCTCGCATTGGTCGTCGACGTCATCGAATCCCCCAACAACCGCACCGTCTGGTTCGAATTGCCGGCCGGGCTGGAAAAGTACGTCTTCACCAAGGGCTATATCGGCATAGACGGCATCAGCCTCACCATCGGCGCGGTCGAAGGCCGCCGCTTCTGCGTGCACCTGATTCCGGAAACGCTGAGCCGAACCAATATCGCTGGCCGCCGGTCCGGAGACAAGATCAACATCGAGATCGACCCGCAGACCCAGGCCATCGTCGATACCGTCGAGCGCGTGCTGGCGCAGCGCGGTCAGGCGTGATCTTGCGCGATCTGCCGGTGCTGGCGTCGTGGAGCGGCGGCAAGGACAGCTGCCTCGCGCTGTGGCGCGCCGCTCAGGCCGGCGCCAAGCCGCAGGCTCTGTTGACCATGCTGGACGAGGCGGGCGACCGCTCCCGCTCGCACGGGGTGCGGCCCGACGTACTGGCCCTGCAGGCGCAGGCGCTGGGGTTGCCCCAGCGCTTGGGAAAGGCAAGCTGGAATGATTACCGCGAAGTCTTCATTGAGCAGTTGCGCGCGGCCGCGGCGGACGGCATCCAGGCGGCGGTGTTCGGCGATATCGATCTGGACGCGCACCGAGAATGGGAGGAGGGCGTCTGCGCCGAGGCGGGCCTGGCGGCGGTTTTGCCGCTATGGGGCGAGCGGCGTGCCGACCTCGCGCGCGAATTCGTCGATGCCGGATTCGTCGCCCGCATCGTGATGGTCAATACTGCGCTGGTGGACGAAAAGTGGCTGGGCCGGACTTTCAACCGGCAACTGATAAAAGATATGCTGGCCGAGGGCGTGGATCCCTGCGGCGAGGCGGGCGAGTTTCATACCCTGGTGATGGACGGCCCCTTGTTCGACAAGCCGCTGGCGCTGCGCGACGGCGAGGCGGCGAAGCTCGGGGAATACCGGGCGCTGGACCTGCTGCCCGCGTAGAACGGGCGTACCGACAAAGGAATAGAGAAATGACCATATCCCCGATTCAAGACATCATCGCCGACATTCAGGCTGGCAAGATGGTGGTGCTGATGGATGCCGAAGACCGCGAAAACGAAGGCGACCTGGTGATGGCGGCCGAATTCGTTACGCCGGAGGCGATCAACTTCATGGCCAAATACGGCCGCGGACTGATCTGCCTGACACTGACGGAAGAGCGCTGCAAGCTGTTGAATCTGCCGATGATGGCGACCAACAACGGCACCAGCTTCGGCACCAATTTCACCGTTTCGGTGGAGGCTGCCGAGGGCGTCACCACCGGGATTTCCGCCGCCGACCGCGCCCACACCATCAAAACCGCCGTGGCGCGGCTGGCCAAGGCCAGCGACTTGGTCCAGCCTGGCCACGTATTCCCCTTGAAAGCGCAGAACGGCGGCGTGCTGATCCGGGCCGGCCATACTGAAGCCGGTTGCGATCTGGCCATGCTGTCCGGCGTGGAGCCGGCCGGCGTGATCTGCGAGATCATGAACGACGACGGCACCATGGCGCGCCTGCCGGAGCTGATGGAGTTCGCCAAAGAGCATGGTTTGAAAATCGGCACCATCGCCGATCTGATCCAGTACCGCAGCCGCACCGAATCGCTGGTTGAAAAAGTGGGCGAGCGCCCGGTGGAAACGCCGTTCGGCAGTTTCGACCTGCACGTGTTCCGCGACATCACCACCTCCGCCACTCATCTGGCGCTGAGCAAGGGCAAAATTCGCCCCGACAAGGACATCCTGGTGCGGGTGCATGAGCCGCTGTCGGTGATCGACATGCTGGCTCCGCTGTGCAGCCGCCATTCCTGGACGCTGCCCAATGCGCTGGAAACCATCGAGGAAGAAGGCTGCGGCGTCATGGTGTTGCTGTACCGCGACGAGACCGGCCAGGACCTGGCTCAACGCGCCCTGGGCCAGGAAGCGCCGCGGCAGAAATGGGACAGCAAGACCTTCGGCATCGGCGCGCAGATGCTGAAGGCTCTGGGAGTGGGCAAGATGAGGCTGATGTCCAGCCCGGTCAGCTTGCCGTCCATGGCCGGATTCGAGCTGGAGGTGACGGGTTTTTGCCAGCCGGGCCACTTCCACGTGGACAGCCAGAACGGCCCGGGCGTGGCCTAAATGCGGCAATTACGTTACAATCGCCGGCTTTCCTTAGTGTTTTCGCCGCGAGGACAAACCAATGCTTGATGCAATCCAGTGTATTGAATCCAATTTTTCCGGCAAGGGCCTCAAAATCGGCATCGCCATGGCGCGTTTCAACACGCCGGTATGCCACGGCCTGCGCGACGCCTGTCTCGCCGAGCTGGGGAAACTGGGCGTAGGCGCTGGCGACATCACCCTGGCCACCGTGCCGGGCGCGCTGGAAGTTCCGCTGGTGCTGCAGACCATGGCCAAAAGCGGTCGCTTCGACGCGCTGGTGGCGCTGGGCGCGGTGATCCGCGGCGAAACCTATCATTTCGAGCTGGTATCCAACGAATCCGGCGCCGGCGTCACCCGCGTTGGCCTGGACTTCGACATTCCGGTCGCCAACGCCATCCTGACCACCGAGAACGACGAGCAGGCGGAAGTCCGCATGCAGGAGAAGGGCGCTGACGCGGCCCGCGTCGCGGTGGAGATGGCCAATCTGCACAAGACGCTGCGCGGCTGATCCATCGCCGCCAGCCGCCATGGGGAGCGCGCGGCAACGCCGCTTCCCTTGCTCTTTCAAGGAATCGCCAACATGAAAACCGCCCGTCGCCGCGCTCGCGAATTCGCCGTGCAAGGCATTTACGAATGGGAGCTGAATCCGGACCGCCCGGCTTCGCTGATTGAAAAACACCTGCGCGAAAACGAGTACTTCGCCAAGGCCGACGAAGCCCTGTTCCGCAGCATTCTGTACGGCGTGCTGAAGGACGTGGAGCCGTTGTCCGCGCAAGTGGGCCGTTATTACGAACGCGCCGAGGACGAGGTTAGCCCGGTGGAGCGCGCCGTGCTGCTGATGGCGGCTCTGGAGCTGACCCAAAGCCCGGAAACGCCGTACCCGGTGATCATCAATGAAGCCATCGAGATCACCAAGACTTTCGGCGGCACCGACGGCCACAAATTCGTCAACGGCGTGCTGGACAAGCTGGCCGCCGACGTGCGCGGCGATGAAGTGCTGGCGCAGAAACAACGCCGCAAACAAGACTGAGCCGGACGCCGCAAGCGCGCCGCTGTCGACGACACCCGCCGCGGCGGGTGTTTTTGCGTGAGAACGCCATGAACGAATTCGAACTGATAAGCCGTTACTTCAAGCGCGACGCGCCGTCCGCCCGGCTGGGCGTAGGCGACGACGCCGCCATCGTGCGGCCGACGCCTGGCTGCGATCTGCACATGTCGGTGGACATGCTGGTGGAGGGTCGCCACTTTTTCTCCGATGTGGCGCCGCGCGCGCTGGGGCACAAGACGCTGGCGGTCAACTTGTCCGACATGGCTGCGATGGGCGCGCGCGCGCGCTGGGCCTTGCTCTCCATTGCGTTGCCCAAGGCGAATGAGGCCTGGGTGTCGGAGTTCGCCGCCGGTTTTTTCGCGCTGGCCGACGCGCACGGCGTGGAGCTGATCGGCGGCGATACCACCGGCGGCCCGCTGACGCTGTCGGTCACCATCCTGGGCGAGGCGCCGTCGGGCCAGGCGCTGCGGCGCGACGCGGCCCAGGCGGGCGACGACATCTGGGTGTCGGGCGAGCTGGGGCTGGGCGCGCTGGCGGTGAGGCACAGATTGGGCTGGCTGAATGTAAACGATGCGGAACTGCTGGCCGCGGCGACGCACAAACTGGAATACCCGGAACCTCGGCTGGCGCTGGGCGCTGCGATGCTGCCGCTGGCCCGCGCGGCGGCTGACGTGTCGGACGGCCTGCTGGCCGATCTGGGCCACATTCTGGCCGCCTCGGGCGTGGCGGGGGAGATATGGGCGGAGGCGTTGCCATCCCACCCTTTGCTGGAAGCCCGGCGCATGGAGCATATCGCCTGCCTGGCCGCGGGCGGGGACGATTACGAACTGATATTCACGGCGCCGCCATCGCGCCGCGCGGACATCGAGGCGGCCGCCCAGGTCTGTGGCTGCCGTGTCAGCCGCATTGGACGGACGCTGGCGGGCAAGGGCTGCGCGCTGCTGGACGCGGAGGGACGCGCCGTGAAACTGGATAAGGAAGGTTATGACCACTTCGGCTGACACCCCGAAGATCACGCCCAACTGGCGTTTTCTGTTGAGCAATCCCATCCACCTGCTGTCTTTCGGCTTTGGCAGCGGTTTGATGAGGAAGGCTCCCGGCACCTGGGGCACTCTGGTTGCCTATCCCATTTTTTTCCCCTTGCTGGCGCTGGGCGTCCATGGCTGGGCGCTGATGGCGCTATGCCTGCCGCTGTTTCTGATCGGCGTCCATGTCTGCGGCGTGACCGGCAAGGCGCTGGGCGTGCACGACTACGGCGGCATCGTGTGGGACGAGGTGGTGGGCATGCTGATGGTGCTGGCTTTCGCTCCGGCTAACTGGGCGGGATGGATTCTGGCCTTCGCGCTGTTCCGCCTGTTCGACATCGTCAAGCCCTGGCCGATACGCTGGTTCGATCAGCGCGTCGGCGGCGGTTTCGGCGTGATGGTGGATGATGTGATCGCCGCGCTGTTCGCGCTGGCCGCGCAGGCGCTGATCTGGCATTGGTTGTGATGCGAACGAATAAAACAGTTACAATCGAATCCTAAAGTGACATACGCATTGCCGCTTGATTCAGTCAAGCGACTCGCCATGTAAAACATGCCCGCGCTTGCCGCGGGCGACTAGATTTCGGGGTTACCAACCGTGTGGGTTGCAGTCGTACTATTGCTGCTGGCGCTGGGCGTCGCCGGCTGGCTGGCGAAAAGCGGCAAACTGCCGCAACTGATGAGCAAACTGGATGGCTTGCTGGGCGTGGAAGGCCGCGGCGAGCGCTACCAGCCTGACTATTTTGCCGAGCGGATAGCGCCGGCGGAAAGCGGCGGCCAGCCCCCGGCCGAGGCCGAAATCGAAGCGCCGGCGCGCGCGTTCGAAGCGGCGGAAGACAGCGGGCCGCAACCTTTGCCCCGGGCCACTCCCGTCAAGTCGTCCCGGCCGATCCGCGTCGAAGGACTGGCTGACGGCGAAAAACCCAAGGACACCATCATCCTGCCTAGACGGCAGCAAGCGGCCAAACCGAAGACCGAGGCCGAGCTGCCGATGCTGGAGCTGTCGCGCGAGTATCGCCGCGGCAAGGCCCAGAAGCCTGCCAGCCCTGAGGCGCCGCCGACGCTGCCGGTGATAGGCCTGTCGGAAATGCAAAGCAATATGCGGCAGGATTACCGCCGCCGCCAGCGAGCCAAGGGCATTGAAGATTCCGCCAGCCGCGAGGACGGCTTGCCCGTGATCGGCAGCGGAGAAGTCCGCGCAGCCGTAGCCAATCTGCACGCCCACCGGCACCAGCCCGCGCCCAAGCCCGCGCCGTTGCCGAAAGTGGAGTTGGTGCCCATCCCGCGCGCCAAGCCGGAACCCAAACCGGACCCGGTCAAGCCGCTGGTGATTCTGGAGCCGTTGCGCAAATCGCCTCCGGACCCCGCTCCGGGATCCAGCCCGACCGAGGCGGCGGCCCCCTTCCCGCCAGCCGCCTTGTCCGCCGGCGAGCCGACTGCGCCAGCGCCTGGCGAGTTGCCGCCGGCGCTCGTGAGCGACGAAGCTTCCGCGCTGCCGGCATGGCAGGAGATTGGATCGGCCAAGGCGTCTGTCGAGAAAACCGCGGAAGCGGAAGAGGAGTCGCCGACGCCCATTGAGACGGTCGAACCCGCCCGGCAAGCGCTTGCCGCTTCGACGCCGCCCGAGCCGATGGAAAGCGTCGAGGACGCCGCTCCGGCTTCACGCGCGCCGTGGCGCTGGCCGCAAACGCGAGAGGTGTTGATTCAGCAGGAAGACGACGCGCCGACCATCGTTCAGCAAACGGCATTGCCCGAACCAGCGGCGCCGACGCTGGCCGCCACCGCCGCCCAGCTTGCCGCCAACCCCATGCCCTGGACGCTGATGGAGGAAAAGTCGGCTCCTGAGGAGGCCACGTCTTTCCTGGCGACAGAAGAGAGCGGGCCGCCGGCTTGGTCGCCAGCGCCTCAGACTGAGGAGATTGAGCGTCCCGCTTACGACGACTCCATGCTGCCCGGCCTCGACCTGCTGCGGCCGGCCGATGCCGCTCAGGAAGCCTGCAATCAAGATGAGCTGCTCGAGCGCGGCATTGTGATCGAGGAGAAATGCGCAGAGTTCAAGGTCAAGGTCAGCGTGGTGGATGCCTACGCCGGCCCGGTGATTACCCGCTATGAGGTCGAGCCGGCGGTGGGCGTGCGCGGCAACCAGGTGGTGAACCTGATGAAGGACTTGTCGCGCGCGCTGGGCCTCGCGTCCATCCGCGTGGTGGAGACGATACCGGGCAAGACCTGCATGGGCCTGGAGCTGCCCAATCCCACGCGGCAGATGATACGGCTGTCGGAAATCTTTTCCGCCGACGTGTTTCAGCATAACGCCTCGCGGCTGACAATGGCGCTGGGCAAGGACATCACCGGCGAACCGGTGGTGGCCGATCTGGCCAAGGCGCCGCACCTCTTGGTGGCCGGCACCACCGGCTCCGGCAAGTCGGTGGGCGTCAATGCGATGATCTTGTCGCTGCTGTACAAGGCGACGCCGGAAGAAGTCCGCTTCATCATGATCGACCCCAAGATGCTGGAGCTGTCGGTCTACAACGACATTCCGCATTTGCTGGCGCCGGTGGTGACCGACATGAAGCTGGCCGCCAACGCGCTGAACTGGTGCGTGGGCGAGATGGAGCGCCGCTACCGGCTGATGAGCGCTTTGGGCGTGCGCAACCTGGCCGGCTACAACCAGAAAGTCCGCGAAGCGGCCGAGCGCGGCCAGCGCATTGCCAATCCGTTCAGCCTGACGCCGGAAATGCCGGAGCCTTTGGACAAGTTGCCCTTCATCGTGGTGGTGGTGGACGAATTCGCCGACCTGATGATGGTGGCCGGCAAGAAGATCGAGGAACTGATCGCCCGCCTGGCGCAGAAGGCCCGGGCCGCCGGCATCCACCTGATCCTGGCCACCCAGCGGCCGTCGGTGGACGTGATCACCGGTCTGATCAAGGCCAATATCCCGACGCGGATCGCCTTCCAGGTGTCCAGCAAGATAGACAGCCGCACCATCCTGGACCAGATGGGCGCGGAGAGCCTGCTGGGCCAGGGCGACATGCTGTTCTTGCCGCCCGGCACCGGCTATCCGCAACGGGTGCACGGCGCCTTCGTTACCGACGACGAGGTGCACGCGGTGGTCGAGCACCTGAAGCAGTACGGCGAGCCGGATTACGTGGAAGGCCTGCTGACCGGCGAAAGCGAGGCGGACGACGCCTCGGCGGACGCGACGGCCAAGGCGCAGGCGGCGACGGAGTCCGACCCGCTGTACGACGAGGCGGTGGAAATCGTGCTGCGCACCCGCAAGCCGTCCATCTCCGGCGTGCAGCGCCATTTGCGCATCGGCTACAACCGCGCCGCGCGGCTGATCGAGGAGATGGAGGCCGCAGGCATCGTCAGTCCGATGGAGAGCAACGGCAACCGCACGGTGCTGGCGCCGCAACGGGATTTCTGATTCCTTGCCCCAATAAAAAAACGCCGCGTATCATCGCGGCGTTTTTTTATCAGCTTGTCCGGGGACTTAGCCGTAGCGCTTTTTCGCTTCGATGGCCAAGCCGCTGCCGATGCTGCCGAACAGATTGCCCTCCACGTGGCGGGCATTGGGCAACAGCGAGCGGATGCCGTCGCGCAGCGCCGGCACGCCGCTGGAGCCGCCGGTGAAGAACACGGTATCCACGTTCCCGGCTTTGAGTCCGGCATCGTCCAGCAGCTTGCTGACAGTGCCGCCGACGCGGTCCAGCAGCGAGGCGATGCTGGTTTCGAAGTCGGTTCGGCTGAGATCGCAATGCAGGCCGCGCTCGATGGCGTCCAGTGCCAGGCGGTGTCTGCTCTGGTCGGACAGCGCGATCTTGGCGGCTTCCACCTCCATCGCCAGCCAGTGGCCGGCGCGTTCCTGGATCAGCTTGAACAAGCGGTCCAACTTTAGCGGCTCGGCGGCGTCGCGGTGCACATCCTGCAGATCCATCCAGGCCTTGCGGGTGTAGGCGAAATTGATGGTGTGCCAGGTGGCAAGGTTGAAGTACTGGCTGGACGGCATCTCCGCATTGTTGCGCAGCCGGGTCTTGAAGCCAAACAAAGGCATCACGCCGTGCAGGCTCAGCTGGCGGTCGAAATCGGTGCCGCCGATATGCACGCCGCCGGTGGCCAGGATGTCGTCGCGGCGCTCGGCATGGCTGCGGCGCTCTGGCGACAGGCGGATCAAGGTGAAGTCCGAGGTGCCGCCGCCGATGTCGACGATCAGCACCAGTTCTTCCTTCTGAATGTTGGACTCGTAGTCGAACGCCGCGGCGATCGGCTCCAGCTGAAAGGAGATGTCCTTGAAGCCCACCTGGCGGGCAATATCGGCCAGCGTATCCTGGGCCAGCTTGTCGGCCTGAGGATTGTCGTCCACAAAATAGACCGGGCGTCCCAGCACTACTTGATCGAAGGCCTGGCCGGCGCTGGATTCGGCGCGAAGCTTCAGCTCCTGGATGAACAGCTTCAGCAGATGGCGGAACGGCAGCGCCTTGCCCTGGACCTCCGTCTGGCTGTCGATCAGGCTGGAGCCCAGCAGGCTCTTCAGCGAACGCATCAGCCGGCCTTCAAAGCCATCGATATACTCCGCCAGCGCCGCGCGGCCGAAACGGGAATGATCTTCCTCATAATTGAAGAACACCACCGAGGGCAGGGTGATCTTGCCGTCTTCCAGCTGCAGCAAGGTGTCACGGCCGGGACGCAGCCAACCGACGGTGGAATTGGAGGTGCCAAAGTCTATGCCGCAGGCGCGGGCGGCAGTTTGGTGAGTCATTCAGCATCTCCTTGAAAATAAAAGAGGCGCGATGGTACGCGGAATGGCGAGGAAAGGGAAGGGCGAAACGCTCAGCAATCGCGTTTCAGCTTGTGCCGCCGGTTGGCTTCGTGGCGCGCGTCCTCTTCGCTGTGCAGATAGCGGCGGGTGGTCTGGATGCTGGCGTGGCGCAGGTTCTGGCTGACCATCAGCAAAGGTATGCCGGCTTCCAGCTGATGGCTGGCGGCGGTATGGCGCAGCCAATGCGTGCTGGCCTCGCGCAGACTCGCTCGCATTTCATCGCGGGGCGCGCTGGCCTCGGCCCGGGAGAAGATTTCCTTGCAAACTAGATAAATGGCTTTGTCCGAAAGCGGCATTGCCTGGCCTTTGCCGCCGATCCGGCAAACCAGTGGCGTCTCATCGTCGGCAGCGGGTTGCTGCGGCAGGCCCAAGCTCAACCGATAACGGGCCAGCGCCTCCATCAGCTCGTCAGACAGCGGAATGCGGGCGGACACGCCGCCCTTGCCTGTCACTTGCCACCACCAGTTGCCGTTGCGCCTGGACAGGTCGCAAGTCCGGGCGGCGGCTACTTCGGCGCGGCGGGCCCCAGTCAGGTAAAGCAGGGTGAACAGCCAGCGGGCGCGCTCGGCGTGGCGGACTTCCCTGGCGCTGCCGCGCGGCATGCCGCTCAATGCGTCCTGGACATGGCGCCAACAGTCGGCGTCAAGAAAACGCTCCACTTCCTGGCTTGCCTGGCGCGCGCCGCGCCGCCGAAGCAGCTTGAAAGGATTTCCTCCCAGGTAGCCGGCGTCATTCAGGTAAGCGAACAGGGCGCCCAGCACGGTCAGGCTGTGCTCAACGCTGGCGGGCGACAGCGGCCGACTGAATGGTTTCCAGTCAGGGTGGCTGCGCGGTCGAGACGGCCCTATCCAGCGCTCGGCCGGGTAGGGCGAGGCGAGGAAGCGCCGGTAATCGAGCACATCCTCGCGTTTGAGCCGCGATAGCGTTTGTTGGCGGTCCGCCAGCCACAATATCAAGCGCTCGGCTTCGCGGCGGTAGACCGCGAGCGTGGCAGGCCGGTCGGCGTGCTCGGCCAGCCAGGTCAGCACCGCCTGGGCGTCTGACTTGGCTTGTATCAGCGAGCGGGCGCCGGAATCGGCGCGAAAAACATCTGGCAGCATGGAGAGACGGCCGCCGCGAGGGCGGCCGGCGCGCTTACTTGAAGCTGGGCTTGGCTGGGGTGCCGGCCGACTGGGTGAGGATTTCGTAGCCGGTTTCGGTGACCAGTACGGTGTGCTCCCACTGGGCGGACAGGCTGCGGTCCTTGGTGACCACGGTCCAGCCGTCGGCCAGCATGCGCAGGTGGCGCTTGCCTTGGTTGATCATCGGCTCGATGGTGAAGATCATGCCGGCCTGAATCTCCAGTCCGGTGCCCGGGCGTCCGTAGTGCAGAATCTGCGGCTCCTCGTGGAATTTCTTGCCGATGCCATGGCCGCAGAATTCCTGAACCACGCTGTAGCCGGCGCTTTCGGCATAGCTCTGCACCGCGTAGCCGATGTCGCCCAGCGTGGCGCCCGGCTTTACTTTCTCGATGCCTTTCCACATGGCTTCATAGGTGATCTTGCTCAGGCGCTTGGCATGCGGGCTGACGTCGCCGACGAAGAACATGCGGCTGGTATCGCCGTGGTAGCCGTCCTTGATCACGGTGATGTCCAAGTTCAGGATGTCGCCGTTCTTCAGCGGCTTGTCGTTGGGGATGCCGTGGCAGATCACGTGGTTGACCGAGGTGCAGACCGACTTCGGGTACGGATTATGCCCGTCCGGCGCGTAGTTCAGCGGCGCGGGGATGGTGCCTTGCACATTGACCATGTAGTCGTGGCACAGCTTGTCGATGGCTTCGGTGGTGATGCCGGGTTTGATGTGCGGCGTGATGAAGTCCAGGACTTCCGAGGCCAGGCGGCCGGCGACGCGCATTTTTTCGATATCTTGGGCGTCTTTTATATGAATGCTCATTGTATTGGCTTGCAGTGATTGGCGGCTAATGAGACGTAATTCTAACAAAACGCGGCTCTCGCGGCACCCGGCGGAACGGCATTAATCCGCATGCCTGTCCAGCCAGTCTTGCAATTGGGCGCATAAATCGTCCAGTTCGGCCCGAAAGGCGTCGAACAGCGGCTCCAGACCATCCTCGCCTTGTTTTACCGCGTGTTCGAGCTCCAGCGCCCGGCGGATGAATTCGTCGCGGGCAAAGGTGCCCAGCGAGCCTCGATAACCGTGTATCAGCTTGGCCGCGGAAGCCGCGTCTCCATCGCGCCAGCGTTGCCGAGCCAGGTCGAAGTCTTGGCGGCAACCGATGACGGCCTCGCGCACGGTATTGCGCAATCTGCCGGCCGAAGCGCGATGCAATAGCTCCAGCGTGCTCAGCTTCAGCTTGTCGTAGATTGCGGAGGTCGTCAGTCCGGCCCGGCTTCGGTAGTGATTGATCAGGCGCTGCAGCGCCGAGATGTCCACCGGCTTGGTCAGGAAGCCATCCATTCCAGCCGCGCGGCAGTTTTCCAACTCCTGCGCGCTGGCGGTCAGCGCGATGATGGGAATGTCCAGCCCCAGTTCATTCCGGACCTCCCTCGTCGCGCTTAGCCCATCCTGCACCGGCATTTGCAGATCCATCAACACCAGTTGGTAGCGCTCCGCATGCCTCCGCAGCGCCCGCACCGCCGCTGCGCCGTCCTCCACGCAATCCAGCACGATATCCAGGTCATCGGCCAAGCCGCCAAGCAGCAGCCGGTTGATTTCGTCGTCGTCGGCCAGCAATACATTCATCTCGCCCGTCGAGCTGGCGGTTTCGCATTGCTGGACCATGGTTTCTCCTGCGTCGCCAGACTGCCTCGATAGCATCCGCAATGACTTTGCCGTCAGCATATTCTGTCGCGGGTCCGAGGAAGAGCTATAGCTGTAATGTTGGAATGACGAGATAGTAGGCAAAGCGTGAATGCTTGAGTAGAAGCTTAGACAAGCGAAAGGGCGGTGGAAATGGAAAAACACCGGATGCTGGTGATTGATGACGATCCTATTCTGACCCAGATCATGCAAATGCTGTTCGAGGCCACGCTGGATCTTACGTGCCGAAGCAGCGGCGAGGAGGGGGTGCAGGCAGTGCGGGAGACCTTGCCGGAGATCGTGCTGCTCGACATCGAGATGGCCGGCATGGACGGTTACGAAGTCTGCCGCCGGATACGGGAGCTGGATCTGCCATCCCAGCCCTACATCATTTTCGTATCCGCGCACAGCGATCCGGTCAAGAGGCTGGCGGCCTACAGCGTCGGCGGCGAGGACTTCGTCGGCAAGCCGCTGCAGCCGGAGGAGCTGGTGCGCAAGGTGGGGCAGGCGCTCAGCTATCGTCGGGAAATTCACGAGTTGAGAACCCAGGCTCAGGGGGCGATGTCGGTGGCGATGTCCGCGATGACCGACAGCAGCGCGCTGGGCATTTGCCTGCAGTTTTTCCGCAAGCTGTTCCAGATATCCGATCCTGAGCAACTGATGAAAACCACGCTGGACACGCTAGCGGAATTCGGGCTCAGCGCCACCGTGCAATTGCGGGTGGACGGCGCTGCGAGAACGTTGAATTCCGCTCAACTGGACGACCACATGGAGTCGCTGCTGTTGCGGGACTTGTCCGCCGACCAGCAACATATCGTCTCTTACGGCAGCCGCACCGCCTTCAACTACGGGCCTGTCTCGCTGCTGATTCAGAACATGCCGGTGGACGACGAAGAAAGGTATGGCAAGCTTAAGGACTATCTGGCGCTGATGGGCGAAGGCGCGGCGGAGCGGGCTGAAGCGATGGCGAGGGACCGCGCCGGGGATAGATTGACCCAAGCGCGCAGCGTCTTGGGAGGCCTGCTTCAAAACCATCAAGCTGGCATGGCGGAGGCCCGGATGCTGCAGGAGGTGGCGCTATCCCGGCTGGGAGGCATGGCGAAGGAGTTCGGCCTGAGCCCAGCCCAAACCTCGGCGCTGCTCGATGCGGCTGGCGAGGCGCTGGGAGGCCTTTGCCAGCTTCAAGGCCGGCAGGAGGCCGGTTTGAGCTTATTGCGTGCCACGCTGGGGACCTGACGAAATCCGCTGAATTCAGTCAAGCTGTTCAGCTAGCGCAGCCAGCAGGCCTTGCAAATGCTCGGCGTTATTGTCGCCCCCAAGCAGCGCGTCCTCCAGCCGGGCGGCAGCCACCGCCAGCTCGGCTTTGTCGGCGCTCAGCGCCGCTCCATGCAGCCTGTGCGCGTGATGCCTGGCCTGCGGCCAGTTCCGCTCCGCCAGCGCCTTTTCCAGCTCGGCCATGTCATCGCGAGCGCTGACGCGGAAGATCTCCTCAAGCGCGCCTCCGGCGCTGGCGGGAAGAGGAGGCGCCGTTGCTTCAAACTCTGCCGCTTGATGGTCCAGCCACAGTATAAGGATGTTTTCCAGCTGGGCCAGTTGCAACGGTTTGGTCAGACTGCTGTCCATGCCGCTTTCCAGGCAGCGCTGTTGATGTTCGATTCCGGTCGTGGCGGAAATGGCGACGATGGGCAGGTACGCTTGCCACTGCAGCGCCGGATGCTGGCGCAGCCGCCTGGCTAGCTCGTAGCCGTCCATGTCCGGCAGATTGCAGTCGAGCAGCACCAGAGAAAAACGGCGCCCTTGATCCAGCAGCGCCAGCGCGGCGGCGGCGTCCTCAGCCATGACGGATCGAAAGCCCAGTGTTTCCAGCTGCTGGCCGATGACAAAACGATTGGCCGGCTGATCCTCCACCACCAGAACCGGCGAATAGGCTTCCATGAGGCCGCCGTGGCCGGAAGGGGGAGAAACAAGCTCCACGGCAGGAGCGGGCTCGGAGTCCACCGGCAGCCTCAGCGTCATTGTCGTGCCCCGGTCCGGCAGGCTGGACAAAGAAATGCTGCCCGACATCAATTCCACCAACTGGCGGCAGATCGCGAGCCCCAGGCCAGACCCCCCATAGCCTTGCCGACTATCCCCGGCTTGAGCGTAGGCCTTGAACAAACGTCCCTGCTGTTCCAACGCGATGCCGATGCCGGTATCCTGGACGGTGATGAGCAGCGTTCCGTTGCCGGACTCGCCTTGCTGCAACTCCACTCGCAGCAGCACCTCGCCCTGGTGGGTGAACTTGACCGCATTGCTGAGCAGGTTGCTCAATATTTGCCGCATGCGAACTGGATCCAGCCAGACCCTTACATCCGAAAGCCCCGATAGCTGGGTGGTCAGCGCCAGTCCCTTCTTTTCGGCGCAGGGGCGATAAATGCCCGCCACGCCACTCGCCAGCGCCGCCATGTCTATGGGAACGGGCTCCAACAGCAGTTTGCGCGCGTCCAGCTTGGAAATATCCAATACATTGTCCAGCAGCTCCAGCAGATTGACGGCCGAAGCATTGGCCAGCGCCACCAGCTCGCGTTCGCGCGGCGGCAGCATGCTGCCGCGCAAAAGCTCCACCGATGCCAGCACCGCGTTCAGCGGAGTGCGTATTTCATGGCTCATCATCGCCAGAAACAGCGACTTGTCGGCTTCGCTCCGCTGCGCGGCGCGTTTAGCGGTTCTGGCGTGCTGGGAAAACAGCAGCAACAATAGCAGCGCGACGGCGAGCATCGAAAACTCCACCCAGTAGTGGCGAATGATGGAGCCGACCGTAGGCGTGCCGTAATCCGTCGCCCGCAGCCAGTTGTACAGGATATTGTCGGTGTCCTCGGCAGTCAGTTGCCCCAGCGCGGCATTGATGATGTCTCTCAGCATGGGCTGTTGCTGGTTGACCGCCATCGATACCAGCCGGGGCATTTCGCTGACGCTGCCCGCGATGTGAAGTTTTCCGTAGTAACGACGTTGAATCACGCTCTGCAATATGGCATCCAGCCCCACTGCCGCATAGGCGTCGCCGTTCGCCACGGCATCCAAGGCAGCCAGCGGCGTGGGCGTTTGCAGGATTCGGACCTCCGGATAGTGTTCCCTCAGAAAATACTCGTACGGATCGCCTTGCTCCACCGCGACCATTTTTCCGGATAGCCGGCTCGGATCGAAAACGATGGGCTTGTCCGGCCGAGTGACCAGAAGGGTGCTGCCGGAAAAGTAGGGGTCGCTGAACAGCATCTGTTTGTTGAAAGGGGGGGGGATCAGTCGGGGCGAAGTGGCGGTGACCAAGTCCAACTTGCCGCTTAGCAGCATGCCCATCGCCTGGTGGCGGTTTTGCACTGGAACCAGTTGAAAGCGGATGCCGCTGATGTCCGCTATGCGTTGCAAATACTCCTGGGTCAAACCTTTATGCTTGCCATCTTCCAGATATTCGATCGGCCAACCGTGAGGGTCGATCGCATAGCGCACAACCGGATGACGCGCGAGCCAAGCTCGCTCCTCGGTGCTGAAGGGGCTGGACGCCCAGCCGAAAGAGGCCCAGCAGCACAGCAGCAGCCAGCTGTGAATCTTTGCCAATCTCATGACCCCTCCAGGCGCTGCTGCTGCATGAATAACTCGTTGTCGCTGCGCAGGCCCAGTTTTTTCAGCGCGGCTTGTTTTTGATTGCTGATGGTCTTGATGCTGCGGGAAAACTTGATGGCGATCTCGCTGACCGACAGCCCCAGCAGGCAGCAGCGCAGCACCTCGCGCTCTCTCGGCGAAAGGTCCGGATGGTCCAGCAAATTGGGCAAGGCGCCCTGGGCAACGGATTCGACAGGGGGCTGCGCCAGTGACTCCCTCATCGATTCGCCCAGGTAGTCCTGCCCGGAAGCCAGGCGTCGTATGGCATGGAGCAGCTCATCCATGCTCTGTTCCTTGCCGATGAATCCGTGAGCGCCGCCGCGCATGGCCAAGGCCACGGTGGCGGGGGTGTAGTAGGCGGACATGACCAGAATGCGCAGCAAAGGGAAGCGTATTCGCAATGCGCGGATCAGGTTGAGGCCATCGACGTCGTCCGGGCGCAGAGCATAATCGATGACGGCCACATCGGCGGCCGGCGCGCCAGGCGCTGCCAGGGTGCGCATCAGCTGGCTGCTGGAAGTGAAGCTGCCGACCAGCCGAATGTCGGCGACTGCCTCGAGTTGTCCGCCCAGGCCATGTAGCACCATCAGATGATCGTCCAGCAGGATGACGCGGATCGCTTGATCTGAGGGGGCGGAGGTGGCAGTCATGAGGGGTCTCGGCGTAGAAGGGGGTTGAGGGCCTGGGCGCGATTTGCGAGCGTAACTTGGCTTCATTGTTGACCATATTGGCTGAGAAAGGAAAATGCGATCGCCGTCCGGCGATGGATATCACTTTGTCGTCCAAGTTCGGCAAATTTTACGTCGTATGCGGCTGGCGGAATATGTCTGCGCGCAACGTATGGGTCAAGCCATTGATTTTTCACGGCACAAACCTGAAAACTTCCGATAAGTATAATTATCGGAAATAATCAGAATTTTAAGTATATTTACCACGTAATACGTAATATATTTACATCATTAAATTTGCTACACTCACAAGCAAGCTAATTGCAATGGATGGAGCATGATGATGAGCGCCGATATTTACTCGCGCATACGGCAAGCCGCCTTCGAACTGGTATCCGAAGGCGCCTGGCCCACCGTGGTGGACGTGAGAGCCCGGCTGGGGAGCGGCTCCAACACCACCATCAACAACACGCTGAAGGCTTGGAGACAGGAGTTTTTGGGGAAGGTGGCATTAAGCGCACGACGCCCGGACTGGCCGCCCGCGCTGACCGAAGCCTTTGACCAAGTGTGGCAAAAGGCCTGCGATGAATCCGAGCGGCAACTCGAATCCGTGCGCCGCGAAATAGAGGCCGAGGGCGAAGCGTTGCGTGACGCGCATGCCAAGACTCAGGGCAAGCTTGAGCAGCTCGAGGCAGAGACCCAATCGCTGCGACACGAGCTTGAGTTGCGGGCTGCGCGGCAAGTTGAGCTGGACAGCTTGCTGCAGCGCGAGAGGGCGCAGACAGAGTCGCTGGCTCGGGAGCGGGAGGCATTGCTGGAAGCGCAAGAAAGCGCGCGCGCGGAGCTTAAAAATGAGCGCAAGCTGGCAATCGAGCGCAAGGAGGAGCAGGACACTCTGCATCAACAGCAGTTGCAGGCGGCAAGAAATGAATCCGAGCGCAAAGAAGCGCTGGCCTATGAGCGTCTGGAAGGCCTGCGCGTCCGCCTTTATCAGCAAGTGGAAGAAGAACGGCGGGAAATGAAGCTGCAACAACAAAGGCTTGAGGAAGCGCTCGGCCAGGCCAGGCAGGACGCCGCGAAGGTCGAAAATTTGTGGCGAGAGCGCCTGCTTGAGCGAGAGCGCGAGAATGGAGGGCTTCAGGCCAAACTGGAACTGCTGGCGGAGAGGGAGGGAACGCTCTTGCGGGAGGCTGCGGACAGGCAGCAGGCGGTCGAAGCAGGCCAGCGCCGGACGCAGGAGCTTGCTGAACGCTGCGCCAGGGCGGAAGAAAGGGCCATGCAGGACAGGGCGCTATGGCTAGAGCGCATTGGCGCGGCCTGGGACAGGGGAGAGCGGCAAG
Organism: Chromobacterium phragmitis; assembly: GCF_003325475.1. Classification (NCBI taxonomy): domain Bacteria; kingdom Pseudomonadati; phylum Pseudomonadota; class Betaproteobacteria; order Neisseriales; family Chromobacteriaceae; genus Chromobacterium; species Chromobacterium phragmitis. The sequence goes on from NZ_CP029495.1 coordinate 4,074,721, forward strand.
CCGAGGGGCAGTCGATGCGAGACTGGCTGCATGCAGTTTGCCCAGCAAGCGAATAAACCCCGGGGGCCCCGCGCGCAGCCTGTCCATCGGGCCGGGCGCGACAGGCAGGCGTTGGCTATGCTGAATGGATTTCACCCCTCCAGCAAGGAGCCAAAATGAGCATGCAGGGATATGCCGTACTCTACTCGGCGCTTGTGATCGCGCTGTTCGCCGCCGTTGTCTGGAAAACCGACCTCCTCCGCGACCGAGGCACCCTGGCCAGCGGCGTAGCCAGCGGCCAGCAGACGTACAGCCTGGCGCGCAGCCAGCTGATCTGGTGGACATTTCTTGTCGCCATCATTTCCGGCTGGCTACTCCTCACCACCAACAATCTGCCAGCGCCCACCGCGGAAGTGCTAGGCTTGCTTGGAATCAGCGTGGCGACATCCGGTGCCGCATCGCTGATAGACGCCCCCTCCGGCGCGTCGCCTGGTCCGTTGCGGCATTCGCGCGGCTGGGCTCAGGACGTGCTGGACGACGGGCAGGGCATATCCGTGCATCGCTATCAGGCCCTGCTGGCCAATGCGGGCATCGGCATCGCCTTTTTATACAAATCGGTGCAGCAGCAAGGCTTTTACCAGATAGACGCCAGTTGGCTGGCGGTGCTGGGCCTGAGCAGCGCGATGTATGTGGGCATGAAGTCGCGCGAACCCGCCATTCCGGCCGCCGCCGCGCCAGCCATTTCCGCCTCGCCCCAGGCCAGCCCCGCCGTCAATACACCGCCGCAAGCCGCCCAGGCCTGATCAGCGCAAGGTGCGAATTTGGTCGCCCGCATGGCCAGTCGGGCGGCAATCCCATACAATAAGGGTCGATTCAATAGCGGTCTCCGTGCGCAATGCGCGCCCGGAGCCCGCTTTTTCATTACGGAAAGACCAAATGGAACCTGTACGCCTGTCCAAGCGCATGGCCGAATTGGGGATGTGTTCGCGCCGCGAGGCTGATAGCTATATCGAACAAGGCTGGGTCAAGGTGGATGGAGAAGTGGCTGTCCTGGGCCAGAAAGTCCTGCCGCACAATCAGATCGAAATCGACAAGAAGGCGCAGGACGCCCAATCCGCCCGAGTCACTATTTTGCTGAACAAGCCGGTCGGCTACGTCTCAGGACAGGCCGAGGATGGCTACCTGCCCGCCGTCACGCTGATCAAGCCTGAAAACCGCTGGGCAGAAGATGGCAGTCGCAAGCGGTTCCAACCCTCCCATTTGCGAGGATTGGCGCCGGCGGGCCGACTGGATATCGATTCAGTAGGCTTGTTGGTGTTGACGCAAGACGGCCGCATCGCCAAGCAATTGATCGGCGAGCGCTCGAACGTGGAGAAAGAGTATTTGGTCCGGGTGGAGGGAGAGTTGATTCCCAACGGCTTGAACCTGCTGAATCACGGTCTGGAGCTGGATGGCAAGAAGCTGCTGCCGGCAAAAGTCGGCTGGCAGAACGACGACCAGCTGCGCTTTGTCCTGCAGGAAGGCAAGAAGCGTCAAATTCGCCGCATGTGCGAACTGGTTGGCCTGCGGGTAACGGGCCTGAAGCGCATCGCCATAGGGAAAATCAAACTGGGAAATTTGCCGACCGGGCAGTGGCGCTATCTGCGCGATGACGAGCAGTTCTGAATCAACAGCAGATGAGGGCGCGACCATGTTCGAGAGTTTGCTGCGCAAATGGGGGTGGGATGCGGCCAGCAGGCAGCAGGCGAGGGAGCGGGGGCTGGAAATAGACCGGCTGCTCCACGCGTGCGACCGCAGGCTTTGCCTGCTGCCCAATCATCAGCAGGCGCTGGCTCCAGGCATGCGCATCTCTCAGGATTACCTGTCGACGTTAACGGAGAAGCTGCCGCCGGTTCTGGAGCTTTCCCTGCCCAGCTTTTCACGCGACCGCAGATTGGGATTGTTGTTCGCCGGCCCGTCCAGCTTGCTGGAGTTGCTAGAGGGCAGCGACGCCTTGCGGGATTTTTTCTCCCGCGCGGCCAATGGCGACGAAGCCTGGGCCCTGATGACCATGCGCCGCAGCGAAACAGGGCGTTTCGGCGTCGCGATGGAAAATGGAGAACTGCGCAATGACGTCGCCCAAACCGTGGTCAGTTTCGACGGGCACCGCCTGCAGATGCCTTGCGCGAGCGAAGACAGCTTTCATCGGCAGTCTGGCGAGCGGGCGCTCCATGTCCTGACCGCGGTCATTGCCGGCCAGCTCAGTCTGCAGGAGCAGACTCGTCTGCAACTGGAGGCAGAACAGGGCAGGCTGCAGCTACGCAAACTTGCCTTGAAATCCGCCGCCCATGTGGTTCTGGACGAACAGGACAGCGACGACCTGCCGGAAACCTTGGCGGGGGTCGATCAAAGGCTGAAGGAAATCAGGCCTTTGCTGGAAAGCTTGCGCGAACTCAACAGCCTGGAAGGGGGGCTGGACACGGTGCGGCACATTCTCGAGCACCCTCGCGATTATTTCAGCCTGGAGAGCGTGGCGCTGAGACTGAATCGAATGGGCGTCAAGGTGGGGGACGGCGACGAAGAGAGCACCCTCTTGCAACTTGAGGAACTGGTATTGGGCAAAGAGCGCCCCACTCGTCGCGCGCTGATGGCGGTGCGCGTGAGACGGGAACACGTTATCGAGCTGCGACAGCAATTCGGCGCATAAATCCAACGCACGCAGTCTTGAACCGGCTATGCTGAAAACAGTACAAGTTTCAATCGGCCTCAGGGCGGTCGGTTGAATCTGCCCCGACCTTCCGGCCGGGGCTTTTTTCTGGCCTTAAGCCATTGCCCCTCGCCCGGGGCGGCCCGCCGCCTTGACGATCGCCAGCCATGCCACTGACGCCCAGCCTGCTGTCAAGCAGATTCAGGCGCGCCGGACGGCGACAGGGCCAAATAAAAAAACCGCCATGGAAACAGGGGGGCTGCAAAACCACGGCGGTAGAGAAATCGAAACGACATCGCGGACGCCCCGGCCGGCATGAGGGGTTTGCGATCGAGGCCAACGCTCCTGAATGAGAGTAGATGGCGTTCGAGGCTGGCGACCTGTACCTTGGTTCAGGGCAAGAGGGAGGGCCGCTGGGCCGATGGGAAAAGAAAGCGATGCGCCGCGGTTGGCGACGCATCTGGTCAGTCATTTCAGCGCAACGGAGACAGCGCTTCTATCAGCGCCACTTCCTGGGCGTAGCCAAGCGCCTTCATCTTGGCGAGCAATGCTTCGGCATCGATCTGGTGCTGCCGGTCCAGTTCGTCTTCGATGATTCTGGCTTCCACCGCCAGCCAGACGCCGCGGCAGGAGGCGGCGCTGTCGAAATGGATGCCCGCGATCACGCCGGCGATCAAGCGCAGCTCATCGTCGCTGAACATCCGCGACAGCTGGGCCTGCTCGCGGCGGACGATTTCCGCGTAGCGGTCGCACATCTGCTGCACCCGCTCCGCGTCGCCGTAATGCGCAGGCTCGTCGACCGCGCCGATCTCGCCGCCGTGATGGAACCAGGCCTCGATCAGCGGGCGCAGTTGCGGCAAGTCCTCGTGCCAGACCCGCGCCAGCTCTTCGCGGAACTCGGCATTGTCGGTAAAGGACAGGTCGTCGAACGGCATGGCCGGCAGAACGTTCTCGTCCAGCGTGCGCTTGCCGACCCAAACGCGGCCCTCGTCGTCGATGCGGGTTTCCGCGCGCCAAACCGCCTGCTCTTCGGTGGCGAGATTGTCGACATGGATTTCGACATAAGGCAGGGCGACGCCCTGGCCTTCGTCCTCGCTGACGAAGCGCAGCGTGATGTCGAACAGCCCGTGCTTCATCACCTCCAACAATTGCGGGCCATTGTCGCAGCCGACCAAGATGTAGCGGTCATCATCTTCATAAACCGCCACCTGGCTGGCTGTCGACGCCGGGTGGATCAGCTTGGCGCGCAATGCGTCCGCCAGCTCGTTGGTGTCATTGCGCTGAATGTCGTAACCGGTGCGATAGGCTTCGCGTTCTCGCCAAAGAGCGTTCCAGTCGTACATGTTTGGTGTTCCTTGTTGGCAGATGCGCGGAAGTGTAGCGTCAAACCGGCCTCGCGACTAATCGGCCCCGCCGGCAAAACGCATGCCGCGTTCACGAGATTGTCATTTGCCTTTGCCGAAATTTTCGCGGCATTGTTCTACCATGCTATAATCTTTCGATTTTTCTGTTTTCAGAATTCCAGCCGAAACACGCTAAACATGACCCGACAAATCCGCAACATCGCCATCATCGCCCACGTCGACCATGGCAAGACCACCCTGGTCGACCAACTGCTGAAACAAAGCGGCACCTTCCGCGAAAACCAGCAGGTCGACGAACGCGTAATGGACAGCAACGATCTTGAAAAAGAGCGCGGCATCACCATTCTCGCCAAGAACACCGCCATCAACTACGAAGGCGTGCACATCAACATCGTCGACACCCCGGGACACGCCGACTTCGGCGGCGAAGTGGAACGCGTGCTGGGCATGGTTGACGGCGTGGTGCTGCTGGTCGACGCGGTCGAAGGCCCGATGCCTCAGACCCGTTTCGTGACCAAGAAGGCGCTGGCCCTGGGCCTGCGCCCTATCGTGGTGATCAACAAGATCGACCGTCCTGGCTCCCGCCCTGACTGGGTGGTGGACCAGACCTTCGACCTGTTCGACAAGCTGGGCGCCACCGACGAGCAACTGGACTTCCCGATCATCTACGCATCCGGCCTGTCCGGTTTCGCCAAGCATGAGCTGGAAGAAGAGTCCAACGACATGCGCCCGCTGTTCGAGACCGTGCTGAAGCATGTGCCGACTCCGGCCGGCGACGCAAACGCCCCGCTGCAGCTGCAAATCTCCGCACTGGACTACTCCACCTATACCGGCCGCCTGGGCCTGGGCCGCATCCTGAACGGCCGCATCAAGTCCGGCCAGCAAGTCGTGGTGATGAACCATGAAGAGCAAGTGGCCACCGGCCGCATCAACCAAGTGCTGGGCTTCAAGGGCCTGGAGCGCGTGGAAGTGCCGGAAGCCGAAGCCGGCGACATCGTGATCATTTCCGGCATCGAAGACATCGGCATCGGCGTGACCATCTGCGATAAGGAGCAGCCGATCGGCCTGCCGGTTCTGTCCGTGGACGAGCCGACGCTGACCATGGACTTCATGGTGAACACCTCGCCGCTGGCCGGCACCGAAGGCAAGTTCGTCACCAGCCGCCAGATCCGCGACCGCCTGAACAAAGAACTGCTGACCAACGTGGCGCTGCGCGTCGAAGACACGGCCGACGCCGACATCTTCCGCGTGTCGGGCCGCGGCGAACTGCACCTGACCATCCTGCTGGAAAGCATGCGCCGCGAAGGCTTTGAAATGGCCGTGGCCAAGCCGCGCGTGGTGTTCAAGGAAATCAACGGCCAGAAGTCCGAACCGTACGAAAACCTGACCATCGACCTGGAAGACGACCACCAGGGCGGCGTGATGGAAGAGATCGGCCGCCGCCGCGGCGAGCTGACCAATATGGAATCGGACGGCATGGGCCGCACCCGCCTGGAATACCACATTCCGGCTCGCGGCCTGATCGGCTTCCAGTCCGACTTCATGACCATGACCCGCGGCACCGGCCTGATGAGCCACGTGTTCGACGACTACGCGCCGGTGAAGCCGGATCTGCCGGGCCGCCACAACGGCGTGCTAATCTCGCAAGAGAACGGCGAAGCCGTCGCTTACGCGCTGTGGAAGCTGGAAGACCGCGGCCGCATGTTCGTGTCCCCGGGCGACAAGCTGTACGAAGGCATGATCATCGGCATCCACAGCCGCGACAACGACCTGGTGGTGAACCCGGTCAAGGGCAAGCAGCTGACCAACGTCCGCGCCTCCGGCACCGACGAAGCGGTTCGCCTGACCACCCCGATCAAGCTGACGCTGGAATCCGCCGTGGAGTTCATCGACGACGACGAACTGGTGGAAATCACGCCGAAATCCATCCGCATCCGCAAACGCTACCTGCAAGAGCACGAGCGCCGCAAGATGGCCAAGGTGGAAAGCATCTAATCCTTAATGGATGAAAAAAGCCCCGCTTTCGCGGGGCTTTTTTGTTCAACCGCGCCCTTCCAGCATGGCTGCCAGCTGGTCGTAAAATTGCCGGTAGTACGCCTGGTCGCTGCACAGCAGGGTGCGGGAGTTGCCGTTGCTGTCCCATATCGTTTGCCGGATCTGGGCGCGCAGCATGAGTTGCCGGGCCTGGCCGCCGGGCCTCAGCGTCAGCAGCAATTCGGTGGTTTGATGATCGGGCTTGCCGGGCAGCGGAAATTTCAGCTTCAACAAGCCGCGCAATACCTGGCGGGCCTGGCTGATCAGCACTTCGTCCTTTTCCGCCCGTATCACGCCATATTCCGGGTCGAGTTCGACGCGGCCATATCCCATTTTCTCCAAGGCCTGCTTGCCAGCCTGCAGCGCTTCGGCGGCGCTGGCGCTCTCCAGCCGCAGATCGCGAACTTGCAGATAGCGCCTCATCTCCTCGGCGGAAGGCTCCACTCGGACCTGGGTAGAGCTGTAATGCAGGACCCGCCCGCCCTGGCCTTGCACCTGCTCATTTTCCGCCGCCCGCGCGCCCGCGCAGAACGCCAGCGACAGGCACAGCCAGAATATGACTCGCATGAAGCCTCCGGAATGAACAATGACGATCAATTTAATACCAATTGAATGACAATTGCGAGCGGCGCCGCGTTTTCAGCTTCATTTTTAGGCGATGAACACTATATATTGATCGCACTCAAGTTGGCTCACCATATTTTGAAGAAAAAGGCGCGCATGGCTGGGCCAAATCGCCTACAGTATGGCCGGACTAAAGGCCTGCTCCGCGCAGGCGTGTTTTGCAACGGCCGCCAGCCGGCCGACTTGAGGAGAGAAGCAGGCGATGCTGCAAGTGAGCAAGCGCGATGGCGCGGTAGTGGGATTCGATATCGGCAAGATCGCCAATGCCTGCCAGCGGGCGGCGATGGCTTCAGGCCATGCCGAGCCGGCGAGGCTGGCCCTGGAGATCGCCGCACAAGTTGAGCGAGAATGCCGCGAACTGGCGCGCGAGGGACGGCTGGACATTCCCGCCATCCAGAAACGGGTGGAGGACGCGCTGATGCAGCGCTATCCGGAAGTGGCCCGCGTTTACATCGAATACCGGCACGATCGCGACATGGTGCGCGCGCGCGGCTCGGAGCTGCACGCCAAACTGATGGGCCTGGTGCACAAGACGGACGAAGAGGCCACCACCGAGAACGCCAACAAGGACGCCAACGTGTTCCCGGTGATGCGCGACCTGATGGCGGGCATCGTGTCCAAGCAATTCGCCGGCAATTTCCTGCCCAAGGACATCCTGACCGCGCATAACGAGGGGGATATCCATTTCCACGACCTGGATTACTCTCCGTTCCTGCCATTCACCAACTGCTGCCTGGTGGACCTGAAAGGCATGCTGGAGCAGGGCTTCCGCCTGGGCAATGCCCAGATAGAAAGCCCCAAGTCGATAGGCGTGGCTTGCGCCGTCACCGCGCAGATCATCGCCCAGGTGGCCAGTCATCAGTACGGCGGCACCACGATACCCAATATCGATCAAACCCTGGCCCCGTATGCGCTGAAAAGCTACCGCAAAAACCTGGATATCGCCCGTCAATACGGCATTGCGGAACCGGAACGTTACGCCCGCGAGCGTACGGAGAAAGAGTGCTACGACGGCATCCAGGCCTGCGAGTACGAAATCAACACCCTGTTCAGCTCCAACGGCCAGCAGCCTTTCGTGACCTTTTCCTTCGGCATGGGCACCGCCTGGGAGGAGCGCATCATTCAGCAGTCCATCCTGCGGGTCCGCATCAAGGGGCTTGGCAAGGAAGGGATCACGCCGGTCTTTCCCAAGCTGGTGATGTTCATCGACAAAGGCGTCAATCTGCTGCCGGAAGATCCCAATTACGATATCAAGCAACTGGCGCTGGAGTGCACTTCCAAGCGCATGTATCCGGACATCATCTCCGCGGAGCTGAACCGTCGCATCACCGGCTCGTCGGTGCCGGTTTCTCCAATGGGCTGCCGCAGCTTCTTGCCTGCCTGGCGGGACGAAACGGGCAGGGAGGTGCTGGATGGGCGCAACAACCTGGGCGTGGTCAGCCTTAATTTGCCGCGCATCGCCATCGAAGCGGCCGGCGACCGGCAGGCGTTCTGGTCCCGGCTGGAATCGAAGCTGGAGCTGTGCTTCCGCGCGCTGATGCTGCGCATCGACCGCCTGCAGGGCGTCAAGGCCAATGTGGCGCCGATTCTTTACACCGAAGGGGCGTTCGGCATGCGGCTGGGCCCGGACGAAGACATCATGAAGCTGTTCAGCGGCGGCCGCGCGTCCATCTCGCTGGGCTACATCGGCCTGCACGAGGTGGGTACGCTGCTGTTCGGCGCGCACCCCGCCGACGATCAAGCCGCCCAGACCTTTTTGCGGCAGGTGGTCGCGCGCATGAACGAGGCGGCGGCGGCCTGGCGGCGCGAGACCGGTTTCGGCTTCTCGCTGTACTCCACGCCCAGCGAATCGCTATGCCACCGCTTCTGCAAGCTGGACCGCGAGCGCTTCGGCCCGATTCCGGAGGTGACAGACAAGGGCTATTACACCAACTCCTTCCATCTGGACGTGTTCCGCAAAGTCAATCCTTTCGAAAAGATAGATTTCGAGGCGGGCTATGCGGAAAAGGCCAGCGGCGGCCATATCACCTACGTTGAATTGCCGAACATGAAGCACAACCTGAAGGCGCTGGAGCGCATCTGGGACTATGCGCTGGCACGGGTGCCGTATTTCGGCAGCAATACGCCGGTGGACTCTTGCGGCGCCTGCGGCTTCATGGGCGAAGCCAAGGCCGACGCGGACGGTTTCTGCTGCCCGCAGTGCGGAAACCGCGACAGCGCGTCGCTATCGGTGACGCGCCGGGTGTGCGGCTACCTGGGCAGTCCCAACGCGCGTCCGTTCAACGCGGGCAAGCAGAAGGAAGTGATGCGCCGGGTCAAGCACTTCGGCGGCGAGCACTGAGTCCGGCATGAATTACGATCGCTATTACACGTGCGATCTGGTCAACGGCGAGGGCGTGCGCGTCACGCTCTTCGTCACCGGCTGCGCGCATGCCTGCGAAGGCTGCCACAACCGCAGCACTTGGGATCGCAAGACCGGCAAGCCGTTCACCGCAGAGACGCGCGAGGCCTTGCTCGCCCATTGCGCCGATCACGACGGCCTCAGTCTGTCCGGCGGCGACCCGTTGCTGCCTGCCAACAGGCCGGAGGTTCTCGAGCTGTGCCGGCTTTTCAAGCAACGCTATCCGGACAAGGACATCTGGCTATGGACGGGCTACCTCTACGAGGAGGTAAGGGCGCTGGAAGTGTTGCGTTTCGTCGATGTGCTGGTCGATGGCCGCTATCGCCAAGACTTGCCGACAAGCCAGCCCTGGCGAGGATCGGATAATCAACGGCTGCTGCGCTTGCGCGCTGGCGGAACATTCCCTGAGGCCTGAGTCGTTTGCAAAAGGCTTGGCGCGCCCCCGCGCCAGGCACTAGCCTGTTAGGAACAGTCGCCAACGGGGGGAGGGCATGTCCGGAACGCTGTGTCGCATCTGGCTGATCCTGGCTTGCGCGCTGCCTCAACTGGTCTGGGCGGCAGAGCCGGCCCAGACCATCGCCCTGGCCAATGGCGAATGGGCGCCGTATCTTTCCGCCAGCCTTCCAGACAAGGGCTACGCGTCGCATATCGTCAGCGAGGCGTTCCATCGCGCCGGCATCCAGACGCGCTACGACTTCTATCCATGGGCCCGGGCGGAAGCCATGGTCAAGAGCGGCGAGATCGCGGGCTCGGTGGTATGGTCCATCACGCCGGAGCGTCAGCAGTTCGCCCTATTCAGCGATCCTGTGGTCAGCGACGAAGAAGTCGTGTTCCATCTCGCCAGCCGCAAGATGGCGGCGGAAAAGGTGGACGATTTTGATGGCCTCACCATGGCCACGCCCAATGGCTCCAGGCTGGGCATCTGGCAAGAGGCGATCGCCGCCGGCAGGATTCGCAGTTACGTCACCAAGGACATTCAGTCCGGCATGCGCCAATTGCTGCTGGGACGGCTGGACTTTTTCCCCCTGATTCGCTCGGTCGGCCTATCCGAACTGCGGCGGCACTTCACGCCAAGGGAGCAAGTCGCCATCGTCGCTGCGCCTCATGTCTTCGTCCGCACCGACTATCGGCTGATGCTCAGCCGCAAACAGCCCGGCGCCGAACAGTTGCTGCAACGCTTCAATCAAGGCCTGGCGGCGCTGCGCGCCAGCGGCGAGTATCGCCGGATGGAGAGAGGCTTCCTGGCCGGCCGTTACGACCCTCGCCAGCTTCCCTGACGCAACTATATTGTTGCCCTTTCTTTCCGCCAGTCTTGCTTGCGCAGAAATTTATTTATCATAATGCCGGGCCGCGCAGAACGGCCTGACACAGAGGAGCGAGACCGCGATGGCGTGGACCAAGGAGCAGAAAAGAACGGTATTTGCTTGCTATATGGGCTGGACGCTGGATGCGTTCGATTTTTTCCTGATGGTGTTTGTTTTGAAGGACGTGGCGCGGGAGTTCGGCGCCGACATCGAGGCGGTCAGCTGGGCGATCATGCTGACGCTGGCCGCGCGGCCGATAGGCGCGTTGATCTTCGGCCGGCTGGCGGATCGCTTCGGACGCCGGCCGGTGCTGATGGCCAATATCGCGCTGTATTCTGCGCTGGGCTTTTCCTCGGCGTTCGCGCCCAATCTGATGGTCTTGCTGATGCTGCGCGCCTTGTTCGGGGTGGCGATGGGCGGCGAGTGGGGCGTCGGCTCGTCGCTGACGATGGAAAGCATTCCCAAGGAGTCGCGCGGCTTCGTTTCCGGACTGCTGCAGGCCGGCTACCCCAGCGGCTATTTGTTGGCGACGCTGGCTTTCGGCCAGTTGTTCGAACACATCGGCTGGCGCGGCATGTTCATGCTCAGCCTGCTGCCGGCGCTGCTGACGCTGTACATCCGCCGCAATGTGCCGGAAAGTCCAAGCTGGGAGGCCGCCAAACACCACGAGAAACCCGGCCTGCTTCAGGCCATCGCCGCGCAATGGCGGCTGTCGCTGTACGCGATCGTGCTGATGACCTGCTTCAACTTCTTTTCCCATGGCACCCAGGACATGTATCCCACCTTCCTCCGCGTCCAGCACAAGTTCGATCCGCACACGGTTCAGATGATAGGCATCTGCTTGAATGTCGGCGCCATCATCGGCGGGCTGTCCGTCGGCGCGCTGTCGGAGAGGATGGGCCGCCGCAACGCCATCACGCTGGCAGCCTTGCTTGCGCTGCCGGCGCTGCCGCTGTGGGCATTCGCCGGCACGCCGTTGCTGCTGGCCGCGGGCGCGTTCCTGATGCAGATATCGGTGCAGGGAGCCTGGGGCGTGGTTCCGGCCCACCTCAACGAGATTTCGCCGTCCGCCGTGCGTGCCACCTTCCCGGGGCTGGTTTACCAGCTAGGCAACCTGCTGGCCTCGGTCAACAGTCCCTTGCAGGCGCGCATGGCCCAAAACAACGGCGGCGACTACGGCATGGCGATGGCCATCGTCGCCGGCATCGTCGCGCTCGCCATCGCCATTCTGATTCGATTCAGCGACGAGAAGCGCGGAGAGCCCATGCGCGTGGCGCCGCGCGGATAAAAGCGGTCACCAAGACTCGAACTCTTGCGGCGCGCCGTCGGACAGCATCACCTCCTGCATCCATTTCTCGGTCTGGTACTGCAGGTTGTTCAAGCCTACCATCACGCCCATCAGGGACGCGTGCAGCGGAGAGTCTTTCCCTTCCGCCTTCAGCGCCTGGCCGATCGCATCCAGCTGGCTGGCAAGGTCGGGGAAGGCGATCTGGCCGTTGTCGACGAACTCCCGGAGCAGCCTGGAAAGGGCGGCAATATGGTCCCGCCTGGCCTGAGGGGTATCGTCTATGGCTTGCGGCACATCGCGCGCGGCTTGCAAAAAGGCCTGGACCTGCGCTTCGGACGCGGCGTGGGCGGCCAGGCGCTGTGACAGCGGCAGCACTTCGCCGCCAGACGAGGCCGCCGCCGCCGGGTTGGCGGCGGCGATTGGATTCAACATGGTTCAATCTCCGAATGCTTGGCCGACAGGCCTTCCTCCGCCTCCCGCAAGCATGCGGTGGCTATTTTCGACAACGCGCGGCAATCCTCCGGCAGCGCGTCCAGACCGCTTTGCAGCAACTGGACGCCCTCATCCACGTAACGCGCCGGGTCAAAGTCCGCCGCCAGCTCGCCGCAACGCATGAGGAAGCGGGCGTCATCGTGATACTCGACGTCCAGCCGCCCCTGCCATGATTCGGCCAGCAGGCTCATCAGTTGCGCATGAGCGATGCCGGCTGAGCGGGGCAGGCGCAAATACAAGGTTTGCTCCGCCTCTTCGCCGCGCCGCTCCCGCAGCCACTCGTCCAGCGCCAACAACAGCGCCTCAGGATGATCCACCGCAGCGGCAAGCATGCGCCTGGCTTCCGCATCCAGGATGCCGCGGAAGCGACGCAACAAATCATCGCCATCGGACAGATAATTTGCGACATGGCTCATCGCCTCGCGCATGCCTTGCGCGTAACCGTCTCGCCTTGCTTGCTCCCGCAGGCTGTCCGCCTGCCGCTCGGCTTCGCGGACGATTCGGGCTGCGTGTCGGCGCGCCGCCTGCTCCAATCCGAGGGCTTGGTTCTGTCGCCATAGCCGCTCGCGCGGAATCAGCACGCCTTCAATCGCGGCCGGAGGGCGGAAAATGGGGATGTCTTTTGGCATATTGCAGCGCCAGGGTCAGTAATAAAGTATCAGGTCGCGAGGGGGCGCGCGCATTGGCGTCCACCCAGGAAGGAAACAACAAGGGCAGCCGTTGGCGCAGCGCTTCCGGCATCCGCGCCCGCCAAGCCAGCAACTGGCCATAGCCTGCCAATAGCAGTCCGTCGTGGCCGGGCAAATTCTCGCCCATCGTCGAGCCGCCCGCGTCTGCTATGCTCAGCGCGGCGAAGCTTTTCGCCCAGCCCGGCAGACTCAATATGGCGCCGCGCTCCGCCAGCGCCGCCCTGCGCAGCTGGCAGCCCATCAGGTAGGCGGCCTGCGGCAGATGCCGCCACGATTCCAGCCACCAGCGGTGCGAGCGGTCATCCGGCGAAGGCATCCAATCCGTGCTCAAGCTATAACCGGCAAGCAACATGTCGTTGACCACGCGCCGCCCCTCCGGACTGGAGAGCGCGGGAGGCAGGCTCAGGCGTTCCGGGTGCAAATAGGAAAGCGGATCGAACAGGATCGTCCTCAGGGCGCCGTCCATTTCAGCCATGTCCCGGCGTGCCGGCCATCGCGCCTCGCCTCAGCTTCCACCAGCCGGCCACGCCGGCCAGCAGGACTAGCGCGCCTCCCGCGAATAGCCAAGGCAACCATCCGCCATTGCTTTTAGGCATGGCGGCCGGCGGCTGTTGCTGCGCTTCCTCCCGCCGCGACAACACCACCGATATGTTGTCGTACTCCACCTCGGCGAAGCTGTTCTTCAGAAAGCGCTTGATATTGTTGATCATCGCGGCGGCGTCGACGTCGCGGTCATACACGGCCAACGCCGAGATGTGCATGGGTTGCGCCGTCCGCCCGGCCTCGCCGCCATCCAGGTCATAGCTGACATGCACCCGCGCGGACAAAATGCCATCCATGGTTTGCAGCGACTGCTCCAGTCGCTGTTCTATCGCAGAGTAGAGCCTAGCCTTTTCAGCGCGCGGCGAAGAAACCAGCGAGTCCGCGGGAAACATCTGCGCCACCTCCAGGCGCGGCCGCGAGGGCAAGTCGTAGGCGCGCAGCCAATCCACCGCGGCGGCGAAATCCGCCGGCGCCACGGTGATGCTAAAACCCGCCTTGCCGCGATCTGTCTTGTCGGCGTCGATATTGTGCCGTTGCAGCACAGCGATCACTTCATTGGCTTGCTGCTGGTCCAGACCCTTCAGCAAATCCTTCTGTTGGCAACCAGTCAGCAACAACGCCAGCAGCAAGGCCTTTACCCACATTTTCATCATGAACGCAACAGGCTTTCCACCGCGCCCACGCTCTTGCGGGTCAGGGTGCTGATCATCGACACTTCCAGGTTGTAATTGGACGTGCGTTGCTGCAGCGCGAACAGCTCAGCCGGGTTGCTGATCAGCTCCGGACGCTCCAGGCGCTGCATGATGTCGCTGCGTTCGGCGTCGGTGGCGACTGCGGATTGGGCGAAGGCCTGAATCAAGCGATCATCCAGCGACACCACTTGGTGCTCGGTCTGTGTGAGGTCCTTGGTTTGCGTCAGCGCTTGCAAGGCTGCGGGGGCGATCACGCTCATGGAAGGCTCCGTGGTCGGCGCCGGCGCAAACCGGCGCATGGGGTTTAGCGGAAGTTTTGGATGATGGCGGCGTCGATATCCTTGAACGCCTTCACCGCGTTGGATTGCGCATTGCGGTACAGGTTGTACTCAGACAGTTTTGACTGGTATTGCGCCAGCAGCGTCGGATCGGAAGGCGTTTCCTTGAGGTTGTTCAGCGCCTTCTCCACATCGGCTTGCATGTTGGATACCTTGTCAAAGCCCGCGGATGTTTTATCCAGGTAGCCGCTCCAGTCGAAATTGGTATCGATTGCCATGGGAGGAATTCCTTCTCGGTTTAGATGGGCTGGGGGAAGAACCAGTGGCCATTGCTCAATTTGACATAGCCCTGGCGTCCATATTGGAAGGAATGACCCTTGAGCAAGTCATCCTTCAGTTCAACCGCGAACTGCACGTAACGCGCGCCCCATTGGCGGTAGTAACCGTCAACGAATTGCCGAGCGCGTTGCAGCTCGCCGTCATCCAGCGCGCCAGCGATCACGAAAGTGACGCTGTCGCGCTGATCGTTGCGGGTGAAAGGCAGAGCCTGCCGGCTCAGGCCTTCCTCCGCTTGCTTGGCGGCCAGCTCGTCGTCTACCGGCACGATGGAAACCTTGTCCGAATACGGCATCAGCTCACCCAACTGGCTGGCCAGCTTCTGTTTTTCCGCATCGCTGAGCGGCGAGCGTTGCATGCTCACCCACAGTTGCGGCTGGCGGGGGTCGTCGAGCAATAGGCGGTAAAAGGCCAGCTCGGGGCGGCTGTCCGCCAGCCAGCGCGAGACGCGCGCGCCCTCGCTGACGGGCTCCAGCACCTGAACGGGCTCGCTAAAGTCGCCGCGCAGCAGCGATTGCCGCGCCCAAACGCCATCGCGGGCATCTGCGGCAGCGATGTAATACACGCCGTCGCGGCCGGTCATGACTTGAAAGCGCTTGCCATTGTCTCCCAGCAAGGCGCTGAGTTCGGCCATCTGCCGCTGAGGGCTGTTCCACAGCCAGTGCATGCCCGCGCTCAGCAGCGCGATCGCCAGCAGGGCGGCGAAACCGAACGCGCCATAACGCGCGCGCGCCATGGGGCGCTCGGCGCTCGGCGCGGGGGGCTCAGCCGGCTGGATATCGAATCCGCTCAGAACCTCAGGCTGCCAGGGAAGATGCTGCGGACGCATGGCCAGCCGCAGCGCGCCTATCGTCAACGCCTGATTGAATGGCGCGTCGCATTCCACGACCGGCTCGCCCAATATGCGCAAGCGGCTTGCGCCATCCTCCAGCAGGACCTCGAAATTGACTCCGCCTTCGGCCAACGGCACGAATAAGGTGTCCGCCGGCAGCACGGGGGGCAATCCATCTGCAATCAGCGCTGCCTCCGGACCAACCAGAAACAAGGTCTTGCCCGGCTGCAGCGTGAATTCGCATCCCCGCAGCGGGCTGTTGAGCAGGCGGACGACGACGGCGTCGCATCCGGAGGTGTTGATGTCTTCCACGGTGTTTATCGTCTTCTGGATCGGGTGCACGCCGGCAAAACCGGCCATGTCGGCACTCTAATGGCCTTCAGGCAACAGTTCCTGATGAAAAGCCGATCAAAATCCAATGGGACGATCAGATTTGTGAAAACGGCGGTCGCACGACCGCCGCTCAAAGAGAGAGGAGGGCCGGTCGGCCCGCAAGGAAAGGCGCTAGCCGACTCGGGACTTGCCATCCTGGCCGAACAGAATGGCGCGGGAGGCTTCAGTGACGGATGGGGCGGTGTTGATCGACTCCGCCAGCGCATAGGCGCGCATGGTGGCCGGTCGCGCGGCGACGCGTTCGAACCAGCGCATGAGCGATGGAAAATCATCCAGATTCTGCTGCTGGCGCTGATGCGGCACAATCCACGGGTAGCAGGCCATGTCGGCGATCGAGTACTCGCCGGCGATGTATTCGCGGCCATCGGCCAGCAGGGTATCCAGCACGCGATACAGCCTTGCCGTTTCACGCACGTAGCGGTCAATCGCGTACGGCAGCTTTTCCGGCGCATATTGAGAGAAGTGATGGTTCTGGCCGGCCATCGGCCCCAGGCCGCCCATCTGCCAGAACAGCCACTGCAGGACCTCGTTGCGTCCGCGCAGATCCCGCGGGATGAAGCGCCCGCACTTGTCCGCGAGATAGAGCAGGATGGCGCCGGACTCGAACAGGCTGACCGGTTCGCCGCCGCCTTGCGGCGCGTGATCCACGATGGCGGGAATGCGGTTATTGGGCGCGATGCGCAAGAAATCGGGCTGAAATTGCTCCCCGGCGCCGATGTTGACCGGCACGATGCGGTAAGGCAGGCCGGCCTCTTCGAGAAAGATGCTGATCTTGTGCCCGTTGGGCGTCGTCCAGTAGTAAAGGTCTATCATCATGCGCATCCTGGCAGGAGTCGGAAGAATGACATGGGGGCGGCCTGCCGCTTTCAAAAGGGCAGGTCGCCGCAATGCTTGCCGCGCGGTATGATCGCGCTGTAATAAATCACGAGCAGTCATTCCATGCGAAATACGCAAGACAACCACTCCCGCTTCCTCAGCCTGGTGCTGCGCCACCAGCCTGACGCCATCGATTTGAAACTGGATGCCCAAGGATGGGCCGATATCGATGAGCTGCTGGCCAGGATGGCGGCCAAGGGCAAACCGTTGCGCCGCGCGCAACTGGAAGACATCGTGCGAGACAGCGACAAGCAGCGCTTCGCCATCAGCGAAGACGGTCTGCGCATCCGCGCCAATCAAGGGCATTCGATCCGGGTCGATCTCGGCCTGCAGCCATGCGAGCCTCCGGGGACGTTGTATCACGGCACCGCCACCCGTTTTCTCGACGCCATCCTCAGCGAAGGCCTGCGGCCGGGCAGCCGGCAACACGTGCACTTGTCGGCCGACTGGGCAACCGCCCACGCGGTGGGCAGCCGCCACGGCAAGCCCGCTGTGCTGACGGTGGACGCCAAGGCGATGCGCGAGGCGGGTCTGGCCTTCTGCAGATCGGATAACGGCGTCTGGCTGACCAGCCACGTTCCGCCGCGCTTCCTCGCTCAGTCTCCCCAGCCATGTGCGTAAACTTCTTGCCGCCCAGCCGGGCTCAGTTGCGGGAGTGGTTCGGCTGCGATCCCGGAGAATGGCAGTGGCAGGAGGAGGCCTGGCAGGACTATCTGGCGCCCATATTGACGCGGGACGGCCTGCGCCTGGCCAGCTATGGCTTTGTCCCCAAGCGCCACCAACCGGCGGGCGTAAGGTTGAGCACCATGAACGCCCGCGCCGAAACCATAGGCCAGCTGCGCAGCTACCGGGATGCCTGGCGCCATGGCCAGCTGTGCCTGGTGCCGATGCAGGCCTTCTACGAGCCTTGCTATGACAGCGGCCGCGCAGTGCGCACCAAGATAAGCATGGCCGATGGCGCGCCGTTCGCGGCGGCGGGATTGTGGCGGGAGTGGCGAGAGGCCGACGGATCCGTCAGCCTGGCTTTTACCCAGATCACCATCAACGCCGACGGCCATGCCGTGATGGGCCGCATGCACCGGCCCGGGGATGAGAAGCGCTCGCTGGCCATCATACCCGCCGGACGGTATCGGCAATGGTTGAGTTGCAGCGATCCCGAGCAAGCCCGCGCCTTTCTGCAGCCATTCGAGGCGGAAGACATGCGGGCGGAGGGCGAAATTCCCGACGCGCCGCGGCAGGGGTCGCTATTCGACTGATGGCGCGGCAGACGCGAAAAAGCCCGCTAACAGCGGGCTCTCTTCAAGCATGGGCGACCATTACTGCTGTTCGAGGTGGTAGCGCGTCACCAGCTCCACTTCCTCCTTGGAGCCCAGGAACACCGCCACGCGTTCGTGCAGCTTGGCCGGCACGATGTCCATGATGCGCTGTTGGCCATTGGTGGCGGCGCCGCCTGCCTGTTCGATGATGAAAGCCATCGGATTGCCTTCGTACATCAGGCGCAGCTTGCCGGCCTTGGACGGATCGCGCGCGTCCTTCGGGTACATGAAAATGCCGCCGCGGGTGATGATGCGATGCACCTCGGCCACCATGGACGCCACCCAGCGCATATTGAAATCGCGGCCGCGCGGACCGGTCTTGCCGGCCAGCATTTCTTCCACGTAGCGGCGCACCGGGGCTTCCCAGTGGCGCATGTTGGACATGTTGATAGCGAACTCCGCCGTGCGCTCCGGCACCTTCATGTCCGGGTGGGTCAGCACGAAGGAACCGTGCTCGCGATCCAGCGTGAAGCCGTGCACGCCGCTGCCGAATGTCAGCACCAGCATGGTTTGCGGGCCGTACACGGTATAGCCGGCGGCCACCTGGTGGGTGCCGGGCTGCAGGAAGTCGGCCTCGGTCGGCTGCGCCACGCCTTCCGGGCAGCGCAGGATGGAGAAGATGGTGCCGACGGAGATGTTGACGTCGATATTGGACGAGCCGTCCAGCGGGTCGAACATCAGCAGGTATTCGCCCTTCGGGTATTCGCCCGGAATATGATACGGCAGCTCCATCTCTTCCGAAGCCATCGCGGCCAGGCTGCCGCCCCACTCGTTGGCGTCCAGCAGGAAATCGTTGGCGATCACATCCAGTTTCTTTTGCGCCTCGCCCTGGATATTGCCGGTGCCGGCTTCGCCCAGCACGTCGGCCAGCGCGCCTTTGTTCACCGAGTAGCTGATGGCTTTGCAGGCGCGGCCCACGGTTTCGATCAGCAGGCGCAATTCAGGCGGCAGCGTGCCTGCCTTGCGCTGTTGTTCGATCAGAAAACGGGAGAGGGTGATGCGGCTCATGACGTTCCTTAGGAGGGATGGGTGCGCGAATGATAATGCCGTCGGCTTGGCGGCACAACGCGGCATTATAACCGAATAAGGGTGCGGGCCGGGCCGCGAAAAGCTATCACGATATGAGTAGTTCGACGTAGGAGATGCGCCATGCTCAGCCGCGCCCTGGTCTTGTTGCTGTTCAGTCTTTCCGCTTGGTCGGCGCGCGCGCCGGCCTTGACCATCTACACCGAAGAGTGGCCGCCCATCACGTTTCAACGCAACGGCGTGGCCGATGGCATGGCCGTGGAGGTGGTGCGCGAGATCCAGACGCGCATCCACGACAACAGCCCGGTGGAGGTCGTGCCTTGGGCGCGGGGCTACAAGGACCTGCTGACCAATCCTGGCATCATGCTGTTCACCGTCGGCCGCAGCGAAGCGCGCGAAAAACAAATGACGTTGCTGGGGCCGATCGCCGTGTCGCAAACCGTGCTGCTGGCGCGCAAGGGCGAGGCGGCCAAGCTGCTGGCGCTTGGGGCCGGCATCTACCAGCGGCCAGTCGGCGCTTACCGAGGCAGCATCTTCGCCGACGCCGCCTCCGCCGCCGGCTTTGTCGAGGTGGATCTGGCGCCCACTCCGCAAATCACGGCGCAAAAAATGCTGATGGGCCGTTACGACATGTGGGTGGAGGGCGGCTTTGTCGTGGCGTCCGTGCTCAAGGACATCCACCGCCAGCCCGATGCGGTCGAGCTGGTCCGCGTGCTGGAGTCGCTGGAGCTATACCTGGCGTTTTCCCGCGGCACCCCGGCAGAGGAAGTCCACCGCTGGCAGGAAGGCTTCTCCGCCATCAAGAAAGACGGCACTTTCAAACGCATTTACAACAAATGGTTGCCGCGCGACGCCGCGCCGATGGATATGAGGCTAATAGGCCTGCCGCCCGGGGCGCATTGAACGCTCAAGAGGGAAAGCCGCCGTCTTCCGCCGCTTCGCTCTCCAGCCAGCGGCAGAATGAGGCAACCGTGGAGTCCTCGGCCGCCATGCGCGGCACCACCCAGCAGTAATCCCTTACCGTCACCACCGGCGCAGGCAGCGGCGACACCAGCTTGCCCTCATCGATCAGAGCCTGAGCCATCGGCATCGGCCCCAGCGCGACCCCAAGTCCGTCGACAGCGGCTTGCAGCGCCAGCGAGAATTTGTCGAAATGCATGCTGCTGGCCGGCTTCAGCTCCGCCGCGCCGGCCAGCGTCAACCAGCGGGGCCAGGCGGTGGGGCGAGTGTCGGCATGCAATAGCGTATGCGCGGCGAGATCCGCGGGTGCGCTTAGCGGCTGGCTGGCCAGCAGCGCCGGGCTGCACAGCGGCAGCTCCCACTCTTTCAGAAAAGGCTTGGCGATGTGGCCAGCCCAATCGCCGGGGCCGCGGCGAATGGCGACATCGAATGGCGCGTCCAGCCGGCTGAGGTCTCGGTCGGACGTCGCCAGCCGCAGCTCCAGATCGGGAAAGCGCTCGCGAAAACGCGCCAACCGGGGCAGCAGCCAATAGGACGCGAAAGTAGGGGTGGAGTTGACGGCCAGCCGGCGCTGATGATCCGGCTGCAGCAGCTGGGCGGTGGCGTTGGCGATCAGGTCCAGCCCATCCTGCACTTGGACCAGGTAACGCCAGCCGGCGTCGGTCAGCTTGACCCGGCCGCCGCTGCGCTCGAACAGCCGCACGCCCAGCCAGTCTTCCAATTGCTTAATCTGTTTGCTCACAGCGCCATGCGTGACGAAGAGTTCGCCCGCGGCCGCGGAAAAGCTTTCCAGCCGGGCCGCAGCTTCGAAAATGCGCAGGGAGTTCAGAGGAGGGTAAGTGCTCATGTTGTGATTTTATCTCACAATCCGTGTTGCGATTACTCGTTTGTATGCAAGCGCCGAAAAGCGTAATCTTCACTCACTACAAAGTGCATATTCCAGCGCGAAACGCGCGGAAGTGATGCAGAATTAGCAAGTGGAGACTGCCAGCCCGCGCCGGCAGACTTGCGCCAACCAAGCCAAGAAGGTCCCGAGTCATGCTAGAAGCTTACCGTCAGCACGTTGCCGAGCGCGCCGCGCTGGGCATTCCGCCCCTGCCGCTGTCCGCCAAGCAGGTTGAAGAACTGGTCGAACTGCTGAAGAACCCGCCCAAGGGCGAAGAAAGCGTTCTGGTCGAGCTGATCACCCACCGCGTGCCGCCGGGCGTGGACGACGCCGCCAAGGTCAAGGCCTCCTTCCTGGCCGCCGTCGCCGAAGGCAGCGCGAAGTCGCCGCTGGTAAGCCGCGAGCTGGCTACCGAACTGCTCGGCACCATGCTGGGCGGCTACAACATCAAGCCGCTGGTCGATCTGCTGGACGACGCCGCGGTAGCCAAGATCGCCGCCGCCGGCCTGAAGAAAACCCTGCTGATGTTCGATGCCTTCCACGATGTGAAGGAAAAGATGGACAAGGGCAACGCCGTCGCCAAGGAAGTGGTCGAATCCTGGGCCAATGCCGAGTGGTTCACCAGCCGCCCGGAAGTGGCCGAGAAAATCACCGTCACCGTATTCAAGGTGCCGGGCGAGACCAATACCGACGACCTGTCGCCGGCCCCGGACGCCTGGAGCCGTCCGGACATCCCGCTGCATTACCTGGCGATGCTGAAGAACACCCGCGCTGACGCGGCCTTCAAGCCGGAAGAAGACGGCAAGCGCGGCCCGATGCAGTTCATCGACGATCTGAAGAAAAAGGGCCACCTAGTCGCCTACGTCGGCGACGTGGTCGGCACCGGCTCCTCGCGCAAATCCGCCACCAACTCGGTGGTATGGGCCACTGGCCAGGATATCCCCTACGTGCCGAACAAGCGCTTCGGCGGCGTGACGCTGGGCGGCAAGATCGCGCCGATCTTCTTCAACACCCAGGAAGACTCCGGCTCGCTGCCGATCGAAGTGGACGTGTCCAAGCTGGAAATGGGCGACGTGATCGACATCTACCCCTACGCCGGCAAAATCGAGAAGAACGGCACCCTCGTCTCCGAGTTCAAGTTGAAATCCGAAGTGATCCTGGACGAAGTGCGCGCCGGCGGCCGCATCAACCTGATCATCGGCCGCGGCCTGACCTCCAAGGCGCGCGAAGCGCTGGGCCTGCCGGCTTCCACCGCATTCCGCCTGCCCAAATCCCCGGTCGATTCCGGCAAGGGCTTCTCGCTGGGCCAGAAGATGGTCGGCCGCGCCTGTGGCCTGCCGGAAGGCAAGGGCGTGCGCCCGGGCACTTACTGCGAACCCAAGATGACCACCGTCGGCTCGCAGGACACCACCGGCCCGATGACCCGCGACGAGCTGAAGGATCTGGCTTGCCTGGGTTTCTCCGCCGATCTGGTGATGCAGTCGTTCTGCCACACCGCCGCCTATCCGAAGCCGGTGGACGTGAAGATGCACAAGGAACTGCCGGCCTTCATCTCCACCCGCGGCGGCGTCTCGCTGCGCCCGGGCGACGGCGTGATCCACAGCTGGCTGAACCGTCTGTTGCTGCCCGACACCGTGGGCACCGGCGGCGACAGCCACACTCGCTTCCCGATCGGCATTTCCTTCCCGGCCGGCTCCGGCCTGGTGGCTTTCGCCGCCGCCACCGGCGTGATGCCGCTGGACATGCCTGAGTCGGTGCTGGTGCGCTTCAAGGGCAAGCTGCAGCCGGGCGTGACACTGCGCGACCTGGTCAACGCCATCCCGTTGTATGCGATCAAGTCCGGCCTGCTGACCGTGGCCAAGGCCGGCAAGAAGAACATCTTCTCCGGCCGCATTCTGGAAATCGAAGGCCTGCCGGATCTCAAGGTCGAGCAAGCTTTCGAACTGACCGACGCCTCGGCCGAGCGTTCCGCTGCCGGCTGCACCGTGCACCTGAACAAAGAGCCCATCGTCGAGTACATGCGCTCCAACATCACGCTGATGAAGTCCATGATCGCCGACGGTTATCAGGATGCGCGCACGCTGGAGCGCCGCATCATGGCGATGGAAGACTGGATCGCCAACGGCAAGCTGCTGCAGGGCGATGCCGACGCCGAGTACGCGGCGGTGATCGAGATCGACATGAACGACATCAAGGAGCCTATCGTCGCTTGCCCGAACGATCCGGACGACGTGAAGTTCATGTCCGAAGTGGCCGGCACCAAGATCGACGAAGTGTTCATCGGCTCGTGCATGACCAATATCGGACACTTCCGCGCCGCGTCCAAGCTGCTGGAAGGCAAGGCGGACATTCCGGTGCGCCTGTGGGTGGCGCCGCCGACCAAGATGGACGCCAAGCAGCTGACCGAGGAGGGCCACTACGGCGTGCTGGGCCGCGCCGGCGCGCGGCTGGAAATGCCGGGCTGCTCGCTGTGCATGGGCAACCAGGCGCAGGTGCGCGAAGGCGCGACCGTGATGTCCACCTCCACCCGCAACTTCCCGAACCGCCTGGGCAAGAACTCCAACGTGTTCCTGGGCTCCGCCGAGCTGGCCGCGATCTGCTCCAAGCTGGGCAAAATCCCGACCGTTGAGGAATACCAGGCGAACATCGGCATCATCAATGAAAAGGGCGCCGAAGTTTACAAGTATCTGAACTTCGACCAGATCCAGGAATATCAGGAACTGGCCGCCAGCAAGGCCTGACCGCCGCATCGATTGTCTTGGTGATAGCGCCGTTCGCCCGCGAGGGCGGGCGGCGTTTTTTTTACGGGAACTTGGCCGGCAATTCAGCGGCCCAATCCGGTCGTCGCAACGCCTCAAGAAACGAATGAAACGTGGAAGTCACAAGCGCGCCGTATCAGTATCTGCCGCCGGCCTTGCGCCGGGAGATCAATGCCATGCTGCATCAGGCCTATCAATGCGAAGGCGAGCTCGATCCGGACGAGCGGCTGCATAGGCCGGCGCTGGAGGCCCGCTCGTTCTGCCTGGCAAGCCATGGGCGGCTCGCGGCTTACGCGTCGGTGCTCGGCAAGGACATCATTCACCAGGGACTGGTCTTCTCGCTGGGCAGCCTCAGTTGCGTCGCCACCCGGCCGGAGATGCGCGGCCGCGGCCTGGGCGAACGCGTCGTCGCCGCCGCTTCGGACTGGCTCAGGACTTGCGGCCGCTATGACATCGCCGCGTTCTCCTGCGATGCCGGGCTATTGCCGTTTTACCGGCGGGCGGCAGGATGGGAGGCGGCCGACGTCGTGCTGATCGCCAATGGCGACGATTGCGCCTTGCGCAGCGACGCGCTGGGCAAGATTGTGGTGCTGGAGTTGCTGTCGGAGCGGGCGAAGAGGGCGGAAGCGTCGTTCCGCGGGTCGGCGGTCAATCTGGGCTTGCCGCCGGGAGAGTTTATCTAAGGATCAGCGCGGCGCTTTGCGGCGCGAAGCCTTGGCGGGCAGCTGCATGCCCAGCTCCAGTTCGAACAGGCTGCCGGTGCGGCCGGTTTGCGACTGGCAGGCGATCAGCAGCGCGCGGTTGATCGCCTCTTTCTTGCTGACGCCCCACCACTCGATCATCTTGTCCAAAGATTTTTGCGCATCGCGGCTCAACTCCACCGTCACCGACATTTCCTGCAGCCGGCTGCGGCGCAATTCGCGGCTGCGGCGCTTGCGCTCGGCCACCGTCATCGCGCGCTCGCCCAGCGGCTTGCGGCCTGGCTTCTTCGGCACTCCGCCTATCAGGTCGAAGGTGTAGTGGTCGCAGGGGTCTTTCATTGATGTGTGACGGGTCACGGCCATTTTGAGCGGGGGCGCAAGAATACCACAAAGGCAGCGTTTGCGCAGGCACTCCCGTCCCACCCAAAAGAAAAAGCCCCGAAAACGGGGCTTTTTCCATCAGGCCAAGAGGGCTATCAATTGACCGGGCAGCTGTTTGCCGCGCGGTAGTCCACCACCTTGATCTTGCCGGCGATGATGTCCTTGCGGGCCGCGGTGATCTTCTTTTCCATTTCCGGCGTGATCAGCGCGCGGTTGTACTGGTCCAGCGCCCAGTCCACGCCGTTTTCTTTCAGGCCCATCAGCTTGGTGCTGGGCTTCCACTTGCCATCCTTGGCATCGCGCATGGTTTCGTACACGGCGTTGTCCACGCGTTTGACCATGGAGGTCAGCACGGTGCCCGGCTGCATGTAGTTCTGGTTGCTGTCCACGCCGATGTAGTACTTGCCCGAGGCCTTGGCAGCCTGGATCACGCCCACGTTGGACAGGGCGGCGGCGGCGAAGATCACATCGGCGCCGCGGTCGAATTGGCTCTTGGCCAGCTCGTTGCCGCGCGACGGATCGTTGAACGCGGCGTGGGTGGTGCCCAGCATGTTCTGCAGCACCACAGCCTTCGGATTCACGTAACGGGCGCCTTGCGCGTAGCCGCAGCCGAAGGCGCGGATCAGCGGCACGTCCATGCCGCCCAGATAGCCCACCTTGCCGGTCTTGGATTTCATCGCGGCGGCCATGCCCGCCAGGAAGGAGCCTTCCTGCTCCTTGAAGGCGATGCTTTGCACGTTGGCGCCCTTGGCTACCGAATCCACCAGCGTGAACTTGGTATTGGGGAATTCCTTGGCCACGGTCTCGATCGACTGGGTGTAGGCGAAGCCGACGGCCACTACCAGGTCGGCGCCTTTGCGCGCCATATTGCGCAGCACTTGCTCTTTCTGCGCGTCGTTGCTGGGCTGACCTTCGCGGTAATTGATCTTGAACTCTTTCCTGAAGCGTTCGGCGCCGGTATAGGCCGCTTCGTTGAAGCTCTTGTCGAACTTGCCTGCCTGGTCGTAGACCACTGCCACATTGAAGTCCTTGGCCAGCGCGGGGGCGGCGAGCAGGGCGGCGGCTACGGCGCATCCTGCGGTCTTGATCGCAAACGTCATTTTCATCAGCTTTTCTAGTAGTCGTTTTCGAGATGGTGCCCGCGGGCGTCCGCGAGCGCTTCAACGAGAGGCGTACCGCGCCTGGGCGCATTGAAGCAGCCGCGCAGGCGGGATGAGGCGAGGCGGGCGCCGCGCCGTCTCTCGACCGCGCATGCAACCCGCCCATTGAAGCGGCGAGATTCTACCCAGCGCCACCCCTCGTGTAAACCAATATAGTCGAAACGCTGATCAAATCCGCCGAATCAACCGCCCGGCATGCCGACTTACTCCTCTCCGATGCTCTCGTGCGCGCCGGCATCGCCGCGCTTCCAATAGCCTGCCACCCGCATTCTTTCCTTGGCCAAGCCTCGCTGTTTCAACAAGGCATGGACGGCGCGCATTTCGCCGCTCTCGCCAGCGCCCCAGACAAAGCCTTCGCCATCGGGCAGCGCGCAACTGGACAGCGCCTGCTCCAGGCTCTCATGCCTGTCTCGCTGCAGCCACACCACATCCAGGCCTTCCGGCGCAGTCACGCGGATTCGGCAATCGGCGTCATCCACCAATATCCATGCCATGCCCTTGGCTTCAGCGGGCAACTCCTCCAGCCTCCGGGCGATGGCCGGCAATGCGGATTCGTCGCCGAGCAGCCAGTGCCAGTCAAAGCCGGCGGGAATCACACGCGACCCACGCGGACCTCCCAGGCCAAGCCAGTCCCCGGGGGCGGCGCCTCTCGCCCAGTCCGCGGCCACGCCGCCATCATGAACCACGAAATCGATGTCGAGCTCCCCGGCATCGGCATCGTAACGACGCGGGGTGTAGTCGCGCATCGCGGGCCTGGGCTGGTTGGCCGGAAACTGAATGCCGCTATCGGAAACCGCAGTCGGCAACGCGGGAAGTGTTTCGCCTGAGGCGGGGAAGAATAATTTCATATGATCGTCGAAGGAGGCCGAGACGAATCCGTCCAGCTCGTCGCCCGCCAGGGTGATTCTCAGCATGGTCGGGGAGAGTCTGGCAATGCGGGAGACTTGCAGTTTGCGAAAGCGCAACGGATGGCGCAGACGTTGTATTTCAAGTTCGGAATGCATGAGGTCAATCTCCTGTGGAATTTTCCGCGCCCACGATTTCATCCGTGGCGCGCTGCAAAATGGCCGCGATGCGGCGCTGTTCATCCGGCGCAGCCTGATCCCTGAGCAGCAAGGCCCGCTTCAACGCGCGCCTCGCGTCTATCAACTCCTTGGTCCACCCCGCGGCGCCGTCCTCGCCGATCTCTTCCCCGGCGTAGGCTCGGCGCGCCAGCTCCATCTTGCGTCCGATGTGAACCAGCTTGGCCAGCATCAGCTGCGCGCGCTCCCGCCCCTCGGCCAAGCGCTCGCGCCCGGCATCGGTGATGGAATAGCGGCGCCGCTTGCCATCGCTGGCGGCGGCCACATGGCCCGTTGCCTCCAGGCTGGATAGCGCGGGGTAGGCAACGCCAGGGCTGGGGCTGTAGTAGCCGTTGGAACGGACGGCCAGCTCCTTGATCAGTTCGTAGCCATGACAGGCGCGCTCGGCTATCAATGCCAGCAGCAGCAGTTGCAAATCGTCCGCGCTGAATTTTCGCCCCCTGGCCAGCACTTCTGCTTCGCCGCCGGCGCGGCGGGATGCGCGCATCGGGCAGGGGGGAGGCCTGTGTCGCGTCAATACGCGGCGGCAATGTTTCATGGCGTGCCCTTATTGCTTAAGATGTATCTTAAGATACAAAATCCCGCCCAAAAAATCAACAATGAGATTCATTATCACTATTGGCAAGCGGTAGATGCCCATTTCGATGACAAACATCAATAAATTGCATTTGAATATTGAATTTGAATAATGGCATCGGTTATCTTTGGGAGTTGTTTACAAATTCCGTGTGAGCGAGACCATGGCCAGAACCCTTTCCCTGAAGCGCCGCTTGTTGTTGCAAACCGTCAGCGCCATCGCCCTGGTGTGCGTACTGGGCGCCTTGCTGATGAATACGCTGCGCCAGCAAATGCTGGACGACAGGCATGACCAGGTCCGCACCCAGGTGGAAAACGCAGCCAGCCTGGTGGCGATGCATGAAGAGCAGGCCGCGGCCGGGCTGGTGCCGGAGGCGGAGGCGCAGAAAATGGCTTTGCAGGAGTTGGCCAAGCTGCGTTTCGACGGCGATGAGTATTTCTTCACTCTGGACAGGAACCTCAAATGGATTTCCCATGGCATGAACCCCAAGCTGATCGGCAAGGACATGCACAGCGTGAGGGATGGCGCCGGCGCCAATATCGGCGCGCTGTTCGAGCAAACCATGCGCAGCGGCGGCGGCAAGGGTTTTGTCAGCTACGTGTGGGACAAGCCGGGCTCGAGCGCGCCGCAACCCAAGCTCGCTTACTTTCAAAGCTCTCCGCGCTGGGGGTGGGTAATCGGCACCGGGCTTTACCTGGACGACATCAATGCCACGCTGACGCGGCAGTTGCTGAGCGTGGGCGCGCAGGTGCTGCTGTTCATGGCCGTGAGTTTGTCGCTGGGCTGGTGGGTGTACCGCAGCGTGATGCGCGAACTGGGAACGGAGCCTTCCGTGGCCGCGGACATCGTGCGCGAAATCGCCGCCGGCAAGCTGGATAGGGAGATAGACGTGGACGCGGCGCGCGGCGACAGCTTGTTGGCCCATATCCGGGAAATGCAGGGACAGCTGCGCCAGCTGGTGGGCGACATTATGCGCGATGCGGAGGAGTTGGGCCGGCTGAACGCCGACGTGGTGGACGGCGCCCGCATGGTGGCCGACAACTCGCAGGGACAGAGCGAGGGCGCGGCTGCGATGGCGGCGTCGGTGGAGCAACTGACGGTCAGCATCAACCATATTGCACAGCACGCGTCGGACGCGCGCGAGGTGTCGCAGGACTCCGGCCAGCTTTCCGAAGCGGGCAGCGACGTGATCGCTCGCGCGGTGGCGGAGATGCAGGACATCAGCGCCACCGTCGACATGACCGAGGCCGCCATTTCCGAGTTGGCCAGCAAAACCGCCACCATCTCCAACATCATGCAAGTGATCAAGGATATCGCCGACCAGACCAATCTGCTGGCGCTGAACGCGGCGATAGAGGCGGCGCGCGCGGGAGAAACCGGCCGCGGCTTCGCCGTAGTGGCCGACGAAGTGCGCAAGCTGTCCGAACGCACCGCCAAAGCCACCGAACAGACGGCCGGCATGATTGCCGAGATTCAGGCCAGCTCCGATTTGTCGCGCCAGAACATGAGCGAGACCGTGGCCAAGGTGAAAACCGGGCTGGAACTGGCCGAGCAGGGCGGCGAGCTGATCCAGCAGATACGCGGCAGCGCCAGCCAGGTGGTGCAAGTGGTCAACGACATTTCCCACGCGCTGCGCGAGCAAGGCACCGCCAGCCAGGATATCGCCCGCCATGTGGAGCAGATCGCGCAAGTGGCGTCCGGCAACGCGGTGGCCGCCACCCAGGCGTCGGAAAGCGTGCAGCGGATCGACGAGGTGACCGGCAATCTGAGGCTATCGGTCGCGCAGTTCCAGGTTTAGCGCCGGCCTGGCGCGAGCGCGAAGCGCGCGGGGTCGGCCGCCCGCGCGCGTTGGCGGTAGAAACGGTCCAGCTCCGCGCGATAACGCTGTATCGATTCCTGAGTCAGCCAGCGGTCCTGGGATTGGCGATAGGCGGGGTCGGCCACCGCTTCGCTCAGCAGCTGGTCTATTTTCATCACCGCCATTCGTCCCCATGGGGTCTTGGGGCAGGCGATGCCGACCGGAATCAGTCCGGAGCCCTCGATGGGCAGATTGACCAGACTGTCATCCTTGTCCACCTCGCGGTGGTATTTGTAGTCGGGTTCGAAATCCAGCGTGTAGTCGGCCCTGGACAGCTGCAGCAGCTTGAACAGGCCGCTATTGGAGGGAAGCCGCGGGCTTTCCTTCAGGTTGGAATCGTTGCGATGCGCGGCGAACAGTTTGTCTATCGGGTCGGAATAGCTGCGTCCGGCTGCGATCACCCCCCTCAGCCCAGACCGCAGAATCAGTTTTTCCAGCGGCACCTCTCCCTTGCCGTTCAGCGGCGCCTGGTCCGCCACCGCCCGGCGAATGATCACCTCCTGCGGCAGCTGCATATGGGTCAACGTGAAAAAAGCGAATTTTTCGCGCTCCGCCGTCGGTATCAGGTTCATTCGGCACAGCTGGCTGCCGCGCTGGAGCTCCAGCACGCTGCGGGCGGTGCTCATCACGGCGAAGCGGTGCTCGGCCTCCGGCCAGCGCGCGATG
This sequence comes from Chromobacterium phragmitis, assembly GCF_003325475.1. Lineage (NCBI taxonomy): Bacteria > Pseudomonadati > Pseudomonadota > Betaproteobacteria > Neisseriales > Chromobacteriaceae > Chromobacterium > Chromobacterium phragmitis. The sequence continues at coordinate 4,104,904 of NZ_CP029495.1, forward strand.
ATCAGCTTCAGGTAGATGTCGTTCTGGCCGTCCGTAGGCTTGCCGTCGCGGATGATGAAGTTGGGCGCCCAGTCGGAAAGCACCCAGGTGATCTGATACGGCTCCGCCGCGATGGCTGTCGTCAGCGTCACGGAGAAGGGAATGGCCGCCAGGCATCGTCTCCAGCATGCGGGTATCAGAAAACCTAACATCTGCGCTCCATCTCTGGTCAGGCCTTGGTCCATTCTAGACCGCTGCGATTGCGCAACCAATTCTCACTCGCACTGTCAGTCTCTGCCTGACTGACGGATTTCGGCGGGCCTGGCCATGAAAACGGCCGCAGAGTATGGATTTCTTCGGTCTGGTTTTTGCGCCGGCAGCCTGTCTGCAGTAGCATGTGCGCCCCGTGCGAATGTCACGGCGAACAACAAGAAGCGATACGCCGCAAAGGCAACAACAAGATGAATGAGAATTTTAGCGGCGGGGACCTGCCATGATGGTGGCTACCCACGTCGCCTTCGGCGCGTTCTGCGCGGTTTCGGCGGCGCTGATCCTGCGCTTGCCGGCCATGATGGCGTTGCTGCTGCTGGCCGGCGGCTTGGCCGGCTCGCTGTTGCCGGACCTCGACCATCCCAAGAGCTGGCTTGGCCGGCGCATACCCTTCCTGTCCCGGCCTATCGCCTATCTGTTCGGCCATCGCGGCATCACTCACAGCCTGTTGGCCGTGGTCGGCGTGTTTTACGCCAGCGCCGCCTGCCTGCACGGCTGGGGCGTGCAGCTTGGCCATGCGATGCCGCTGGTGCTGGGGCTGTGCGTGGGTTACGCCTCCCATCTGGTAGGCGATTGGCTGACCCCGGCCGGCATCCCCTTGCTGTGGCCGATACGGATACGCTTTCGCGCGCCGCTGATGCTGCTTCGCCCCAGAATGGCCGAGCCGGTCATGACCGTATTGCTGTGGTTCGGCGCGGGGTTCTTGATGTCGCGCGCCCTGTAGCGGACTTCTCCATCGCGCGGGCATAATGGGCGACAGCGATGCCGACTCGAAAGGGAGCGGGATGAAACGATGGATAGCGGTCGCCGCGCTGCTGGCGCTGGCGACTATCGGAGGCCTGGCTTATGTCCATCACCAGCGGCAGGCAGAAGCCGAAAAGCAGTCCACGCTGTACGGCAATGTCGACATCCGCGAGGTGGCGCTGGCCTTTCGCGTGCCCGGCCGGCTTGCCGCCGTGCGGGCGGATGAAGGCGACAGCGTGCAGCCGGGACAGATATTGGCCCAACTCGACGTCGAGCCGCTGCGCAATAGCCTGAATGCCGCGCTGGCGAGCGAAGCCGCATTGGCGGCGCGCAACGCGCTGATGCACAAAGGCAGCCGGCAAGAAGACATCGCCCAGGCCAAATCGCGGCTGGAGGTTGCGGAAGCCGCCGCGAAACAGGCGGAAAGCGAATATCGGCGCCAACGCGAACTGGCGCCGGCCGGCGGCAGCAGTCAGCAACAGCTGGAAGCGGCCCGCTCTCAGCGCGACCAGTCCATCGGCCAGCGCGACGCAGCCGTCCAGCAACTGCGCGCTTTGCGCGCGGGCTTCCGGCCGGAGGAAATCGCCGAATCCGACGCCCAGCTCAAGCAGGCGCGAGCCAGCGTGGCCGCCGCCAGGCTGGCTCTGAAGGATGCCAGCCTGCAGTCGCCCAGCGCCGGCATCATCCTCACCCGCGCGGTGGAAACGGGCAGCCTGGTGCAGGCGGGCACGCCCGCGTTCACGCTGTCGCTGCGTCAGCCAACCTGGGTGCGCGCCTATGTCGACGAAACCCAACTGGGCCGATTCACCACCGGGACCGAAGTGTCGATCGCCAGCGACAGCCATCCTGAGAAATCTTACCGCGGGGTGGTGGGCTTCGTGTCGCCTACCGCCGAATTCACGCCCAAGTCGGTGGAAACCGCCAGCCTGCGCACTGCGCTGGTCTACCGGATACGGGTGGTAGTCGGCGATGCGGATGGCGGACTCAGCCAGGGCATGCCTGTGACGGTGAGGCTGGCCAAGTGAATTTGTCCATCCAGGCTTGCGCGCTGAAAAAGCGCTTTCCCGGCGCGGATGCCGATGCCGTCGCCGGGGTCGATCTGGACATTCCTCCAGGCTGCGTGGCGGGTCTGGTCGGTCCGGACGGGGCCGGCAAGACCACGTTGCTGCGCATGTTGGCCGGATTGCTGACGCCTGACGGCGGCAAAGCGAAGGTGGCCGGGCTGGATGCCGCCATCGGCGACGAGTTGCGGCGCGCGATCGGCTACATGCCGCAAAAGTTCGGCCTGTACGAAGACTTGACCGTGCAGGAAAACCTCAATTTGTACGCCGACCTGCGGGGAGTGTCCGCCACCGAACGCGAGGGGGATTTCGCCCGCTTGTTGGCGCTGACCGACCTCGCGCCGTTCACCGGCCGCTACGCCGGCAAGCTCTCCGGCGGCATGAAACAGAAGCTGGGCCTGGCCTGCTCGCTGCTGGGCAAGCCCCGCGTCTTGTTGCTGGACGAGCCCGGCGTCGGGGTCGACCCCATCTCCAGGCGCGAGCTGTGGCGGCTGATACGGTCACTGGCGGCCGACGGCATCACGGTGCTGCTCAGCACCGCCTACCTGGATGAGGCGGAAGCTTGCGATCAAGTGTATTTGATGGCGGGCGGGCGCTTGCGCGCCGCCGGATCTCCCGCCGAGCTGACCGCGCCGCTGGCGGGCCGTTGCCTGAGACTGACGGGCATCGAGGGCAATCGTCGGCGGTTGTTGCAGCGACTGCTGCGCCAGCCGGAACTGATGGACGGCACGATACAAGGAAACGGACTGAGGCTGCTGCTGCGCGACGAAAGCCGCTGGCCCGATCTCGCCTTGGCCGAAGCCGGCCCGGAAGCCGCACTGATTCCAGCCAGGCCCAGACTGGAGGACGCCTTCATCAGCCTGCTGGGCGGCGGCCCCGGCGGGGACTCGCCTCTGGCGGAGGAAATGCCGGAGGTGCCGGCTTATGCAGGCGAGGCTGTGATCGAGGCGCGCCGACTCGGCAAGCGCTTCGGCGACTTTCGCGCCGCCGCCGACATCAGCTTCGTGGTGCGCCGCGGCGAAGTGTTCGGCTTGCTGGGCCCCAATGGCGCCGGCAAATCCACCACCTTCAAGATGGAATGCGGCCTGCTAAAACCCAGCGGCGGACAGGCGCTGGTGATGGGCTTGGATCTGAAGCGCAGCCCCAGCGCGGCGCGGCAACAACTGGGGTATATGGCTCAGAAGTTCTCGCTTTACGCCCAATTGAGCGTGCGGCGCAATCTGATGTTTTTTTCCGGCGTGTATGGCCTGTCTGGAGCCAGGCAGCGCGACAAGGTGGCGCAAATGGAGAGGGTGTTCGGCCTGACGCCCCATATGGACAATCTTTCCGGAGAGCTGCCGCTAGGCTTCAAGCAAAGGCTGGCGCTGGCTTGCGCGGTGATGCACGAGCCGCCGCTGCTGTTTCTGGACGAACCCACCTCCGGGGTCGATCCGGTGACCCGCCGCGAGTTTTGGACCCATATCAATGGCTTGGCGGAGAAGGGGGTGACGGTGCTGGTGACCACCCACTTCATGGATGAGGCGGAGTATTGCGATCGCATCGCCTTGATCTATCGCGGCCGGTTGCTGGCGCTGGACACCCCGGACGCCCTCAAGCGCGGCGTAGCCGACTCCGCCTGTCCGGAGCCGACCATGGAGGATGCCTTCATCCGCCTGGTGGAAGAGGCGGACGCATGAACCCTCGCCGGCTGCTGGCCCTGTGCAGGAAAGAAAGCTACCAGATCGTGCGCGACCCAAGCAGCATCCTGATCGCCTTCATTTTGCCGGTGGCGCTGCTGTTCATTCTGGGGTACGCAGTGAATCTGGATTCCGCCCATATCCGTCTGGGGCTGCTCAATCAGGACGGCGGCGGCGCGGCGCGGCGCCTGGCGGCCACGCTGCGCGCCACGCCGGCGCTTGCGGTTCAATCGCTGTCCTCGCGCGCGGAGCTGGAAAGCAAGCTGTCCCGAGGCGAGATACGCGGCGCGGTGGTGGTGCCGAACGATTTCTCCCGGCAATGGCAGCGCGGCCAAGGCGTCATCCAGTTGCTGACCGATGGCGCGGAGCCCAATACCGCGAATTTCGTCGCCGCGTACGCCCAGGGTGCCTGGCTGCGTTGGCTGCAGGCCGAGGGCGACGAGAGCGCCCGTCCCATGCCGCCGGCCATCGATATCCGCCAGCGCTTCTGGTTCAATCCCAGCGCGGAAAGCCCTAATTTCCTGGTACCCGGCACCATCGCCATCGTGATGACCATCGTCGGCGCGCTGCTGTCGTCCTTGGTCGTCGCGCGGGAGTGGGAGCGCGGCACGATGGAGGCCCTGCTGGCGACCCCGGTCAGCCGCGCCGAACTATTGCTGTCCAAGATATTGCCGTATTACGCGCTGGGCATCGCGGCCATGCTGTTATGCCTGCTGGTCGCGGTGTTTGTGATGGGCGTGCCGTTTCGCGGACCTGTATGGCTGCTGTGGCTGATGTCGTCGCTGTTTCTCGCCAATGCGCTGGGCATGGGCCTGTTTCTGTCCACCGTGATGCGCACCCAGTTTGATGCCGCGCAGGCGGCGCTGACCGCGGGCTATTTGCCGGCGCTGATGCTGTCCGGCTTCGTGTTCGAGATTTCCAGCATGCCGGAGCCGCTGCAATGGCTGACCCGCATTCTGCCGGCCCGCTATTTCGCCAGCACGCTCCAAACTCTGTTCCAGGCGGGCGTAGTGCCCGGGCTGTTATGGTTCAACGCCGCCAGCCTGACGCTGTTGGGCGCGTTCTGGCTGGGGCAGACTGTGCGCAAAACGCGCCGGACATTGGACTGAAACCATGTGGCAACGCTTATTGTGGCTGATCACCAAAGAGCTGCAGGCGCTGGCGGGAAACCGCCAGGGGCGGCTGTTGCTGATCGTGCCGGTGTTGCTGCAATTGCTGGTGTTTCCTTTTGCCGCCACGCTTGAGGTCAAGCATGCCAGCCTCGCCGTGTATAACCAGGATGCGGGCCCGCCCTCCCAGGAGCTGATAAAGCGCATGGCGGCCAGCGCCACCTTCGACCATATCGTGCAGGTTCGCAGCCTGGAGGCGCTCCGCGACTGCCTGGACCGGCAATGCGCGCTGCTGGCCATCGTGTTCCCCCCTGATTTTTCCCGCGCGCTGGCGACGGGAAAAGGGGCGGCGATGCAGATCATTGTCGATGGCCGCCGCTCCAACAGCGGCCAGATCGCCAGCGCCTACATCGGACAGATCGTCTCCGCTTACCAGCAGGAGCGGGCAGGGCCGACGCCCAGGCTGGCGGTGCGCAATCTGTACAACCCCAACCTGGAGTTCCAGTGGCACGTGCTGCCCAGCCTGGTGGCCATCATCACCACCATAGGCTGCCTGATCGTCACCGCTTTGTCGGTGGCGCGGGAGCGGGAGGAGGGGACGTTCGACCAATTGCTGGTGTCGCCGCTGACGCCTGCCTATGTGATGGCGGGCAAGGCGGTGCCCGGCGTGCTCGTGGCGCTGGCGCAAGGCAGCGTCATCGCCGTGGCCGCCGTCTGGGCTTATCGGGTGCCGTTCGGCGGCTCCATCGCGCTGTTGCTGGTCAGCATGGCTAGCTACGGACTGGCGCTGGCCGGTGTCGGGCTATTCATTTCCTCCCTCTGCCGCACCCAGCAGCAGGCTTTTCTCGGCGTGTTTTCCTTCATGGTGCCGGCGGTGATCTTGTCCGGCTATGTGTCGCCCATCGAAAACATGCCCGAAACGCTGCAGTGGCTGGCGCGGGTCAATCCGCTCAGCTATTTCATTCCCATTCTGAAGGGGGTTTTCCTGAAAGGGTACGGTTTCTCCGATGCCTGGCCGTGGTTGCTGCCGCTGTGGCTGATCGCGGCCCTCACCCTTGGCCTGGCCTTGTGGTGCTTCCGCAGGCATATCGAATAGCCCTGGCCGGCCCCGATGGCGTGGCGATCAGGTTCGAGCGTGCATGAAGCCCCGCGCATGGGACAGCCCCTCCAGCGCCCCGCGCAGGATGCGAGAGCAGCGCGGCAGCGCGTCCGGGTCGTTTTCCAGCAAGTCGTACAAGCCAATGAAGAGGCAAACCAGATAGTCGGCCGCCAGACCCACGTCCAGCTCCGCTGGCAGCTCGCCTAGGGCGATGGCGCGGCGCAGTTGGCGGCGGGTGTAGTGCATGGTCAATCTATCCGCCAACTCCCGCCTGCGCAGCACGCTGCGGTTTTCCTCGGTGCGCTCGCACTTCTGATACAGAATCTGATACACACGCTGCGGAGAGCCCGGCTCCAGGAATTGCGCCAGATAGTAGCCGGCTCCGGCCAGCAATGTGTCGCGCGCCGAGGCGCTGGCGGGAGGGAAGCGCATGGCGTCCAGCGCGAAAGCGCGATCTATCATCGCCTGGCACACCTCCATCTTGTTGTCGTAATGCCCGTATACCGCGCCGCGCGACACTTTCGCCGCGTCGGCGATCTCAGCCATGGTGGCGTTGGCGATGCCCTTGTCCAGAAACACCCGTTCCGCGCCATCCAGTATCGCATCTCGCGTTTTTTGCGAATCTTCCTTGGTCTTGCGAGCCATCCCGGCTTCCTTCTCGTCATTGTCCGTCATATTGTGTCATGATTTAATCAATCATACATGACTGATTAAATGTTAAGATGGCCATCCTTCATCGCGCTTTACCGCAACGACGCCATGCCGCATACCAATACGCACATCCGTGACCTGGACACGCTTCCCGTCTCCACGCTGTTCTGGCGCTACGCCATCCCCTCCATTGCCGGCATGCTGGTAACCGGCTTATATGCGGTGATAGACGGCATTTTCGTCGGCCACTACGTGGGTAGCCACGGCCTGGCCGCGATCAACCTCGCCTATCCGCTGGTGATGCTGCAGGTGGGCCTGGGCGCGATGATCAGCATGGGCGCGGCCACCCGCATCGCCATCCAGCAGGGCGCCGGCGACATGCGCGCCGCGCGCGGCACGCTGCTGGCGGCGCTGGCGCTGCTGGCTTTGCTGAGCGCGCTGCTTCCCGCTCTGGGCCTGCCCAATATCGATCTGCTCCTGTCCTGGCTGAAGGCCGATGTTCAGCCGCAAGTAGCCGAGCAGGCGCGCGGCTATCTGCTGCTGATGCTGTCCGGCGCCGGTTTGACCATGGGGCCGATGCTCCTGACCTATCTGGTACGCAACGACGGGCGGCCCAAGCTGTCCACCGCCTTGATGACGCTGGGCGCGCTGCTGAACATCGGCCTGGATTACTTGTTCGTCGGCGTGATGGGCAAAGGCCTGGCCGGCGCAGCCATCGGCACGCTGCTGGCCGAAGCCGTAGTGCTGATTCTGGCGCTGGCGTATTTTTTCAGTCCGCGCGCGGCACTGCGCATTAAGCTGGGCCAGCTGCGGCCCGACTGGCAGGGGCTGTGGCCCATTCTGGCGCTGGGCGCGCCCAGCCTGTTGATGGAGCTCAACCTGGCCCTGCTGCTGTTCGCGCACAACCGCCAGCTGCTGGTGTGGGGCGACGACCTGAGCGTGGCCGCCTACGCGGTGGCGGGCTATAGCGAATCGCTGTTCACCTTGGTCATTCATGGCCTGGCGGTGGGCATGCAACCGCTATTGGGGCATGCGATCGGAGCCGGACAGCCCGACCGCGCCCGCGCGGCCTTGCTGCATGGCCTGAAAGTGGGCTTGGGCATAGGCGTGGCAGCATGGATGGCGGTTCAGCGATTTCCCGCCTGGATCGCGGGCTGGTACAGCGACGGCAGCGCCGAACTGATCGAGGCGGGCAGCCGCGCCCTGCGCCTGCACCTGCTGGCGATGCCGCTGGATGGCCTGGTCATCGTCGGCGCCACCGCGTTGCAGGCGATGGCGCTGACCCGCTTGGCGCTGGGCGTCACCGTGGGCAAGACTGCGCTGCTGCTGCCAGCGCTGGCATTGCTGCCGATGGCCATGGGCCTGGACGGCGTCTGGCTGGCCATGCCGATGGTGAATCTGTTGCTGGGCGTGGCGGTATCGTTGCTGCTATGGAAGCAAATCGGCCAGTTGCAAGGGGGCGCGCGCGCAGAGTCTTCATGACAAACGGAAATGAAGTTTGATTTATGTCATATTGATATCTCAAATCCTGAAAGGGGGGGGACGATATGGCGCATTTCGAACAGCCACGCCATCAGGAGATGGCTCGGCGAGACCATCTGCTGCGCAGCCGCCTGCTGGAGGCCGGCATCCGCCAGTACGTGGCCAGCGGCACGGAAAGCATTTACTACCTGTCCGGCATCAGCTACGAGCCTCTGGAGCGTCCTTTCTTCTTGCTGCTGGATGCCGCCACCGGTAAACGCAAGATGCTGGTGCCTCAGCTTGAACACGCCCACCTGAAACAGGCCTGGGGCGTGGCGGAGGGAGACGTCCACAGCTACCGGGAGTATCCGGCGCCAGCCGGCGAGCGCTGGGAGGATGCGCTGATCCCGCTTTTGAGCGACCGATTCGCCTTCGATCCAGCCACCCCGTTGCATCACGCCGAATTCATGCAATCGGTGGGAGGGCAGGCCGATGACTCGCTGGACCGGATACGCATGGTCAAATCCTCCTGGGAAATCGCCAAGCTGGCAAGGGCCGGGCGCTATGCGGCCGAAGGCGTGAACCAGTTGCTGCGAGGCGTATACGATGGCGTATCCGTGGCAGAAGGCTACGCCACAGGCCAGCAGCTGCTGCGGCGCATCATCCGCGACGAGCCGGATTTCGACCCGCTCTGCACCCGGGTGCTGCTGGCCCCGTGGCCGGCGCCGCTCAGCGCGCAGCCGCACGCCATTCCACAACTATCCCAGCGTTTGAAGGCGGGGCCGCACGTGGTGATCTCGGTGGTGCGCCTGGACGGGTATACCGCCGAGTGCGAGCGCACTTTCTTCACCCGTCCGCCCAGTCCCAGCCAGCGCGAACGTTTCCAGCTGATGAGCGAAGCGAGGCGAGTGGCCATGGCCATGTTGCGACCTGGCGTGGCCTGCGCGGAGATCGATGAAAAAGTGAACGCCTTCCTATGCGATCAGCGCTTCGGCGATTGGCATCTGCGGCTGCACCGCTGCGGCCATGGCCTGGGGCTGGGCAATCACGAAGCCCCATGGCTGGCCCAGGGCAGCGATGACGTCCTGCAGGCCGGCATGGTGGTATCGATAGAGCCAGGAATCTACCTGGCGGAGGAGGGCGGATACCGTCATTCCGACACGCTGGCCATTACGGCGGACGGCTGGACCAATCTCACGCAGCAGGCGGCGGTGGATCTGAACGCGCTGACCATCGCCGCAGCCAAGCCTGCGCAAAGAATGAAAGGTTATTTCATCCGAAAAATGGTATCCGCCTGAAAATGAACAAGTCAGCATCTTTCCAATAATCAATATTCATTTAAGTAAATAACTAGGCCAGTCTTTGACTGGCCTTTTTTACTGTATCTACTAATCAAACGTTTGAATTAACATTTCCATCAGAAATTCTCACGGCTTTTGCAATTAAATTCATATAAATCGCAATAAAAACGATATTTTCCGTTCATATAAAGTAGGGGCTAACATGTCTAAAATGGGAAAATCCGTCGTCGTTGTGCCAAGCCTGATGAATGAGATGGATAGGACGAAGCTAGTCAATGAACTGTATCTGGTTCATTGCGACATATTTGACGGCGTCAGCAAAGACGACTTCGCCAATTACGTCGTTTATTCCAAAGCGAGGCAGACGAGAATCCTGATTCATAAAAACGATCAGGGCCAATCCGTCGGCTATTGCGCAATCCATTTCTTCGAGCAAGAACTGGAAGGCAAGGCGTCCACCGTCATTCGGATGGAAGCCGGACTGATGCGCGCGTACCGGGGGAAAAACCGCAACGCGCCCTTTGTCTGCCGCCAGGTCATGGGGTATCGATTGACGCACCCCGGGCGCAATGTTTACTACCTTGGCGCATTGGTGCATCCATCCAGCTACATGCTGCTGGACAAATACGCCACCAAGGTCTGGCCCAGCGCCGAGCAATCGACCGAGCTGGACTACGGCGGCGTGATCCGGCAATTGACCCGGCTGTTCGGGCTCAAGGCGGTGGACCCTGACCGGCCAGGCGTGGTTCATGTAGGCTGGCAAACCCGCGACAACGAGCGCGATCGCAAACAATGGCAAGCCAACCCCAACCATGCGGCCCAGTTTTACATTCACCGCAATCCCGGCTATACGCAGGGCCATGGCTTGCTGACCCTGGTGCCGGTGACGATCGGCTGCGTCGCGCACGCCACCGGCCGCATGCTGTTGAACAAGCTTGGCAATCTGCTCGCGCCGCATCCTCACGGCAGCCGCGGCTAGCCCAGCCTTAGGCTAAGCGGAATAGGGCGGGTCCGGCCGAGCAGGCAGGGCCCGCTCGAATGCTTCCGCCTGCCGCCGCAGCCAGGCCTGAAAGCTCGCCAGGCGAGGAGAGCCATGGCTGCGGTGCGGCCAGACCAGAAAATAACTGGAGGTATGCGCGACTTCGCGTTCGCTGGCCAATACCAGTTCGCCGGCGCGCAGCCATTGGTCCGCGATCGAACGCCGCGTCAACGCAACGCCCAGTCCTTGTCGAGCCGCCTCCAGCATGGGGGTGGAGTCGGTGAACTCCAGCGCAGGCTGCCGCAACGGAGGCAGTTCTCCCGTCATGCCGGACAGCCAGGTTTCCCAGCTGTCCGCTGCGCGTCCGATATTACCCAACTCTGCGCGTTGAATTTTACCCAGGGAGGAAAGCCACTTCCGTCTAGGGGTGGCTGTGGATAAGTCTAATACATTCCAGTAGCCTGATTCAGTTCGATGTCACCAATACCGAGGGCTTGGTGCTGTGACCCTCACCCCCGGTAGATCAGTACCTAGAATGGCTCTGCTTCGTCAGCCCCTCCTAGCCGCGTTTTCTCCCTGGCCTTGATTCTCGATTTCGCCGTATCGCTGCTATGACGGAACCGATAGGACTCGTTACCCGTCTCGACGATATGGCAGTGGTGCGTCAATCGGTCGAGCAAGGCTGTCGTCAGCTTGGCATCGCCAAACACGCTGGCCCATTCGCCGAAGGTCAGGTTGGTGGTAATCATCACACTGGTGTGCTCGTACAGCTTCGACAGCAGGTGGAACAGCAAGGCCCCACCTGCCTGGCTGAATGGCAAGTAACCCAGCTCGTCCAGAATCACCAGGTCAACCCGCATCAACGCGAACGCCAGCTTGCCCGCCTTACCCGCCGCTTTCTCCTGCTCCAGCAAGTTGACTAGATCCACGGTGGAGAAGAAGCGTACCCGTTTGCCGTGGCGCGTAATGCCAGACACGCCCAATGCGGTGGCAAGGTGTGTTTTGCCGGTACCCGTGCCACCAATGAACACGACGTTAGGCCTAGTCATGATGCAGAAACCGACGCGAGGTAAGAGAACTGCGTCAGTTTCTGCCTAGTGTTGCGTAGGAGCGACATGAATCGTGTCACCAGCATTTTTGCGGTTTGCTTGAAAATCCGTCCTGCACAAGATTTGACATAATATAGATTATGCGAACTAAAGCAAGAACCCATCTCGCATTATGTGTAACTGCATTTACCAGCTCAGCGCGCTCATTCTCTGGAAAGCTGCTAGCATTCGGGACAGTCATTGGGGAGTAGCCATTCTCGCGTTTGCCGCGGGAAGTCCACGTCAACAAACTTGAGGCCCTCGCCTCATGGCGTGGCCAGCCGCCGTGTATCGGGACGAGCCAGGCGAGACCTTTGGCCGCAACGCGCCAGCCGGCCAGGCAAGCGCGCGTTTGCGCGCCATTGGTTACACACGCTTGCCTGGCCGGATACTGTTCATGTTTGTCACGCTTATCCTGTTTATCCTTTCCGCCATGGCGATCTACGTCGCTTGCGAGTATTTTGTCAACGGCATCGAGTGGCTCGGCCATCGTCTGAATCTGGGCGCTACGGCTGTGGGGTCGGTGCTGGCCGCGTTCGGCACCGCGCTGCCGGAAAGCGCCGTCACCTTTGTAGCCGTGGTATTCGGCGATACGCCGGAGCAGAAATCGCTTGGCGTAGGAGCGGCGATGGGCGGCCCTCTGGTTCTGGCCACGCTGGCTTACGCTGTGGTGGGTATCGCCCTGTTTGCAAACCGCAGGCGGCTTGGCCGTTCATCTTGGCAGGCGCAAGCGGATCATCATCGATTGAGCCGGGATCAAACCGCTTTCTTGGCGATTTTCGCCCTGAAAGTATTGCTGGGCTTGTTCGCATTCACCATAAAGCCTTGGCTTGGCCTGATTTTTCTGGGCGCCTATGCAGCCTACGCGTGGCGTGAAATTCGCCTTGCGGACACGGCGCCGGAAGAAGAAGCGCTGGAGCCGCTGAAAATCCGCCCTTCCGTTCAGCACGCGTCCTTGTTGTTCTGGGCCGGCGCGCAAGTGGTGCTTGCTTTGACCGTCATCTCACTGGCTTCCCATGTTTTCGTCTCCCAGTTGGACGCCATCGCGCTTTTCTGTGGCTGGCCGCCGCATCTGGTGGCGCTGTTGCTCAGCCCGGTGGCAACTGAGCTCCCGGAAATCATGAATGCGCTGATCTGGGTGCGCCAGGGCAAGGAGCGGCTGGCGCTGGCCAATATTTCGGGGTCGATGATGATTCAGGCCACCATACCCAGCGCATTGGGCATTTTCTTCACCCCCTGGTTGTTTGACGGCCCGCTGCTTGTCGCCGGCCTGGTCACCATGCTGGCCATCGGCCTGCTGTCATGGAGCTTTCGCCAAAAAGGCGCGCACGGAGGCTGGATGGTGTTGTCGGGCGGACTGTACGGCGCCTTCGCGGCGCTGCTCTTTTTTGCCTAAACCGCTAGTAGCCTTACGATAGGCAAGCATTGCGGCTCAGGCGGTTGTCGTCCTCACCCTTCTCCAGCGCCAGTTCTATCAGGTGCGAGATCAGGTCGGAATAGGATAGGCCAGCCGCCTGCCACAGCTTGGGGTACATGCTGATATTGGTGAAGCCGGGCAAGGTGTTCAGCTCGTTGATCACCACCTCGCCTTCCGGCGTCAGGAATACGTCCACACGCGCCATGCCGCTGCATTCCAAGGCCAGGAAGGCCTCGACGGCGATGCGCCGGATGCGTTGGCAGGCTTCGTCCGGAATGTCCGCCGGCACCGCCACGCGGGCGCCGTCTTCGTTCAGATACTTAGTGTCATAGGCGTAGAACTCGTCGCTCAGCACGATCTCGCCGCAGCCGCTGGCCCGAGGATGTCCATTGCCCAGCACCGCGCACTCGATCTCCCGGCCGATCACCGCCTGCTCCACCAGCGCCTTGTGGTCGAAACGGAAGGCCTCGTCCAGCGCCGCGCGCAGGTCTTCCGCGCGCTTGACCTTGCTCACGCCCACGGAAGAACCCTGATTGGCCGGCTTGACGAACAGCGGCAGACCCAATTTCGCGACGATGGCGGACAGGTCAGCCTGCTCGGCCTTGGCTCGCGTCAGGCAGACCCATGGCGCCACCTTCAAGCCCGCGTCTCGCAGCAGACGCTTGGCCACATCCTTGTCCATGCACACGGCCGAACCCAGCACGCCGGCGCCGACAAAGGGGATATTGGCCATTTTCAGCAAGCCCTGCAACGAGCCATCCTCACCCAAGGTGCCGTGAACGATGGGAAACACCACGTCCACCGGCTGCAGCGGGCTGGCATTGGCCGCGTCCACCAGCTGGCGCGCCTTCTCGCCCGGCACCAGAGCCAAGCCTTCGCCGGTTTCCCGAAGCGCGATGCGGGCAGGGTCATCCGCGTTCAGCAGGAAATCGGAAGGCTGGCCGGCATGCCATTGCCCCCGCTTGTCCACACCTATCAGCAGGGCCTCGAATTTATCTTTATCCAAGGCCTCCAGGATATTTCTGGCCGACTGCAGGGAAACTTCATGCTCGGACGACTGACCGCCGAAAATCAAACCCACCCGTATCTTGCTCATGACCGCTCTCAGTGTGTGTAAGGCGAAGGCGGCATGATAATGCAACTTGCATCTCCTCGCCGCCCTAGCCGCTTATTCTTCTTCGGACAGCTCCTCGTCCGCGTCGTCCCCGCCTTCCAGCCGCAACTGCGCCGCCAACTGCTTGTTGTTGCGTATGCCCAGCTTGCGCAGCTTCTCCGCGCTAGTCACCAGATTGCCGCGGCCGCCGGTCAATTGCTTCATCGCGTCGGTAAACGTGTCGCGGCTGGTATCCAGCTGCTTGCCCAGCTTTTCCATGTTCGACACGAAACCGACGAACTTGTCGTACATCGCCCCGCCCTGGCGCGCGATTTCCTGCGCGTTCTGGTTCTGGTATTCATAGCGCCAGATGCTGGCGACGGTGCGCAGCGTGGCCAGCAGCGTGCTGGGGCCGACTATCATGATGCGGCGCTCGAAGGCCTCGTTGAACAGGCTCATATCGTGCTGCACCGCCAGCAAATAAGCCGGCTCCACCGGGATGAACATGAACACGAAATCCAAGGTGTGCAGCTTGTACAAGTCCTGGTAGCGCTTCTCGGACAGCGTGCGGATATGCGCGCGGATGGCGGCGATGTGGCCTTTCAGTTCCGCTTCGCGCGCGGCGTCGTCCTCGGCCGCGGTATGGCGGACATAGGCGTTCAAGGACACCTTGGAATCCACCACCAGCTGCTTGCCTTCCGGCAGGTCTATCACCACGTCCGGCTGGTAGCGCTTGATGCCGTCCTCGGTCTCCACCACGTCGGACACCTGCACTCGGTACTCGCGGTCCTTGGTGAGGCCGGAAGTCTCCAGCACCTTCTCCAGCACCATCTCGCCCCAGGTGCCCTGCGCCTTGCTGCTGGCGCCGGTCAGGGCGTTGGTCAACGCGACGGCGTCGTCGCCCAGCCGTGTATTCAGCTCCTGCAGGCGCTTGAGCTCGGTTTCCAGCGTCAGCCTCTCCTTGCTGTCCTTGTCGTAAGTGTCCTGCACTAGCTTGCCGAAATTCTGGATGCGCTCATGCAGCGGATTGAGCAGCGCGCCCAGGTTTTGCTGGTTCTGCTCGGTGAAGCGCTTGGATTTTTCTTCCAGGATGTCGCCGGCCAATGCCTTGAACTGATCGGACAGCGTCTGCCTCGCCTCCATCAGCAGGGCCAGCTTTTCCTGGCTCTGCTGACGCTCCTGCTGCAGCGTGGTGGCGAGCTCCTGCTCGCGCGCGCTCAAACGGACAATGTCCTGCCCCTGCTGCAGGCTGCGCGCTTCCAGCGCTTCCAGCACCCTGCCCTGCTCCTCGCGGGCCGCCAGCTGAGCGGCGATCTCTCGCAACTCCCGCTGCGCCGCGGCCAAGGCCTGCTCCCTGTCCTGCAGCTGCCTTTCCAGCTCTGGCACGCGCTGGGCGCGGGCCACGTAAGCGCCCAGCTGGGTCTGGCTGTCGGCCAGTTGCTGCGCTTGCGCCTGCTGCGCGCGCACGGCCTCCTGCTCGCGCGCCCTCGCCTCGTCCAGTTGCGGGCGCAAGGCCTCCAGTTGCGCCTGCATCGCGGCGGCCTGCTGTTTCAATGCCTCCCGTTCGCGCATGCCCTTGCTTCTCGCCGTCCAGGCGGCGGCGCCGCCGCCGATCAGCCCCAGCAACAAGCCTATGGCCAACATTTCCATTCCCGATATCCCTTCATCGCCGGCGGCGCCAAGCGCTCATCCAGCTCATCACAAAATCCGCCCGCTGCATGACTGTGCCTCGCGGCACTTCCTGCAATCGGTATCCCAGTCTGGCGTAAACGCGCTCCATCGCTTCGCAGGTGCGCTCCGCCTCTTCCAGCGTTTGCCGGCGCTCGCGATCCTGGACGAATATTTCAGGCCATGGCCTAAGCAGGAAGACCTGGTCGTAGCGAAACACCTTGGCAGCGCTCTCCAGGTGCGCAGGCACCGGCAGGCCGCACAGTTCGAGATAGGCGATGACATCAGGGATGCCGCGATCAAAGAAAACCGGCCCCTCGCTCGCCTCCGCCATCCGGTGATTGCGCATGTCCCAACCCAGCATCTGGTCGGCAAAAGCGCGCCTGTCCATCCAGGGCAGCGCCGGCCCGCCTATCCGTTCCTGATCTTGAATGACGGCGCGCCCCGCCTCTTCCAATACGGACCAGCCTCGGCCCCGCAAGGTTTCCAGCAGCGAGGTTTTGCCGGCCCCGGGCCCGCCGGTCAGAACCAGGCGCGCTTGGCTTTCACCCCTCTGCGCCATCAGCAAGCGGTCCAATGCTGCAAATACACCTGCAGCTCCTTGCGGCCCTGCCATTCATTGGCGATCAGCTGATACACCGCCTGGATGCGGTCCGGCAGCCAGTCGGCGTGGTTGAACAGCATGGCGTCGAACTCGCAGCCGTCGCGCGCCAGCCTCAGCTTCAAGTGTTTGTCGCCCACCAGCTTCTGGTTCACCACGATGAAGGGATCGTGGAAGTACGGCACCGGGAAGCCCTGCCCCCATACCTCGGCCGCCAGCGTCTCGGCCAACTGCAGATTGACGTCCCGCGCCGGGAGGCTGCCGTCGGTCTCTATGGTGCGGGTCAGCTGTTTTTCGTCCAGCAGCTCGCGCGCCACCGCCTCGAAGGCTTGCTGAAACTCGCCGAAACGACGCTCGTCCAGGCTCAGCCCGGCCGCCATCGCATGGCCGCCGAACTTGAGGATCAGTCCCGGATGGCGCTTGTAGACCAAATCCAGCGCGTCGCGCAGATGGAAGCCGGGGATGGAGCGGCCGGAGCCCTTGATTTCGCCCTCGTCGCCGGGCGCGAACACGATGGACGGCCGGTGGAAGCGTTCCTTCAGCCGGGAGGCCACGATCCCCACCACCCCCTGGTGCCAGTCGTCACGGTACAGGCTGAGCGTGTAGCGGTTGTCGGCGTCTATGCCGGACAGCGCCGCCAGCGCTTCGTCCTGCATGCCGGCCTCGATGCCTCGCCGCTCGCGGTTGAGCTTGTCCAATTCCTGCGCCAGCCGCATCGCCTGCTCTTCATTGCTCGCCAATAGGCAGGCGATGCCCAGGCTCATGTCGTCCAGCCGGCCGGCGGCATTCAGCCGCGGGCCCAGGGTAAAGCCTAGATCGAAGGTATTGGCCTTGTAGTGGGCGCGGCCCGCCACGCGGAACAAGGCGGCGATGCCCGGCGCCATCTTGCCGGCGCGCATGCGCTTGAGGCCGTTTTCCACCAAGGTGCGGTTGTTGCGGTCCAACCGCACCACGTCGGCCACCGTGCCCAGCGCCACCAAGTCGAGCAGCACGCCCAGATTGGGTTGGGTTTGTTCGTCGAACGCGCCGCGCCGGCGCATTTCCGCCCGCAACGCCATCAGCACGTAGAACATCACGCCGACGCCAGCCAGGTTCTTGGACGGAAACTCGCAGCCCGGCTGGTTGGGGTTGACGATCAGCGCGTCAGGCAGCGCGTCGCCAGGCAAGTGGTGATCGGTCACCAGCACCTCGATGCCAAGCGCCTTGGCTGCTTCCACGCCCGCCACGCTGGCGATGCCGTTGTCGACGGTGACGATGATGTCAGGCCGCTTTTGCGCCGCGAGCTCGACGATTTCCGGCGTCAGGCCGTAGCCGTATTCGAAGCGGTTGGGCACGATGAAGCTGATGCGCGCGCCCAGCATGGAGAGCCCTTTGACCGCCACCGCGCAAGCAGTGGCGCCGTCAGCGTCGTAGTCGGCCACCACCAGCAAGCGCTTGTCGGCGGCGATGGCGTCGGCCAATTTGCTGGCCATCGCCTCGGCGTTCTTCAGATTTTGATAAGGGAGCAGCCCTTTCAGGCCGTAATCCAGCTCCTGGCTGTCCAAGATGCCGCGGGCGGCGTACAGCCGCGCCTGCAGCGGAGTCAGCCCTTGGCCAAGCAGCTTGTGCTGCAGTTCGGCGGGCACTTCTCGAGTGACGATTTGCGACATATCTTCTTCTAGTACAGCGCCGCCAGCGGCAGCGCGCGTTTCCAGAATCGCCACAAATCGGACGGCTTGAGCGTCAGCTCGAAACCGGCCGGCCCGGTGGCGATCAGCGTCAGTTGTTCCAACTTGCGCTGGCGCAGCGCGGACAGCATGGGAGCGAACCAGTCGCGCTCCAGCCGCTCCAGCCCTTCTCGCCAGCCCCAGGCGTCGCGGTATTGCGCGGCCGCCTGCAGCGTGTCCAGCGCCAGCAAGGCGTCCTCGCCGGCCTCCAGCCCATCGAAAGCGTACGGCGCGGCATCGGTTTGCATGCCGGTGAGCCGGGCCAGCGGCAGCAGCGTCTCGTCGTCGGCCAGCAGCCTTGGGGCCGGAGCGCGCCATGCGCCGGGGTCTCCTTCGCCCCACAACCATACGCTGTTGATCGCAAGATCGCCGCGCAGCTCGCGATCGTCATTCAGCGGCTGGGTGTAGAGCAGCATCTGCAGCTCGTTCAGCATCCGGCTCCAGGCCAGCCCGTCTTCGCCTTGCGGCAAATGGCGATTGATATCCTCCCCGACCACGTCCCACAGCGGCGTGAAGCGAGCGCGCAGCGGCTTATTCGAATGCAGCAGCCAGCGGCCGGGCTGCGTTGGGTGGAAAGTGAGGCCATCCTCGCCGAAATGCTCGTTCAATGCAGCGGTCAACCCAGCGGCTTCGTCGCCGCTCACCGTCATCACGCCCACGTCTGCCAATAGCGCGCGGTCGCGGTCCACCCGCAGGTGCACAGGGTCTGCGAACAGCCAATCGCCGCCGGCCGCATCCAGCCCGGCGGCTGCGGCGGCCAATCTGGCCAGGCCGGCAGGCGGAGCGCCCCACAACCGGCCCAAGCATTCCGCATGGCTCCGCTCGCGGCGCGCCAGCGCGCCTTTGCCCAAAAACTGTTGCAGCGACGGCACACTCAGATCTTTGCAAACTTCCGCTCCATCATGGGCGTCCAGCCAGCTCAAACCAGGTAACAACAGGATTAATTTCATTTTTTTGCCAGATGAATTGCAATTGGCGGGCATTTTGGCCGCTGGTCATTTGGCGCGCGGGACATTCTGCGGCACACTGAACCTTTTTGCCGGAACTATCTCGCGGCTTGCCGACCAAACATGAATTTGGCGCATGCCCGCGCCGGAATCGGGTCAAGATTATTTTTGAATAGGCAGGCCTCGCCTGCCCGGAAGAGTGATGGATTATCGCAAACTGATACGCATCCCGCAAAAGTGCGCCGACAAGCTGCTCAACCACCACATGAGCTGGCTGGGCGTCGCCGCCTGCCTCCCCCTGCTGGGCACCGCCACGGCCTTTGCCGTGGCCAACGGAGCCAAGGAAACGCAGCCGGAACAAATACTGCAGCAACAAGTGGTGGAGCGACTGGCTCTGCCTGAATTCCGCTTCGCCGAAAGCCAGACCCGCTACTGGCGCGATGAAGCCGTCAAGCGCGGCGACACCATCGCGCGCGTGCTGAACCGCCTGGGCGTCCGCGACAACGAAGCTCGCGCGTTCCTGTATACCAGCCCCTTGGCCAAGAACCTGCTCAAGCTGAAGGTAGGCGCCACGCTGACCGTGCAGACCAATGATGCCGGCGACCTGTTCGGCTTGCGCTTCCTGCAAGACGACGACAACGGCGAGCAGGTGCTGGTCGCGCTGGAAAAACGCGACGGGCAATGGCAAGCCAGCGCCGATCCGGTGGCGGCGGAAAGCGTGGAAACCGTGCGTTCCATCACGCTGAAGCGCGGCGCCGCGGCAGAGCTGGCCGCCGCCCGCGTGCCGGCCGATATCCGCAACCAGCTGGCCGAAGTGTTCTCCGACCAGTTCGAGCTGTCCAGCCTGAAACCGGGCGACCGCATCAATCTGGTGTACGAAACCATGGTTTACTCCGGCGCGCCCATTGCCAGCGGCAATCTGCTGGCGGTTTCCATTCTGCGCGGCGGACAGCTGCACCAGGCCTTCTACTTCGCCCATGACAGCGAAAGCGGCGCGTATTACGACGCAGCCGGCAAACCAATCAAAAAAGGCTTCAGCCGCCAGCCAGTGGCCAGCGCGCGAATCAGCTCCGGCTTCGGCCTGCGCATGCACCCGATACTGCGCTCGCTGCGCATGCACTCCGGCATAGATTACGCGGCCAGCTCTGGAACGCCCATCGTCGCCCCGGCGGACGGCGAGCTGGTGAAGGTGGCCCGAGAAAGCGGCTACGGCAACGTGGTGATGATACGCCACAACGGCAAGCTCACCACGCTGTACGCGCACATGAGCGCATTCGGCAAGGGCATCAAGCCTGGCGGCAAGGTCAAGGCGGGCGATGTCATAGGCTATGTCGGCAGCACCGGCCGCTCCACCGGCGCGCACCTGCATTTTGAGGTTAGAATCAACGATCAGCCGGTGGACCCGGCGACCAACGCCCTGCCCACGCCGGGCCTGAGCCGGACCCAGCTCGCGCAGTTCGACGCCAAAAAACAGGTGTTGAGCGCCCGCCTGGACCTGCTGCAGAGCATCCCGGTCAACGTTGCACTGATGGATTGATGACCGACCTTTACATTGGAATGATGTCCGGAACCAGCCTGGACGGCGTGGACGCCGTGCTGGTGCGTTTCGACGAAACGGGCCGGCCCGCATTGCTGGCCGACCACGTGCTGCCCTATCCCGCCGCGATCAAGCAAGCCGTGCTGGCGCTGCAGCCGCGCGGCCATGACGAATTGCATCGCAGCCAGACGCTGGCCAATCAGCTGGCCGACATCTACGCCCAGACGGTTCAACAGCTTTTGGCCAAGGCCGGACGCGCTCCCGGCGACATCCGCGCCATCGCCTGCCATGGCCAGACCGTGCGCCACGCGCCGCACCACGGCTACACCATTCAACTGGGCAATATGTCCAGGCTGGCGGAGCTGGCCGGCATCGACGTGATCGCCGACTTCCGCAGCCGCGACGTGGCGGCCGGCGGCCATGGCGCGCCGCTGGTGCCCGCTTTCCAGCAGGGGGCGTTCTCCTCCGTTGACGAAAAGCGCGTGATCCTGAACATCGGCGGCATCAGCAACCTCGCCCGGCTGCACGCCGGCGCGGCCGCCATCGGCTTCGACTGCGGCCCGGGCAATATGCTGATGGACGCCTGGTGCCTGCGCCACACCGGCCAGCCCTACGACGACGATGGCTGCTGGGCGGCCGGCGGCGCGGTCCATGCGCCGCTGCTGGCTGCGCTGCTGGCGGAACCCTATTTGACGCAGCCGCCGCCCAAGAGCACCGGCCGCGACTTGTTCGACGACGCGTGGCTGGCGGACAAGCTCAACGCACTGTCGGCCCAACCTAGCCCGCAAGACGTACAGGCCACCTTGCTGGCCTTCAGCGCCCGCAGCATCGCCGACGCCATCCTGGAGCACTGCCGCGGCAACCAGGCGGTTTACGTCTGCGGCGGCGGCGCCCGCAACGGCGCGCTGCTGGCAGAAATCGCCCGCCTGCTGCCCGGGCAGCGGCTGGAAGCGATAGAAGCCCTTGGGCTGCCCGCGCAACTGATAGAAGCCATCGCCTTCGCTTGGCTAGGATGGCGCTTCGACCGCCGCCAAGCCGGCAACCTGCCCGCCGTCACCGGCGCGCAAGGGCCACGCGTCTTGGGCGCGCTGTATCCGCGGTAAGGTGAAAAGCTTCGCATCAGGCTATAATCAGCAGCTGTCATAGCCAATTATGAGAAAAATGCGATTTTTCAAGCGCAAAGCCGTAGTCAAGAATAACCAGACGCCGCTGCCGCCGCAGCTGGTCGCCCTGTTCCGCGAGGCATGGTGGCTGCTGATGGCGGTGGCGGCCGTCTACCTTGTGCTGGTGCTGGCCAGCTACTCGCCGCTCGACTCTTCCTGGTCGCACAGCTCCTCCGACCCCACCGTCCGCAATTACGGCGGCGCCTTTGGCGCATGGCTGTCGGACATGCTGCTGTACGTATTCGGTTTCTCCGCCTGGTGGCTGGTGGTGTTCTGCCTGGTGGCGATAGGTTGGGGCTACCGCCGAATCGAAAGCCTGGGTTTCAAGTTCAACCCCATCACTGCGGCCGCGGTCGGCGGCTTTGTTCTGCTGCTGCTGTCCAGCTCCAGCTTCGAGGCCATCGTGCTGGATGGGAAAGCCGTTTCGTTGCCGCTTGATGCCGGAGGCATGTTCGGCCACTTCATCGGCAAAGGCATCGCCCACGGACTGGGGTTGTCCGGCTCTTATTTATTGCTGGGCGTGCTCTCCGCCATCGGTTTTTCCTTGTTCACCGGCCTATCCTGGCTCAACCTGATGGAACGCATCGGCGCTTGGCTGGAAGAAGGCGCGATGGATCTGTGGCGGAAATGGCAAGCCAAGAAGGATAGGGAAATCGGCAAAGAAACCGCGCAAAAGCGCGAAGAAAAGGTTTCCGTAGCCAAGAAGAGGATTGAGGACGCCGCGCCGGTGCGCATCGAACCGCCGGTATTGGAAGTGCCGGTTTCCTCCAAGGCGCAGAAGCCGGTCCAGCAATCGCTGTTCGCCGACCCGAAAGACAGCGCCCTGCCCGGACTGAGCCTGCTGGACGCGCCCAAGGAAACGCTGGAACCGGTGTCGCAAGAAACCGTCGAGTACACCTCGCGGCTGATCGAGCGCAAGCTGGCCGACTTCGGCGTGGAAGTGAAAGTGATCGCCGCCTATCCCGGCCCGGTGATCACCCGTTACGAAATCGAGCCCGCGGTCGGCGTCAAGGGCGCGCAGATCGTCAACCTGATGAAGGACCTGGCGCGCGCGCTGTCGCTGGTTTCCATCCGGGTGGTCGAAACCATTCCGGGCAAGACTTACATGGGCCTGGAGCTGCCCAATCCCAAACGCCAGATCGTCAAGCTGACCGAAATCATCGGCTCGGACGGCTATCAGAACATGGCGTCCAGGTTGACCATTGCGCTGGGCAAGGACATCGCTGGCCAGCCGGTGTCGGCCGATCTGGCCAAGATGCCCCACGTACTGGTGGCCGGCACCACCGGCTCCGGTAAATCAGTGGCCATCAACGCTATGATCCTGTCGCTGCTGTACAAGGCGACGCCGCAGGAAGTGCGGCTGATCATGGTGGACCCGAAAATGCTGGAGCTGTCGGTGTATGAAGGCATTCCGCACCTGCTGGCCCCGGTGGTCACCGACATGAAGCAGGCCGCCAACGCGCTGAACTGGTGCGTGGGCGAGATGGAGCGCCGCTACAAGCTGATGTCCAAGCTCGGCGTGCGCAATCTGGCCGGCTTCAACCAGAAGATCAAGGATGCCGACAAGGCCGGCGAGAAGATTCCAAATCCGTTCAGCCTGACGCCGGAAACGCCGGAGCCGCTGGACACCCTGCCCTTGATCGTGGTGGTGATAGACGAACTGGCCGATCTGATGATGGTGGCCGGCAAGAAGATCGAAGAGTTGATCGCCCGTCTGGCGCAGAAGGCCCGCGCGGCAGGCATTCACTTGATCCTGGCCACCCAGCGGCCATCGGTGGATGTGATCACCGGCCTGATCAAGGCCAATATCCCGACACGCATCGCCTTCCAGGTGTCCAGCAAGATAGACAGCCGCACCATCCTGGACCAGATGGGCGCGGAAACGCTGCTGGGCCAGGGCGACATGCTCTACCTGCCGCCGGGCACCGGCTACCCCAACCGCGTCCACGGCGCCTTCGTCTCCGACGAGGAAGTCCACCACGTCGTGGAGTTTCTGAAAGCCTCCGGCGAACCGAACTACATCGAAGGCATCCTCACAGGGCAGGCCGACGGCGACGACAACGCCAGCGCCGGCGGCCTAGACGGCGAATCGGACGGCGAATCGGATCCGCTGTACGACGAAGCCGTCGCCATCGTGGTGAAAACCCGCAAGGCGTCGATCTCTTCGGTGCAGCGCCATCTGCGAATCGGCTACAACCGCGCGGCGCGGCTGATCGAGCAGATGGAGGCCGCCGGCCTAGTATCCTCGATGGAAAGCAACGGCAACCGCACCGTGCTGGCCCCGGCCAGAGAAGACTGAGACCTCACGGACGCCGCCGCCGCGGCGTCCGCATTCCCACAATAAAGGATGGCCATGCCCCGCTATCTGCCCGAACCCGCGTTCCGCCATGATTACACGCCCAAGACCGGCGTGCTGCTGATCAATTTGGGTACCCCGGATGCGCCTACCGCGCAAGCGCTGCGCCCCTACCTCAAGCAATTCCTTTCAGATCCGCGCGTGATCGAGATCCCACGCCTGCCTTGGTGGTTGATTCTGAACGGCATCATTCTGAACACTCGACCCAAGCAGTCAGCTAAAAAATACGCCAGCATCTGGACCAAAGATGGCTCGCCGCTGCTGACGCACACCCGCAGCCAGGCCAAGCTGCTGAAGGGACAACTGGGAGAAATGGGGCTGCGCGAATTGGTTGTCGATTATGCGATGCGTTATGGCAACCCATCGATCGAAAGCGTAATCGGCAAGATGCGGGAACAAGGCGTGGAGCGGCTGTTGCTGCTGCCGCTGTACCCACAATACGCTGCCTCCTCCAGCGCCACCGCGTTAGACGAAGCCTTCCGGGTGCTGGCCCGTCTGCGCAACATGCCGGAAGTGCGCGCCGTGCGGCACTTTCACGACAATCCAGGGTATATCGCCGCGCTGGCGGCGCAGGTCCGCAAGCATTGGCAGCACGGCGGGTCGCCTGACACACTGGTGATGAGCTTCCACGGCGTGCCTCGCTTCACCCGCGACAAGGGCGACCCCTATCACTGCGAATGCCAGAGAACCGGCCGCCTGCTGGCCGAGGCTCTGCAGCTTCGGCCCGATCAATACGTCATCAGTTTCCAAAGCCGCTTTGGCCGCACCGAATGGCTGAAGCCCTATACCAGCGAAGTGCTGGAACAATTGGGCAGGGCGAAAACCGGCAAGATCGACGTGATTTGTCCAGGCTTTGTCGGCGATTGCCTGGAAACGCTGGAAGAAATCGCAATGGAGGGAAAAGAAACCTTCCTGAGCAGCGGCGGTGGCGAATTCCGCTACATCTCCTGCCTCAATGAGGATCCGCAATGGATAGCCGCACTCGCAGCCATTACCAGGGACAATCTGATAGGATGGATTGAAAAACCGGCAGAAGATGCCCAAGCGAGACGAATCCGCGCCCATGACATGGGGGCATCCTCCTGACATCAATGCCGGCCTTCACCTTGCCTGCCGCGCCGCACAAATCATTAAAAATCAACTGGATAACCTGAAAAACCGGGCATGTGACCTTTTGGTCATATGCCCGGTTTTAACTTATTTTCCGCAAAACGGCGATATTGATCCTATATTCATTGGGTGCGCGCCGGGCTGCATTGACACCCTCGCGAACTGCTCAACATAATCGATCGCAACTGACAGCCTCTTAATGGTGTTGTTGGTTTACCTAAAGAGATCATCAAAGTCTACGCAGATAAGATTCAGGGGAACTCTCAATGAACAAATACGCTCGCTACAGTCTGATCGCCACCGCCGTCATCGCCATGAGCGCCTGCAGCAAACAGGAACAACCCGCGGCCGATCAGGCCTCCTCCGCTCCGAGCCAGGCTGCAGGCGGAGGCGAAACCGTGGTCAAGATCGGCCAGGTTTCACCGATGTCCGGCCCCATCTCTCATCTGGGCAAGGACAATGAGTACGGCGCCAAGCTCGCCATCGAGGATCTGAACGCCAAAGGCGTTGAAATCGGGGGCAAGAAAGTCAAGTTCGAACTGGTGTCGGAAGACGATCAGGGCGATCCGAAAATCGGCACCCAGGTCGCGCAACGCCTGGTTGACGCCGGCGTGGTCGGCGTCGTCGGCCACCTGAACTCCGGCACCACCATTCCGGCCTCCAAGATCTATTCCGACGCCGGCATCCCGCAGATATCTCCGTCCGCCACCAACCCGGACTATACCAAGCAAGGCTTCAAGACGACCTTCCGCGTGATCGCCAACGACGTGCAGCAAGGCAAGGCGCTAGGCGAATTCGCCACCAAGGAGCTGCACGCCAAGAAGATCGCCATCATCGACGACCGCACCGCTTATGGCCAAGGCCTGGCCGACCAGTTCGAAGGCGCGGTGAAAAACGGCGGCTCGCAAGTGGTAAAACGCGAGTTCACCAACAACACCGCCACCGACTTCAACGCCATCCTCACCTCGATCAAGGCAACCAACCCGGATCTGGTGTTCTACGGCGGCATGGACGCGCAAGCCGGCCCGCTGGCCAAACAGATGCAACGCCTGGGCATCAAGGCCAAGCTGATGGGCGGCGACGGCTGGCAAACGCCTGAATTCGTCAAGCTGGCCGGCGATGCCTCCGAAGGCCAATTCGCTTCCAGCTGCGGCATTTCCCGCGACAAGATGCCTGGCTTCAAAGCCTTCGACGAGAAGTTCAAGAAGGAATTCAACACCGACGTGCAGATCTACGCGCCGTTCGAATACGACGCCGTGATGGTGCTGGTGGACGCAATGAAGCGCGCTAAATCCACCGATCCCAAAGCCTATCTGCCGGAAGTGGGCAAAACCGACTATGAAGGTGTGACGGGCAAGATCGCCTTTGACGACAAGGGCGACATCAAGAACGGAGCCGTTACCGTATATCAGGTGAAGAACGGCAAGTGGGAAGTGGTGTCCACCGTGGGCGGCAGCAAGTAAAGTCGCCCTTACGCCTGACGGCGCAGGCGCAAACGCCCCTTCGATTGCGGAGGGGCGTTTTCCTTGTGAAACAGCATCCTATGCGGTGCGGCCACATTGTTCATAGGCATGCTCAAGCGCTCAAATGACCAAGTCTACACATCAACAGGCGCTTGCTCGCTTAACTGGTCTACCAACGCGTAAGTTTGACGTCGTCGGACATTAAGAGCGCCGTAGCCTTTTTTAACAGCGACTTCGCCAGCTCCAACCGCAGGACGCGGGCCACCAACTCCTGAATGCGCTGTTGATCGGGCGTCAAGGCTTTGCTGCGTGGTGTGATGACGTGCATCTCCTGCTGCAGTTGCGCAATTCAGCGACGCAGAACCGTTTCTCCAACGCGAATGGCCTGGCAGGCCTGGCGAACGGAGTGGCCTTGCTCGAGAACGAGGCGGGCGGCTGCAAGTTTGAATTCGGGGTTGAAAGTACGACGTGCTCTGCTCATGGGTCACCTTGGTTGAGGCGGTGACTGTACCACCTAAGTTGGTGTCCGGATTTATTAGACCACTACATCCGGGACTTGACACCTATATAGCTGCGCTTCTTGTGTCGGCGTCAATATTTCCGAGATACGAACACCACGACTTCCCATGCCCCGCAAGACATCAGTGCTGTTTGGAACTAATTATTAAACCGATAAAGTTCAGGACTTAATTCAAATACACCAGCACCTACATCTACAAATTTATGCTCTCTATTAACTGAAGCACCCGTAGCAAGAAACTTGGCCAGCGGGATGTACGGATCGTCATCGAGAGAAACTTTTATTCCCCCTCTGGAAACACAATCCTGCCACTTAAGACAATTAATAACCAATATTTGCCTGTAGACCCCCCTTCAATTAGGCGCTCAATAATACTCTCAACCTCCTTCCAGCTTTCACCATCCTGGCTAAGAATTTCGGACAGTGGGTGAAATGGCCAACCAGATGCATTATGACGATCAAAGATAGTGAGAGACTTGACCAAATATTCCCTAAAGAATTTGGCCGAACAGCTATCTGCATCCCGTCGTTTTGCCACCGCATCAACAAACAATCCCAGCTCCTCTTGACTAATCATAGCCCACACCGTTTGCCTCTAAAATATTTCATCTAGCGGCGCCTTGAAAATTTACGTTATAAATCAATTCCCCATACCTGTTTCCAGGTATGCCATGGATCTACCCCAGCCTCTGGATGAGATGCTAGGGAAGGTCTGAACAAGTCCCCAACCTTCCCGCAAACTACTTCCACCCCAGCCTGACTCAGGACGCTACCATGCGACAGCAGATGACCTTCACCGATCTTGAGCTCGCCGCCAAGAAGAAGCGCACCCGCCGCGAAATCTTTTGGCCGAGATGGATCAGGTCATGCCTTGGCCGCAACTGGAAGCCGTCATCGCTCCGGTTTACCCCAAGCCCGGCAACGGTCGCCGCCCCTACCCGTTGTCCGCCATGCTGCGCGCCTACTGCCTGCAGCACTGGTACAGCCTGTCCGATCCCGCCATGGAAGAAAGCCTGCACGAGATCGCCTCCATGCGCCAGTTCGCCGGCCTCTCCCTGGATGCCATCCCGAACGAAACCACCTTGCTGAACTTCCGCCATCTGCTGGAGAAGCACCAGCTGACCCACGCCCTGTTTGCCGCCATCCACCAGCATCTCTCCGATAAAGGGCGGATGTTGAAGCAAGGCACCATCGTCGATGCCACCCTGATCCACGCGCCCAGCTCCACCCAAAACGCCCTGGGCGAACGCGATCCGGATAGGCATCAAACCAAGAAGGGCAATCAGTGGTTCTTCGGCATGAAGGCCCATATCGGGATCGATGCCCAGTCCGGCCTGGTGCATCACGTGGCCGGCACCGCTGCCAATGTGGCGGATGTCACGATGGTCGATCAGTTGCTGCACGGCGAGGAAGTCGATGTGTTTGGCGATGCCGGCTTTACTGGCGCGCACAAGCGAGTCGAACACCAATCGCGGGCAGTGCGCTGGTGGATTGCCATGCGGCCCGGTCAGCGCCAAGCGCTGACGGATTCAGCTGACGACCGGCAGATCCAGCTGGTCGAAACGGTCAAAGCCAAGATTCGGGCCAAAGTTGAGCATCCCTTCCGGGTCATCAAGCAGCAGTTTGACTACCTGAAAACACGCTACCGGGGCTTGAAGAAGAACACCGCGCAACTGATGACGTTGTTCGGGCTGGCCAACATCTGGCTGGCGCGAAAGGTCTTGCTGGCGGGGAGCTGAAAGGGCGGACGGCCGGGTATCCGGTCATTCTGGTGGTTGCCGGACTGAAATCGGTGGCCCTACTGCAGCCAAAGCATCTGCGAGAAATTGCATTTCTGTTTGCTCGGCAGGTTATTCAGACCTTCCATAGATATCCCACGAGCCACGCTGGCTCCTTGGTGCCTGTTTTGTTTTTCTGCCACATGAATCCGCAATTCCTACTGTTTTTTGACGCCAAAAGTTGAATGAACGTTCGTTCATTATATGATCAAGAAAGTCACCATTACGCAAAGGAAACCGCATGATGCCCAAGCGCCAGCAGCAAATCGAAAACCGCCGCGGACAGATCGTCGAGGCGGCGCTTGTCTGTTTCATCGCTTCAGGCTTCCACCAGACCGGCATGCGCGACATCGCGGATGCCGCCGGCGTCAGCCTGGGCAATCTGTACAACCACTTCCCGAACAAACAGGCCTTGATCGCGGAGATAGCCGTGATGGAAGCGCTGGAAAAACAGGACTTGATCGATGCGTTGGCGGCGGACCCCGCCGGCCCCGCCATCCGGGATTTCGCCGAACGCTATCTGCAGCTGTGCGAGCGTCCGGAAGATGTCAGCCTGACCGCCGAAGTGCTGGCGGAAGCGGCGCGCGACGCCGAGCTGGCTCGGCTGTTCGCTGCCAACCGCCGTCGCCTGGTCAGCGCCTTGGCCGATGCCTTGCACCGCGGCGCCGAACAGGGAGACATAGACAATGGCCTGCCCTTTTCCGCCTGCGCCCACTGGCTGCTGGATGCGCTGGAAGGCTGCGCCATCAATCGCGCCCTACTGGGCACCCAACTGGAAGACGCAGACATCTCCGCCTTGATCGACAAGCTATTGTCGCCCGCGGGAGGAAAATGATGAGCCCGCGCCCAAACCGTCTGGACGGCCTGGACCTGGCCCGTTGCCTGGCCCTGATCGGCATGGTGCTGGTCAACTTCCGCCTGGCGATCGCGCCCTTTCCGTCCGGCCAGGACCCGCTGCTGTTCTGGTTCTCGCTGCTTGAGGGGCGATCCGCCGCCACCTTCGTCACCCTGGCCGGTATTGGCCTGGGCCTGGCCACCGCGCGGCTGGCTCGCGTCCAGGCCATAAGCCAGACCTGCCGGCGCGCCGTGTTCCTGCTGGCGGTCGGACTGCTCAACTTCACCATATTCCCCGCTGACATCATCCATTACTACGCCTTCTATTTCTTCGCCGCCTGCCTGCTGCTGAAACTGCCTGAGCGATGGCTGCTGGCCGCGCTGTGCCTGACGTTGGCGGCGGCCTTCACCATGCAACTAACACTGGACTATGGACATGGCTGGAACTGGGACACTCTCAGCTACGAAGGCTTCTGGACGCCGTCAGGTTTCGCGCGCAACCTGCTGCTCAATGGCTGGCACCCAGTGTTGCCCTGGCTGGGCTTTGCGATATGGGGGCTATGGCTGTCGCGGCAATCCTTGGCCCGCTCTGACACGCAATGGAAGCTGATGGCCGGCGGCGCGTTGCTGGCGCTGGCCAGCGGTCTGTTGTCGGCCTGGCTGCAAGACTTTTCGCCGGCCCGGTTTTCGCCGTTTCTGGGAACGAAGCCATTGCCGCCCGGACCGCTGTACATGCTGAACGCAGGCGGTATCGCCAGCGTGGCGATAGGCGGCTGCCTGGCGCTGGCGTCGCGCCCGGCCTTGGCTGCCCGGCTCGCGCCGCTGCTGGCGGCGGGCCGGCAAACGCTGACGCTGTACATCGCCCATATTTTGATCGGCATGGGCGTTCTGGAGGAAATGGGATGGCTGGACAGCGGCAAGCTCGCGCAGGTGCCGCCGGCGGCGGCGCTGTATTGCGCCGCCGCCGTGGCCTTCGCCTGGCTATGGTCCAAGCGCTTCCGCCATGGCCCGCTGGAGTGGCTGATGCGGCGGGTCTGCGACCGGCCGGCACCTTGAAAACGACTTCCTTCCGGCAGGAAACCATCCCGCCGGAAGGCGAAGACATCTTTCTGTCCTCAGTCCCTGAAGCTCACCTGCTGCTTCATCATCGCCGCCATGCCTGCCTTCTGGATGTCTTCAGAAATCAGCATCGCAGCGTTCCAGCCGGCGACGAATTGCAAACCGTCGGCCACGCTGTGGTCGCGGCTGTAATTCATCACTTCCTTCACACCGCGCACCGCCAGCGGCGACTTGGCCGCGATCAGCCTGGCGCTTTGCAGCGCGGCCGCCAGCAAAGCGTCGGGATCGGCCAGCACCTTGTTGACCAGGCCGGCGTCCAACGCCTCGTCGGCCACCATGTCCCGCCCGGTCAGCGCCATCTCGCGGGCCACGCCTTCGCCCACCACCCGCGGCAGACGCTGCAGCGAACCGACATCCGCCACCATGCCCAGGTCCACCTCGCGCACGCCGAATACCGCGCCCTCGGCGGCGAAGCGGAAGTCAGCCGCCAAGGCGATGTCCAAGCCGCCGCCCAGGCAAGCGCCATGGACCGCTGCGATCACCGGCTTGCGACAACGCTCCAGGCTATTCACGCAGTCTTGCAAGTCGAGAATCACGCGGCGCAGCTTGTCCCGCTTGCGGCCCTCGCATTCATCCTGGATGCTGGACTGCAGGCCCACCAGCATGGACAAGTCTATGCCGGCGCAGAAGTGCTTGCCGTGTCCGGCCAACACCACGGCGCGCACGCCGGATTCGCCGTCGGCCCAGTCCAACGCCGCGCGCAGGTCGTGCCACAGCGGCAGATTCAGCGCGTTGGCCTTGTCCGGCCGGTTGAAACGCAATAGGGCGAC
This sequence comes from Chromobacterium phragmitis, assembly GCF_003325475.1. Lineage (NCBI taxonomy): Bacteria > Pseudomonadati > Pseudomonadota > Betaproteobacteria > Neisseriales > Chromobacteriaceae > Chromobacterium > Chromobacterium phragmitis. The sequence goes on from NZ_CP029495.1 coordinate 4,136,404, forward strand.
CTTGTCGTCCAGCTTCACTTCCATGGTTTGCAGATCGATCATGCCGCTTTCGCCTCCGGACGTTTTTTAGGAATCCACGCCCACAACATCTCGCAGACGATGGGAGACTCGCCGGACTCGTCAGTAACCTGCACCTCGACCAGCACTTCGCCCTTTTCCTGCTCGTACATGTTCTGGATCTGCTGCGGCGTCAGCGTCGCCACGGCTTTCATGTCGCCTTGCGAACGCTTGGTGTAGTTGACCTTCATCGATTTGAGCAACATCAGCTTGTCGTCCGGCATGTTCATGCCCACCACGAAACCGGTGGAGGTTTCGGCCAGCAGCGCCATTGCCGCCGCGTGCACCCCGCGGATGTGGTTCTGCACCTTCTTGCGGTTGCGGATCGACACCGTCAGCCGGTCATGCCCGACTTCCTCGAAACGCAATCCGGCGGTGGACAGAAAGGGAACGATCTTGCCGAACAACATCGACATCACCGGACGGCGCCAGCCCACTGGCAGGCGCCCAACCTTGTCGGCGATCCGGCTCATGCTGTTTTTGCGATACTCCATGCTCACCCCTTTGTAGTTCTCGTGTTGTTCGCGCCGGCAAGCGGCCGCCGCGTTTCGTTTATGTTTTTATCCGTTTGCCGCGGCCAGGCCCAGCGTCGTCCTGACCTGGCTCTTCAGCAAGGGCAACGCGCCCTCGTCTATGCGCGCCAGTTGCAAGCCGCCCTGCAGGGCGGAAAACAACATCATGCCCACCGCTTCCGGCGTGCCGGCATAGTCCATCGATCCCGCTTCGCGTCCCAACCGGACGATGGCGACAGCCCATTGCCGCATCTCGTCGATGAAAGCCGCCGCTTCTTGCCGCATGTCGTCGGGCAGTGTCTGGAACTCGGTGCTGAGGATGCCGCTGGGGCAGATCTGCTTGTGCTGCAGGTAGTACTGGTCGGACAGCCCGAAATACGCCTCCAGCCGGCTGGCGGCGTCCCATTCGCCCTGCTGCCCGATGAAGCGTTGGAAGCGTCGGCGGTAACGCTGGATCAGCGCCACGCCCAAATCGCTCTTCTTGGGGAAATGGTAATGGATGGCCGCGTTGCGCACGCCCAGCGCGCTGCTGATGTGCTGATAGCTGAAGCCGTTGAAGCCGCGCGTCAGCAGCAGCTCCTCGGCCAGGTCGAGAATGCGCTTGCGGGTATCGTTCTTGCTGTCGGAACCATTATGCATCAAGCCACTCTACTTACTGGTCAGTAAGGTGTCAATCGCCTGCGCCCGCTTGCCAGCGAGGCCGCCGCATGACCTAAAATAGAGACTAGCGTTTTTCCCATTCGCGCCTCACCGGGCGCGCCACCCTGGTAGAACATGACCGAACATACCCCCGACCTGGAGTCCTCGCTGCGCCGGCTGTGCGACGCGCCAGGCCAGACCGAGGCGCTGGCGACTCTGATCGCCGCGCTCCGTCCCGGCGAGCGCCAGCCGCCGCAGCAGGCCACCGTCAACCTGCAAGCCCTGTCCTTCCTGCTGGAGCACCACCCCGAATTCCGCCAGGCGCTGCGCGAGGCCCTGTGCACGCTGCTGGCGGAAAGCCGGCAGATCCCGCTGTACACCGACGCCGGCATTCTGGCCAACGACGGTTTCGGCACCACGCTGCTGCGCCGGCTGGGCGAGCGCGCGCTGCCCATGCCCTACAACCCAGACTCGCTGCGAGACCGTTTCGGATTGCTGTTCAGCGACAAGGGCGACTATCTATGGCTGGAAACCGTGCCCGACGCCACCTGGCACGCGCTGTGGCGGGCCATAGCCTGGCAGGAAGCGCCGCGCCAGGACAGCGAGCGCCAGACCCGCTTGCAGCTGCTGGAATCGGTTCAGGTGCTGTCCGCCCGCATCACCGCCATCGGCCTGGAGCCTGAGCTGGTGCGCGTCTGCCCCGAGGTGGAGCGCTTCGCCTCGCCCTTCATGCACCTGAACGCCGAAGTGCAGCGCTATGTCGATAGCTATCGCCAGGCGCTGGTGGACGGCGTGGCGCCGCCCGAGGACGAAAAGCAGGTGCTGGTGCTGCTGGAACAATGCGAGGCCATTCTAAGCAAGGTTCGCAAGAACGCCGCCCGCTACGGCATCTCGGTCAGCCTCACTTACCACGGCCTGCGGCTGGCGCAAAGCATCGCCCGCCTGCGCGCTCTGCTGGAGTTGCTGTCGCCGGATCACAACCCAGCCGAGCGCCCGCAACTGTTCCACCTGCTGCTGGATTTCGCCCGCGCAGAAAACCGCAAGTACAGCGTGCGCGACCTGTTCAAGTCCAACACCGAACTGCTGGCGCTGCAGGTGACCGAGCATGCCGGCCGCCACGGCGAGCACTACATCGCCGAAGATCGCCGCGACTGGTCGAAAATGGGCAAGGCGGCGATGGGCGCCGGCCTGATCGTCGGCTTCATGGCGCTAATCAAGCTGATGCTGGCCCGCGGCCACCTGCCCTTGCTATGGGAAGGCATCGCCTTCGGCCTCAATTACGCGATCGGCTTCATCATCGTGCAGATCCTTCACTACACCATCGCCACCAAGCAGCCGGCGATGACCGCCGCCCGGATCGCCGCCGTGCTGCAGGCCCAATACGGCCGCAAAAAGCAATTGGAGGAGCTGGCGGAGCTGATCGTCAAGGTGGTGCGCACTCAATTCGTCGCCATCGTCGGCAACGTGATGCTGGCGATACCGACCGCGGCGCTGATCGCTTTGGGCTGGCACGCGCTATTCGGCGCGCCGGTGGTCGACGCGGCCAAGGCGCAGAAACTGCTGCATGAGATCGATCCGGTCAGCAGTCTGGCGCTGCCGCACGCCGCCATCGCCGGCGTGTTTCTGTTCCTGTCCGGCCTGATCGCAGGCTACTACGACAACAAGGCCATCTACCGGCGCATTCCGGAGCGCATCGCCGGCCACAGCTTGCTGAAGCGGGTTCTGGGCGAAAACCGCTCCTGGCGGCTGGGCCAGTACATCGAGCACAATCTTGGCGCGCTGGCCGGCAATTTCTATTTCGGCATGTTCCTGGGCCTCACCGGCACCGTGGGCACGATCCTGGGCTTGCCGCTGGACATCCGCCACATCACCTTCTCTTCGGCCAATCTTGCCTTCGCCAGCGTGGCGCTGGACTTCCAGGTCCCCCTGTCCACCGTGCTGCTGGCTTGCGCCGGCGTAGCGCTGATCGGGGTGGTCAACCTCGCCGTCAGTTTCTTTCTGGCGCTGTGGGTGGCGCTGCGCTCGCGCAAACTATCCGGATCGATGCTGCTGCCGCTGATCCCGATGCTGGCCAAGCGCTTCCTCCGGCAGCCGCTGGGCTTCTTCCTGCCGCCGGCCCCAGCGGCGGCGGCCGACGCGCCGCCAATGGACGAAACTCGAGGCTAGCCTGATGCCGGCCGCATGGCCGGCATCATCCCCTGGCCAGCGCGCGCGCCAGATGGTCGGCGCCCCGCAACGCGAAGGCGTAGACGGACAACTGCGGGTTCGCCCCTATGCTGGTCGGAAAAATGGAGCCGTCCAGCACAGTCAGATTCCGCCAAGTCCAATGCCCTCCCCATTCATCCACCACTGAGAGGGACGGGTCGCCGCCCATCGCCATGCCGCCCATCACATGGGCGCTGACCAGCCGGGCTTGCAGCGCCCTCAGCGGCAAACCTTCTATCATGGCGCGGGCCTGCCGCCAGCTGGAAGCGGGCCTGGCCGCCTCGTGCAGCGGCATCGCCAGGCGCGCGCCGGCGGCGAACTGCAACTCAGCCATCGCCAGCCAACTGCGGCGCGCGCCGTCCCAGATCACATCGTTGAGCGGATAGTCCAGCACTGGAGATCCGTCGCTGCGCAGTCGGACCTCGCCGCCGCGGCTGTCCGGATGAAAGCCATCGCGCATCAGCGCCAGGGTCGCATGCAGATGCGGCAGCTGTCGCAGCAAGCTCGCCTGTTCGCTGCCGAAACCCGGAAACGTGACGCTGGCCAGCAAGGGATGGATGGGCGGCACTTCCAGCTTGAAGCCCAGCGCGCCGTCCAGCGGCTGGGTGTGCATGTAGTGGTCGGAGTAAACGCTTTGCGGCGCGCCGTTGTAGGGCTCTATCCTCTCCGGCATGAGCGCCGCGCTCAGCGTCACCGGATGCAGAAAGGTGCGCCTCCCGGTTTGCCCCGATGCGTCCGCCAGACCGCTGCGCAACAAAATGGCAGGCGTGCCGATGGCGCCGGCGGCCAGCACCACATGCCGGGCCCGGACCATGAAGCGGCGGCCGCTAGGCGTATTGCCGTCCGCGCCCAGAAAGCTGCCCTCTATCGCCGAAATGCTTTTGCCCGCCGGGTCCGCGGCCAGCCTGTCTACCCGCGCGCGCGACAGCAGTCGCGCGCCCCGGGACAGCGCGGAGGGGATGCAAGTCACCAGCATGGATTGCTTGGCGTTGGTGGGGCAGCCCATGCCGCAGTAGCCCAGATTCCAGCAACCGCGCACGTTCCTGGGAATGCGCGCGTGCCTCAGCCCAAGCGCCAGGCAGCCGCGCTCCAGCACCAGATTGTTGCCATTGGGCTCCGCCAGCCACGGGCCGATGCCCAGCCTACGCTCCGCCTGCTCGAACCAGGGCCGCATCGCTTCGACGGATAGCCCTGGCAGCCCATGGTTTTCCTGCCACCACAACAAAGTATCCGGCGGCGTGCGGAAGCTGCTGGTCCAGTTCACCACCGTGCTGCCGCCCACCGCCCGGCCCTGCAGAATGGTGATAGCCTTGTCCAGCGTTTGCCGGCTGGCGGATTCCTGATACAGCTCGGGGTAGGCCTTGGCTTCCAATAGGCGGAAGTCGCTGGAGCTGTGCAAGCCGCCCTCTTCCAGCAGCAACACATCCAAACCAGCCAAGCTCAACGCCTCCGCGGCGATGCCGCCGCCCGCGCCGCTGCCGATGACGGCCACGTCGGCGCTCAGGAACAAGTCGTTGCGCTGCGCCGCGCCGTCCATGGCCTTCCAGCCGCTGGCCAGGCCCTGTCGGATCAGATCGGGTATTTTTCCGCTCACGGCAGCATTCCCATCACCGCGGCAGGTTGCTGATACCCCAGCGCGGCCCAACTTGCCGGGCTGCCATACCACCCGGCATGAATCAAACGATGCAAACCCTGATAGACGCTGTTTTGCAAGGCAAAGCGGCTTTCGCGCCAGCGCTGCAGAAAGCGCGCCGACTCCATGGCGCCCGCCATCCGCCATGGAGGGCGCACGCCCGCCAGCCAGCGTCGGGCCCAGCGATTGCCCAACAAATCGAACATCTGCCGGATTTCCTCTTGAGTCGCGAGCGGCAGGCCGGAGATAGCCTGGTCGACGCCCTGCGCCACTTTGGCAACCGGCAGCTCGGCCAAGCCCAGCAGCACCGGCGCCAACGCCATCACGATCTGCGCATCTGCCGGGCGCAGCCAGGACAATCCGGCGACGGCCTCCGCCTCCGGGTCTGCCGCTGGCGCGGCCCAATAGCCCGCGATCAGCAAAGCTGCGCCGCCGAACGCGCCTGCTTTCAAGAATTGACGCCGGCTAGCCATGTCAACGCAGCATCAGCTTGAGCAGCCATTCCACCGCCGCGCCATACGGCGGACGTGTCAACCAGGCTCCGGACAGGCGGCTCTGGCGAAATACCGGCTTGAGTTTGGAGAAGGTCAGGAAGCCTTCGCGGCCGTGGTAATGCCCCATGCCGGATGGCCCCACCCCGCCGAATGGCAGGTCTTCCTGCACCACGTGCAGCAAAGTGTCGTTGATGCTGACGCCGCCCGATATCGTTTCTTTCAGCACGCGCTCCATCCGCAGCGGATCGTCGTCGAACAGATACAATGCCAGCGGCCTTGGCCGGGCATTGATGTAAGCCAGCGCCTCATCGAACTTGTCGTAAGCGACGACCGGCAGGATGGGGCCGAAGATTTCCTCTTGCATCAGCGCGCAATCTTCCGGGCATCGTTGAACCAGGGTAAGCGGCAGCTTGCGGACCGCGGCCAGCGCCTCGCCCGCCGGATTGACATCGTCGATGCGCGCGCCCGCCTCGCGAGCGCCCTCCAGCCAACTCGTCAGACGCTGGTAATGCCTGGCGTTGACGATCGCGGTGTAATCGGGGTTACTTGCCAGCGTGGGATAAGCTCGCTTGGCCGCGTCCCGGATCTCGTCCAGCAACAGCGCGCAATCCTTCTCGTTGACCAGCAGATAGTCTGGCGCCACGCAGGTCTGCCCCGCATTCATCATCTTGCCGGCGACGATGGCTTCCGCCGCGCGCTTGAGATTGGCCCCCCGCGCGACCAAAACCGGCGACTTGCCGCCCAGTTCCAGCGTCACAGGCGTCAGGTTTTCCGCTGCCGCCCGCATCACATGGCGCCCCACGGCGGTAGAGCCGGTGAACAGCAAATGATCGAACGGCAACCGGACGAAAGCCTGCGCCAATTCCGGCCCGCCGTTCACCACGGTCAGCAAATCCTCCCCGAAATGCTCGCGCGCGAGTCGCTGAACCAGTTCCCCGGTGGCCGGCGTGTATTCCGACATTTTCACCATCACCCGATTGCCGGCCGCCAGCGCGGCGACGATGGGGCCGAAGGCGAGGAACAATGGATAATTCCACGGCACCACCACCCCCACCACGCCCAGCGGCTGGGGGTGCACGCTGGCGCCAGCGGGCGCGAACCAGAAAGAAACGCCGCGCCGCTGCGGCTTCATCCAGCTTTTCAGATGGCGGCGGGCATGGCGCAGCCCTTCCAGCGAGGGGAAGAGCTCCGCAAGACGCGTCTCCACGGCGCTGCGCTGGCCGAAATCGCGCCCCACCGCGTCGACCAGCGCCTGGCGGTTTTCCTGAATCAGGCGCTCCAGCGCGTTCAACCAGGACTTCCGGGTTTCTAGCGACGGATACGGCTCGGCGGCGGCAACGGCCTTGAGCCGAGAAAAGGCATCCAGCAGCGCGCCTTCTTCCTGAGGGGGCATCTTGATGGCATCCATAGCATTGTCCTTGTTGATACCAGCCAAACAATCGTTTAGAGCCTGCGCTCTAACCAAGATTAGCACCGGCCAGCCCCAACTGTCATCATGCCCGGATGTCATTCCCGCGGCCGCCATGCCTGAAATCCTCAGTCGGCGTCAGTCCATCTCGCGCGACTGGCGCCATTGTCGTGGCGTCAGGCCGCATTGCGCCTTGAATGCCCGGGACAATGCGGCTTCGCTGCCGTAGCCCACCTCGATTGCGATCACTTTCAAGCGCCTGCCCTGCCTCAACGCCTGCTGCGCGAGTCTGACCCGCCAGCCCTGCAGATAGGCTCCCGGCGTGCAACCGACAACGTCGCGGAAACTGCCGGCGAAAACGCTGCGCGACATCCCCGCGATGCCGGCCAGCCCATCCAGCGACCACTCTCTGGCCGGCCGCTCATGCATCGCCGCCAACGCTTTCCTAAGCTTGGGATGAGACAGCCCGGCCAGCATGCCGCCGCGCAGTTCGCCAGTTTCCAGCAGATGCCTCAGCAACTGCACAAGCACGACCTCGAACAGCCTGTCGACTACGACATGCCGGCCGCAGTTGTCGCTGAAGGCCTCGTCGAACAGCGTAGACAACACCGGCGCGGCGCCGGCGATGCGGCCCAACGGCAGACAAATCGCCGCCGGCAGCGCCGCCACGATGGGGTTTTCCGCTCCGCCGTCGAAGTTAAGCTCGGCGCAAACCAGGTCAGCCCGGCCCCCCTCATCCAAAACGAATCGGCGCGGCATCGGCCGCGGATAGAACAACAGGCTGGGCACGTCCACATGCAGATCGGCCGATGGGTTGGCATGGAGCACGTTCAAGACGCCGGACCTGACCAGATGCAGCTGGCCGCTGCTGCCGGACCGGGAAAATTCCGCGGCGCCGCACAGGGTGCCGGAATGGAACGTCCGAGCGCGAACTGGAAAGCGGTCCAACAACGCGTCTAGGCGATCGACACACGCAACCGTCATTTGAAACTTTCGATCAATTTTTTAGGATTTTATAAATCTTATCGTATCCACTCATGACGTAAAGTGCTTTATGCCAAACGGCCCAATGACACTCTGCCCAACCATCAGGAACACACCATGTCGATTGAAAAGATTCTGTACCGCACCCAGGCCACCGTCAGCGGAGGCCGCGAAGGTCGCGCCGAGTCCTCGGACGGGGCGCTGAAAGTCCTGCTATCCACGCCTCGCGAGCTCGGCGGCGCCGACGGCCCGGGCACCAATCCAGAGCAGCTGTTCGCAGCAGGCTATGCCGCTTGCTTCCTGGGATCGATGAAATTCGTCGCGGCCAAACAAAAAAAGACGCTGCCGGCTGAAGCCAGCGTGACCGGTGTCGTCGGCATCGGCGTCCTCCCCACCGGCTTCGGACTCGAAGTCGAGCTGCGGATCAGCCTGCCCGGACTGGACATCGAGGAGGCGAAGGCGCTGATCGGGCAGGCGCACATCGTCTGCCCCTATTCCCACGCCACGCATGGCAACATCGACGTGCGCCTGAACCTCGCGGAAACAGGGTCCAGATATCCCGAGCTCAAGGCACCGCCGTCGCCGCTCTGATCGCAGGCAGGCTCCGCGCTGGGACTCTCCGTTTCGGCGCGGACCGCCGGCGTGGCCCGACACCATGCATGCCGCGACCGCCCGGACATAGTATGATGCGCTGCAGAACCTCCTTCACTCCCAACCGCCCCACATGCTGATCGATTTCTTCTACGCGCTGCGCAACGCCGGCTTGCTGGTCACTCTGAAAGAATTCCTGCTGTTGCTGGAAGCGCTGCGGCTCAACATCGCCTTCGGCAGCCTTGACGAGTTTTACTATCTGTCTCGCTCGGCGCTGGTGAAGGACGAAAAATACTTCGACCGTTTCGATCAGGTGTTCGGCCACCACTTCAAGGGCTTGGAGCTGAGCCTGGACGATCTGCGACGCCCCGTTCCCGAGGAGTGGCTGCGCAAGCAGGCTGAAAAATACCTCAGCGAGGAGGAGCGGCAAAAGCTTCAGGGACTGGGCTGGGACAAGCTGATGGAGACGCTGCGCCAACGCCTGGAGGAACAACGGGAGCGCCATCAGGGCGGAAACAAGTGGATAGGCACCGGCGGCACCAGTCCCTTTGGCGCCTGGGGCTACAATCCAGAAGGCGTGCGCATCGGCCAGAACCAATCACGCCATCGCCGCGCGGTAAAAGTGTGGGACCAGCGCGAATTCCGCAACTTCGACGACAAAGTCGAGCTTGGCACCCGCAACATCAAGCTGGCGCTGCGGCGCCTGCGCGAGTTCGCCCGCGACGGGGCGGAAGAAGTCCTGGACCTGGACGCCACCATCGCCGCCACCGCGCGCAAAGGCGGCATGCTGGACTTGCAAATGCGGCGCGAGCAGCACAACAGCGTCAAAGTTTTGGTGCTGTTCGATGTGGGCGGATCGATGGACGACCATATCCGCGCCTGCGAAGAGCTGTTTTCCGCGGTCAAGGCGGAATTCAAGCATCTGGAGTACTTCTATTTCCACAACTGCGTGTACGAGTCGGTGTGGAAAGACAACAATCGCCGCCAAAGCCAGCGTTTTCCGACTTGGGACCTGATCCATACATTCGGCCGCGATTACAAGCTGATCTTCGTTGGAGACGCCAGCATGAGCCCCTACGAGATCACCTTTCCCGGCGGGAGCGTCGAGCATATGAACGAAGAGTCCGGAGCGGCCTGGCTCAAGCGCCTGCTGGAACACTTCAAGCACGCGGTCTGGATCAATCCGCTTGAGGAAGAGCACTGGAACCACACCCAATCGGTGGGGATGATCCACCAGCTGATGGGCCAACGCATGCGGCCGATGACGCTGGCCGGCCTGGACCAGGCGATGCGGGATTTGAAAAAAACTGCCGCTTCCGCTTGAAAATTTAACGTTGACTCACAACTTTCTACTTGAGTCTGCGGCAGGTTGTAGCCCAGAATGAAGTCAAGGGGCCGCGGAGACAGTCCGAAACCGGCCCCAGTTCCAGCCACGGGGAGTCATGAACATGCAAATCCTTCTTATCGCCGCCCTTGTCGTCGCGGTCGTCGCTGTCGCCAAATTGCTGGCTGCCCCGCAACAACAGCAAGTCAGGCTGGTGCCCATCCGCATCCGGAGCGACGAACCCCGCCGCCGCCGCTGATTCCGCAACATCTCTCCAGCGTGAAGCGCGTTCCAACGCGCTTTTTTGTTGTCCGCGGCAACCCGACATTTGTCGGATTGCATACACTCGTTAAGAAATGACGGTTGCCCGCCCAAGCCATTGTTTCTAAAATGAAACCGGATCATTGAACCCACCGGGATTCGCAGCGGAGAAACACCATGGCGCTGACAGTCAACACCAACCCGGCCTCGCTGGCCGGACAGTACCACCTGAACAAGACCCAGCAAGCCACCAAGCAGGTGCTTGCCCAGCTAAGCTCAGGCTCCGTGCTCAACAGCGCGGCGGACAATGCCGCCAATCTCGCCATCGCCCAGCAACTGCAAGCCCAGATCAATGGCAGCAACCAGGCGATCAACAACACCAATGACGGCGCATCGCTGGTGCAAACCGCAGACTACGCGCTCGGGCAAATACAGAACAACACCCAGCAGATTCAGGACTTGGCCATCCAGTCTGGCAACGGCATCCTCAGCTCCAGCAACCGCCAAGCGCTGCAACAGCAAGTCGACCAACTGACCCAAGCCAACTCCCAAATCATCCAGAGCACCCAGTTCAACGGCACCCAGTTGCTGAACAACGGCAACGGCACCACCTTCCAAGTCGGCCCCAACGGCACTGCCAGCAACCAGATCACGGTGCCCGGGATAGACTTGACCAATACGCCCGCCAATGGCGGCCTGAACGGCTATAACAGCAACTTGGCGGCCACCAATACCATAGATATCACCACCCAGGCCAATGCGCTGACCGCTCAGCAGAGCCTCAACAGCGATCTGGGCACCCTGGTTTCGCAGCGAGCGACGCTGGGCGCAGTCAGCAATAGTTTCGAAGCCGTGGTGAACAATCTGCAGAGCTCCACGCTGAACACGGCCGCCGCCCATAGCCGGATCAACGACACCGACTTTGCCGCGGCAACAGCCAGGCTGGCTTCGCAGCAAATACTGGGACGGACCGGCGCCGCCGCGCTGGGCCAGGCAAATATCGCCCCTCAAGCCGCCCTATCATTGCTTGGCTGAGCAACTTTCACGAAAAGTTCCCATTGGAACGAGAAAAATAATCCCAAATCTATCTTGTTTGATAGCATTTGATTCCGCTATCATCGACCACTGAATCCCTCCAGGGATTTGTCCATCGGGCACCGCAAGCGGTGCCCTTTGTCCATTTGCAAGGAGCTTCATATGTCGCCCACGCCGGCAATCACCATTTCCTCTCTTGACTACGACAGGCTGGCCGCCTTGCTGGAGAGCTGCGAGCATGACCATCCGGTGGCAAGCCGCCTGGAAGCGGAGCTGGAACGGGCAGATGTGGTTGAGCCGCAAGCCATGCCAGCCAGCGTGGTCACCATGAACACTTCTGTGCGCATTCGACTGGGAGACGGCCAGGAGAAGCTGCTGACCCTGGTCTACCCCAAAGACGCCGACAGCGAACAGGGGCGCATATCCGTGCTCGCGCCGATCGGCGCCGCGCTGCTGGGCTTGTCTGTAGGCCAGAGCATGCAATGGCCGACGCCGTCCGGCCATACCGAACTAAGCGTGCTGGAAATCACCTACCAACCAGAAGCGGCGGGCGAATTCCACCGCTGAGAAATGGCCAGGATACTCCTGGCCATTGCCTTCCGCCCTTCCCGCGCCGCGATAATCGCTCATCCGATCCGCGCCGGAGAACGGCGGTGCCGCTGGATAATTGCCTTCACCACTTGCAAAGCATCGCCGTCTGTTCGCTGGCGGGGTTCGACAATGATTTTCATCCATCCATGCACGTGGGCCAGGATTTTCTCATCCTCCAAGCATGATCTGGCGATGGGATGGCCTGGCTTCCCTCACTTCATCCGCCCGACAGCGACTTGCCATACGACTTCGCCAGTCTGCGCAACTCAGCCAACGCCGATACGAAATCGAAACAATTGAGCGCACTCTAGAACGCGGAGCATGCGTCTTCGGGAAACTCCGCCCAGACGCTCTGCGCATGCTCGAGAAAATACGCAAGCGCATCGACATCTCCAACCGCAAGCAAGACCGCCAAACGAGCAGGCACTCCTTCACCATCCCTCTCGCCCCAGCCCCTTCAGCCCAGCGCCGCCAGCCCGTCGCGCAAAGCATCCATCGCCTGGACCAGCTCCGCCTCCAATTCGGCCAGCAAGCCTTGATGGTCTTCCCGAGCTCGCGTGGCCATCTCCAGCCGCATTGCGGTTTTTTGCAAATCGACGAAGCCGATGTTCCCCGCGGCGCCCTTCAGCGTATGCACGACCCGCTCCGCCGTCTGGTAGTCTCCTTCGCTGACCGCCACACCGAAACGGATCGCCGCGCCGGATTCCTCTTCGAGGAATTGGCGCAACAAATGCAGATAAAGCTCTCGGTTTCCCGCCACCCGCCGCAAACCCGCAGCCTGATCCAATCCCGCAATCCTCGGCAGCGGCGCCTCCTCGGCAACCGCTACGTCCGACAGCGGGGCGTCGCGACTGATCCAGCGCGCCAACGTGGAAAACAACACCTGCGGGTCTATCGGTTTGGCCACATGGTCCGCCATGCCAGCCGCCAGGCAACGCTCCCTCTCCTCCACCAACGCGTCGGCGGTCATCGCGATAATGGGCAGCTCCGCATACTCCATCTGCTGACGGATGCGACGCGTGGCTTCGATGCCATCCATCACCGGCATCTGCACGTCCATCAGCACGGCGTCGAAAGCTTCGGGACCATGCGCCGCCAACTTGTCCAGCGCGGCCTGCCCATTTGCCGCCACCGTTATTGTCGCGCCGGTTCCCTCCAGCAGTTCGATCGCGATCTGCTGGTTGATTCGGTTATCTTCCACCAACAGCAAACGGGCCCCATAAAAATTAGGAGGATGATCGAGATCGGCGGCCACTCCCAAACTTCCGCCGCGTCCAAAACCGAATACCTCCAGCAATACATCGAACAACTGTGACTGGTTCACCGGCTTGACCATGAAAGCGTCACAGCCCGCGGCGCGGGCCTTGCTTCTGACCTCATCCTGTCCAAACGCCGTCACCATGATGATGCGCATCTTGCGGCTGATCTGACGCATGCGGCGGACTACCTCCAGGCCGTCCATCTCCGGCATCATCCAATCGACAAAAACCACGTCAAAGGGCTTAGCCAGACAGTCTTGCCTCACCTGGTTCACGGCATCCTGCCCATTCTGGCTTGACTGCACGTCAAAGCCCAGCTGCCGCAATTGGGCGCCGAGTACATCCAGCGCTGACTGGTTATCGTCCACCGCCATCACTCTCAACCCGCGCATTTCCCTGGGCAACGCCTGTCGGCGGGAGTCCGTTTCAAGCGACACGCCCAGCCAACAATTGAAAATGAACGAACTGCCCCAACCCGGAGCAGACTCAACCTTCATGGCTCCGCCCATCAGTTCCACCAGTCGCTTGGCGATGTTCAGACCCAGCCCCGTGCCGCCGAAACGGCGGGTGGTCGAATCATCCGCCTGGCTGAAAGCCTGGAACAAACGGGCCATTTGCTCCTCGCCCATTCCAATGCCCGTATCATGAACGCAGAATTTGAGCTGCGCCCTGTCGTCCATCCGCTCAACCAACCCAATGATGATGGAAACCTGCCCCTTTTCCGTGAATTTGATCGCATTTCCCACCAGGTTGGTCAACACCTGCCCCAGCCGCAAGGCGTCGCCAATCAGCCCTTGCGGGACATCCTCTGCCGTCTCGAACAACAACTCCAAGCCCTTGTCCGCCGCCCGCTGCGCCACCAGGGCGGACACGCTGTCCAGCACATCGTCCAGCCTGAACGGCTGCGCCTCCAGCTCCAGCCTGCCAGCCTCCACCTTGGAAAAGTCCAGTATGTCGTTGATGATGCCAAGCAGAGAGGTGCCGGCGTTATGAATCTTGCTGATGTAGTTGCGCTGCTGATCATCCAGATCCGTCCGCAGCGCCAGATAGGACATGCCGATGATCGCATTCATAGGCGTGCGGATTTCATGGCTCATATTGGCCAGAAACATGGATTTGGCCTGGGTCGCCCCTTCCGCCTCGAGTTTGGCCGATTTCAGCTCTGCTGCGCTCGCCGCCAACTGCGCATAAAGCCTGCCGTTTTCCAATAACAGCATCAGCAACACGAAGCTTGCCGCCAGCAAGCCATAGACCCGGCCTACATAGAATCCCAGGTCGAAACGCGAGGCGTTCAGCACATTCGACAAACCGACATCGCACAGCCATACGACCATCACCACGCTCAACCAAAGGTCCAGCCGAGACTGCCGCCAGCGAGCCGCAACCGCGACAAGCGCGAAAAAGCTGACGCCCCACATGAGCAAAGACACCACGCGCATATGCGGCGCATTGCTGTTGCCCTGCATGATGGCGGGCAATTCGTCGTGCCATGCTGTTGCCAACAAGACGAAAAAGCCCACCGCCAGGCAGGTTTGTCCGATAGACCACGCAATCGCG